>NZ_CP045652.1:4014145-4322926 GCF_009557615.1 Sphingobacteruim zhuxiongii
CGTACTGATGCCCATAAATCCTTTGTCCATGCTTGTTGATAGTCTAAGGACATGTCTATTCCACGTCCACTAGCCTCTCCAACATTTGATTTTGTAGCACTAGATAAGCCCATGGTATTCGGGATACTTGCTCTATTCATCAAAATATTGTCTCTTCTTTCCGTGAAATATTCGACGATTAAATTAGCCTTATTAAACATGCTTAACTCCATTGCCACATTCTGCTTGGTAGCACGCTCCCACGTGATATTCGGATTGGCGTATCTCGTCACAAGCACACCATTTTTCACTTCAGAAAGATCTTGTCCGAATCGTGCAGAACGCGATGCATCGTTCATAGATACATTGGACAAATAGAAGAAACGATCGCTTATATCACCAATTTGATCGTTCCCCACTAATCCATAAGTATATCTGAATCTTAGTTTGCTAATGATATCTTGATACGGTTCGAAGAATTTCTCATTGGAAACACTCCATGCTAAACCTGCCGATGGAAAGAATCCAAATCTATTTCTAACATCAAAGCGTTCCGAACCGTTATATCCAAAGTTGAACTCAGCGAAATAACGTCTATCATAAGCATAAGTTGCACGCCCGGATAAACCCATATTCCTTGATGGTAATGATTGAAGTAAATCACCCGCATTCGCATTTAAGCTTTCTCTAGCTGTCGCAACGAGTAGTCCGCCTATGTTATGTTTTTCACCGAAGGTGCGGTTATAATTCAGCGCCGATTCGAAATAAAACATAGAATTTAATGTCTTCGGGCCTTCATTAAACCCTAAGTATTCCGTTCCATTTTGGTTCATGCGATCAATTTTATAGCTGTTTGCTATAAAATCGTATGAACCAACTTGATAATAAAATGGATTATATGCTCGTGAATAATAAAAATTCGAAAGGCGAGTTAAGTTTAACAAACCGCGAACAGAAAGCCCTTCAGTAATTGAACTCAGGTCTTGTTTTAATTCTAGTTGAGCAAGCATCTGTGATCGACTTTGATCTTTATAACCTCTCACCAAGTCTGCGTACGGGTTAACATATCGATTATTCAAGTCATAATTACCAAACATAATATGCTCGACATATTGATGATCTTCATCTACTGGATAATAGGCCGGAAATAATACTGGATTAGAACGCATTACCTTGCGATACAAATCTTCGCCACCCTCAATTGGTCCTTTATAATCATCGAAATTTCCGCTCAATCGAACAATCAATTCTGTACTCTTAGTCAAATTGATATTGACATTCGCACGCAACGAATAGCTCTTTAAATCGATGTTACTATTGAAGTTATTGCGCTTGTCGACATTAAGCATTCCGTTATCTTGGGTAAATGCTCCAGCAACATAGTATCGCGCGACTCCACCCCCGCCGCTGACATTCAAGTTATATCGTTGATTGTTTGTAAAGTCTTTAAACAGCATCTTTCGCCAATCATTTGCGGGATATACTAATGGATTTAC
The DNA here is from genome assembly GCF_009557615.1 of Sphingobacteruim zhuxiongii. Taxonomy (NCBI): domain Bacteria; kingdom Pseudomonadati; phylum Bacteroidota; class Sphingobacteriia; order Sphingobacteriales; family Sphingobacteriaceae; genus Sphingobacterium; species Sphingobacterium zhuxiongii. Next base: position 4,015,621 of record NZ_CP045652.1, read on the forward strand.
GTTGTTTCTAGTGTTCTCAATCTTTTCCTCCAAATATGGTAATGCCGCGAGCGGATTTCGAGTCAATGTAGCCTCGTTAGCCATTTCCATATAGGTTATTGGATCTGCGAGTTTAACGTTGCTCGTAGGGGCAGAAATCGAATTCTCTGCACGCAATGATATCTTCGCTCGCCCCTCCTTACCTTGTTTCGTAATGACCAAAATAACGCCATTTGCGCCACGTGCACCATACAAGGCCGTTGCTGTAGCGTCTTTCATTACTGAAAATGACTCAATATCATCGGGTTGCAATCTCGCTAGATCGGTCGTCGTAAGTTCAATACCATCAATTAATATGAGTGGCCTCGTATTATTCCCAAAGGTCGTAATACCCCGAACAAAGAAATCAGCATTATCAGCTCCCGGTTCACCGCTTCTTTGATACGCGATTACACCGGCAACCCGACCTGCCAATGCTTGTGTCAAGTTACTTGAGGGAATCTTCAAATCTTTTGGACTAACGGTGGTAATTGACCCGATGACACTCTCTTTCTTTTGTGTTCCAAAGGCTACGACAGCGACTTCTTCTAAGGCGTTTTGAGCATCTTCAATTAATTTGATTTGTAGCACCGTTTCTTTCCCAACAGGAACTTCTTTCGTCACATAGCCGACAGAAGATAAAATGAGTACTTCGGTGTCTTCGTTAATTTGAATCTCAAACTTCCCATCCTTATCGGTCACGGCTCCGCGTGTAGAGCCTTTCACACGAATACTAACACCAGCAACTGTTTTTCCGGACTCGTCAAAAACAGATCCAGTAACAATGCGTTGTATCGATTTATTGGCAAACCTGTTCAGGTCAATTTTAGTGTTCAATACGACCCGCCTTTGACCATCTTCCGCGTAACTGGAGGCAGCACTATACATCAATATGTATGCGAGCAGCATAAGTTTATTTTTCATAATTTAGGACTTAGTTAATTGTCGCGAATCGCCAAGTCAGAACAACTCTGCACGCGATCTCACGGTCGGTAATATTTAATTCTTTTAAAATATAATAACTATTAAGAAATCAATACAGCATAAGGATCTCCCCCGAGCAACAGTCGGTCAAAAAGCACAATAATTGCGCATTCCTAATTTTATTTTTCCTAGGGTTTTATTATATTATCTTTTTGGTTAATTTGGTGTATAGTAGGTATTTTAATTTATTTCATAAATTCCTTTCTTTAGATTTAGTAAAAAATAATCGGTCTATTAATCGAAAATGTTAACATGAATGAGATCGTCGACATTCGATTTTCTTATACTAATTTAAGATCATTTAACATCGAAAAAAAGAACAATTTTTGTTAAAAATAATATTTAGAAATTATATCATTACGCTGAATTAATACACCACTAAACTACTAATCAACGTTTTAACACAACATATTTATGTTAAATTGCATATTTCAGTTATATAACGTGTTTAAATCAGGAGTTTTCTTCGTTTAAATGACTGTAGGCGTTCAAAATATTAACTTTTAACTTACTCTTATTTGTCATTAGACGAAATTCGGAAGATTAAAGCGCAGTCCGTATTCTTATAGTAACCTATAAAAACCACCGTCTGAACCCTCCATACATTTGTGATTTACCTTAAAAAGAATTTTGAACATTTATCTAACAGGTCTTAGTTCAATAATATTTGAGAAGTATGGGATACGAGTAAGTTTATAAAAATCAAAACTGTCGATATTTCTTATTGAATTGGATATTTTATTCCGTAAATTGGTATATAAATAATCCAGACGAATCTGGGATATTTACAATCCTAGTTCCTAAACCCAAACTCATGAACCGCATACTGCTTAAGTTATTATTCGTCTTACTGTTGCTATCGAATAGCTTCCAAATTACAGCCCAAGATCTTCCCTATTTAGTTGCCCATCGAGGCGCTTGGTTTGATTATGATATCCCCGAAAACACCGTGGCCGCTGTTGAAATGGCGAAACGCTATGGCTATCAATCTATTGAATGCGACGTTCAGTACACATCAGATGGTGTGATGGTCATCATGCACGATAAGACTATTAACCGCACCATGCGAAACGCAATTGACTATTCAGAGATCTCCACTCCGATTGAGGTGTCTAAAATTACCTACAAAGAACTGCGTGAAAAATACGTTATACAATCGAGTAAGGAATCCTTGCGTCTACCTATTCCAACCTTGGAAGAGCTTCTGCTTGCTTGTAAAAAACAAAAAATCGTGCCTATGCTACATAGTGCGGTCTTTGAATCCTATGAAATGGCACAAAAGATTATGGGAGACAACTGGATCTGCTTTAATTCAGACACTCAACTAGCGCAGGCTGCACGAAAGATTTCTGATTGTTTGATTTTGGTTGACCTCGGCAGAGATACAACTGGGACAATTGAAAGACTACAAAGTATTGGTGGCCGTTGCGGTGTTTCCACTATGCGGAAAGAATTGTTAACAGCAAGCTTTTGTAAAAAACTCAGAGCCCATGGCTATGAGATTCAATCATCCATCTTCAAAAGCCCATTCGAATCACAGGCGGTAAGTAATGGAATTTCTATTCTACTAACAGACTTCAGTTTGACAGGAACAAAGCTGAAAGCGAGAAAAAAATGGTCTACAAACGACTTTGGAAAATCGAAAGGTCGATTTCTCTTAGCCTCCGGTGAAGAACTGATAAAAGAAGGATCTGAGGCCGAATACGGTGGGCTACTATTACGTATCAAGTTAAAGGGATCGTTGGAAGTAGAAATCAACAATGAACGTATTTATCCAATTATTCGAGACAAAGAAAATGTGGTTTTTGTGAGTGTACGCTATCAAAAAAGCAAGCCCAAAGTTAGAATCGTAGCAAAGGAAGATACCGATATTATTGAGCTAGAAACAGAGATCTACGAACTATAAGCATTAGTTTAATTTCAAATTCGTTTATATAGAATTGAATTCATTATTCAAATGCCATTAATTTTTTAATCAGTAGAATTGGCAAATTACACTGTCGATTCATTATATTAGCTTTACATTACCATTCTGAATATTAGCCAGTTAATCGCAAAAACAAACTTAGACTAAGCTTTGTACCAATAAAGTTAACGGAGTAGCCCTGAAAATCACAATAGCGCAAGGCATACCTTTTTGACGCCAAGTAGGGATACATAATCTATCGAAAAGAATATTAAAATGATTGGTCTGCATTGACACCGGTTACGTGACCGGGTTGAGTGAAAGAGTGTTTTCAGCAACACGATAAAGATATAATAAATCAGTTTATAATCCATATATCAATCTAAGCTTAGTCCATATTAACTAAACTATTCGAGATCTTAAACGTATACAAACAACCTAAATGTAGCATATGATTTTACATTCAAAACTTGAGAGACTGATAACGATTTTCCTCTTTCTATTGGTCCTATCGTTACTTTATGTTCCCACAATTTCTGCCCAAAATAAAAAGACAATTTTGGTCCCTGTAGATAATCCTGTGAAGATTGACGTCCGAAGCATGAGTATTAACGACAAGACAAGTGAGGTCATCGCTGATGAACGATTGACAAGCAAAACCGGAATTACACTAAAGCCTAATATCACCGCATCAATAAACGCTGAACGCGCGGAGTCAGATGTACATTTTACCATAAAAACTCCAACATCTGGTTACTATACCATATATAGCTACGCTGTTACCGACGCGGAGGGCGCTCAATTGATGAAAAAAGCAAAGACAAAGTTTGAATCGATGTATATGCGGATTCAATTTGGCAATAAACGTGGTACAAAGCGCGTAATCTACGTCCCGTGGGATCGTCCATTACAACACACAGGCATCTTTGATTTAGCGGAGGGCGAACAAGACGTTATGATATGGTTACCTCGCGGCGTTCGATTAGAATACCTTCAGATTGGCAAATATGCAGCTCCAAAAGTACCTGCTGCGGCGGCGGCTTACAAACCAAGTATTATTCCACCAAACAGCCATCCGCGCCTATGGGTTAATCAGGAAACACTGCCAATCGTTAGAAAGAATTTAGAACGACCAGAGCATCATGACACATGGGAAAAACTAAAAAAAGAAGCGCTTACTCCCTTTAAATTGGATTTTGATCCAAATGAAGAGATGCCCTACAACGTAGACTTAGAAAAAGCTACCGAGTTAAAAGCATTCTACTATTTGATGAGTGGTGATAAGATGATCGGCAGAGAAGCTATTGAACTCACAAAAGCCTATTTATCGCATGTTGAATTTGGCAATATCTTAGATATTACAAGAGAACTAGGACGGGCAATTTATACTGCTTCTTTGGTCTATGATTGGACGTATGATTTACTTTCTACAGAAGAAAAAAGCAAAATGATCAAAGACCTCATGCGCTTATCCATGGATATGGAAATCGGTTGGCCTCCTTTTCGTATGAAAATCTTAAATGGCCATGGCAATGAAGCGATGGTTAATCGGGATTTCTTAGCTATGAGTATGGCGATTTACGATGAGGATCCTATTCCATATCAATATATTTCTTACCATATTCTCGAGGAATTGGTGCCAATGCGCCGTTTCGAATATCAATCACCGCGACATAACCAAGGTATAAGCTATGCGTCCTATCGCTTCGCGTGGGAAATGCATGCGGCATGGTTGTTCTATCGCATGTCCGGTAAAAAAGTCTTCGACGAAAACTTGAGCGGTATGCCTGCTTATTTTATGTACATGCGAACACCTGCGGGCGATATGTTGCGAGATGGAGATGGGTTTGCAGCAGGAAAGCCGGGAGAAGACTTCTACTGGAAATCCCCACAGGTGATGTTTTTAATGGCAAACTACGGTAAAGATCCAATCGTTAAAGGCGAGTTTTTAAGACATGGAAACCTGAATAACCCAACATTATTTCTACTGCTTAACGACCCTGATTTTAAAGCGGAACCTAGCCTCAGTAGCCTACCCTTAACAAAAGATTTTGGACCAATTTTAGGATCTATGGTTACAAGGACCGGTTGGAACATAGGTCCAGATAGTGACGATGTTGTTGCCGAAATCAAAGGCGGAGGTTATCATTTTGGGAATCATCAGCATGCCGACGCTGGAGCAATCCAACTATACTATCGAGGGTTTCAACTTGGTGATATAGGTGTGTATCGATTTTATGGAACTCCCTTTGATCTAGGCTTTAATAAGCGCTCGGCGTCACATAGCATGATGCTCGCAGTAGATACCACCGAACGATTCTATCGCAGTACGGCAAATGATGGAGGAGCTCGCTTTAACCAACGTGCTCCGAGTTCGAAGGAAGAGGTGCAAACAGACCCTTGGTTTAATAATGGTCAAGTTATCGCAACTTCTATTGGACCAGATAAAAAGATTCCGCTGTATAGCTACTTTTCCGCCAACTTAACTGGGGCATATTCGGACAAGATGACAAACTATATCCGGCAGTTTTGTTTTATAAATACAGGAAGAAAAGATGTCCCCGCAGTAATCGTTTTGACCGATCAAATGGAAACGAAAAACAGTACAGTGGACAAATATTGGCAAATAGCTTCAATTAATAAACCTGAATTGACTGCGGATGGTTTCATTCTTCAAAATTCATTAAATGGAAGAAATGGTAGAACGCACGTTCAAATACTGGCGCCTCACAGCTCCGCTTACGACATTAAAGTTCTTTCGGACTCAATGACCACCAATATCTTTGGGACGCAACTAGAGGCTCCGGACACCCCTTATCCAGAAGGTAAAGGTCATCGAACATTAGTATCCTATAAAGCTAAAGAGCAGCAAAATCATTTTTTATCGGTATTTCAAGTTTGCGAAGGAGTAAATAAACCGCTTAATTTATCCACTAACCTGAGTGGAGGCGTCAATATCATCCATATTGGGGAAGATTTGATTGTAGCAACTGCAGGCAAAGAAATCAAGCAATCTTTCGAATTTACGATCACTAACAAAGAAAAGAACAGCGTGATTTTGACTGGATTGAAAGCTGGGAAATGGAAGGTTAGTCGAGGTAAACGAGCTATAGCGGTTAAAGATATTTCAACGAAAGAGCAGACCGCTTATTTAAGCATTGAAAAAGCAGGCAAGTATACTGTAAGCCCCCTATAAAAAGACGGGAATCTTTATTTCTAACGCTCAACTCTATATTCGAATGAGTTGAGCGTTAGCATAAATTTGTTATTTTCGTTTAGCTTCAACAGACAATTTCACTGGGAAAACTCTTTCTGGATCAGCAAATAAAGCTGTACTTTCCACAAGTGACGCTTCATCAAGTTTCAATTTCTTATTCAAGATTTGTCGCCCATTATAGATCAACTTAACTTTCTTGTTTAAATCTACATATCGTTCATCTAAGAAAATAGAAAAATCCAAATCGTCATATAGACATTTATCTTTCAATTCAGCATCAGCAACATAGGTTTCAACCATCACTGTATTCTGATTGAATTTTACATCGAAAATAACACGATCTTTCTTGTCGCCTTCCTTTAGCTTAATCGGACTATTTAAAGCGATATTATAGAATGTTTTTCTATAACGTCCATCCATTGGGAAGAAAACAAAATGAAGATCCGTTGGTGTTGCATTTCGCGTGAATTTCACGAGCCAAGGCGTCGTTGTCGTATAGTCGATTCCATGACCTTTACCAGCCTGAATTATTACCTGATGCTTATAAGAGCCCGGATATTTAGCTTCAAGAATATCAAAGGTATCCTTAGCAGCTTTGGTTAACGTGTTTCTACCAAACATACGGTCATTTTCACCTGTTTGTAATGAAAAGGCAATATGTTTAAAATTAACAGGAGGCGCATTCCTTAACGGTTCTCCTCCAGCCATAGGCCCTATTCCAGCAAGGTAGTCCGCATAAAAGGCGCCAAGTCGTTGACTTCCATAACCTCCTTCTGAGATTCCTGTAATAAAGATCTTATTGGGATCAATTTTTTCGTCCAACATAGCTAAACGAAACATTCGCTCCCATGCGTATTGTACAGGTTTTAACCACCATCTATATCTTCTTTCACTTGGAATTTGTGGAATAAAATAGATTGATGGACTGTCTTGATAACGCAAAGCCCAAGCGGCAGTATTTTTAAATTCTATTGCCTTTGGACCAGAACCGTGCAAATTAAGAAACAATGGGGCTTTGTTAATTCCTGTCTCTCCTTTTTTAAAGTAATAGAAAGGCATAGGTTCCTCTCCTATTAGTTCCCATTGATTAGTCGACATTTCTGCAGTCCCTTGCACTGGCGTAGGAAGCTGCTCGATTCTATTATTTACAGTTTTCCATAAAGCCCAGACATTTGATTTTGCCGACTGCCAATTCTTCGCAGCCAAGCCTCTCTTGTTCGTATATGGAATCAACTGATTTTCAGCATGCCCATTCTCAATTCGTTGTTCAAAATATGACTCGATTTGCTCATTGTGCGCTTTTGATTGCCCATTTACAGACAAGCTTGTTGAGCAAAGCAAGAAAAGTAAAAGCCCGTTTATATTAAAATTCATCTTTCATTAGTTTTATTCGCCTTTAAGCAGACTATTAATAAGTACATTCAATTCCTCCACCATACTATCGATGTTTCCATTGAAGCCACCAAGCTTGTATTTAACGATTCCGTTCGTATCGATTATGAACTGTGCGGGAATACTCGAAACGTCATACGCAGATGCCATTTTAAATCCAGACTCTTGTTCTATATCGATTAAAACATCAAAATTAAGTCCTCTATCTTGAAGTAGCAATTCTATTTGTTCCATACGACTTTCTTGGCTTTTTTTCCGTTCTAACGTATTCACAAATAAGAACACGACGTTTGGATTGTCTTTAAATCGATCCTTAACAATATTCATTGCAGGAAAGGCTGCCAGACAGGGTTTACACCAAGTCGCCCAGAAATCTAAAACAACGACTTTTCCTCGAAGACTTTCTAAGCTAACTCTCTTCCCCTGAAGGTCAAGTAAATCAAATTTAGGTGCCACGTAACTCACCTCATACTGAGACTTTTCCTTCCATTTCTCATCTTGCAAATCCTTCATTAAAGCTTCTTGATATGCTTCAAAAGAACTAGTTTTGTTCGGTAACCTTTCATAGAAAAAAGCCAGCTTATCTTTTACATATTGATCGGCATTTCCATTTTTCACCCAATCCGCCAAGAGTGTCACCGCTTTTTCGTCGTTACCCAACGAAGAATAGATATGTGCTCCTAATAACGGTGATTTATCAAAATCGCTGTCGCCCCAACCTGCTCCCTTCAAATACGCGAACGCGACTTTTGCATTATTGGAAAAGTATAAGAGGTCGGCAGTTTGATTTTGCCACAAGAATTTACGTTCAGGTATACTCAACTCTAAATCTGCAAAACGAAACATTAATTCCTTTGCACCCTTTCTCGATAACGTTAATTTCTTTGATCTTTCCAATTGCTGCCATCGAATCTTATTATCGCTTAATTCTGTGGCAATCTCAAAAGCTCTTTTGTTATTCAATTTAATAAATCTGTCGATAAGCGCTAATCTGACTTGATCCATCATTCCGTTCACTTGAATAAACTGCTTCAAAGGATAGTCCTTTTTGAATTGCTGATAGATAATTTCTAAACTATCAGGCGTTGTCTTATCCACTTGTCGCGCAATCTTTGGAATTTCTTGAAAAACAGCCAAAGGATTATTACTTTGTGCGCTCACAAACGCACAAAGTAATATGAAAAATGAGCTTAGCAAGCATTCTCTAATTCTCATTATTTTCGATTCTTGTATTGTAGTGTGATTGGCTTCTCTAAATTATCGAACAACATCGTATGCTCTCCACCAACGAACGTTCCTACATTATCAATCGAAAATGTGTATACTTTTCCTTTAGAACCATCATATGTTCCCACAGCCAATGTTCTATTATTATCTGGGAATCCGACGAATTGGCTAGTTGATTGTTTCAATGACATTGTCGATATACGCTCGGCTGTTGAAAATTGATACACCAACGTTGATTTGTTATTTGCGATATCAAGCAGATACAACTTATTTCCAACAGCATAATAAGCATGGAAATAAAGCCCTGAGAAGACCATTTGGGTTGCCTTCGATATCTCTTCGGCTTGATCAACTTTCGTCTTACTAACGGCGCCTGAAGTACTGATGCGAAGGACATATGGGATCGCTGCATTATCTTTCATCAGAAAACTATACTGCGAACTCGGCGCAGGCCCACCAAATAATGGTGTCATACCTACGTTGTTCATATTAAATCCTGCAGTTTCGCTATCGGCGAATGCATTGACTCTTTTTCCATTTAGTAGAAAGAATCGCTTTGCTGTCACATCATATACGACCGCTCCCTCTGAACTAGGAAATGGCAGAAAATATTTCGAGAAATTGTAATTACCTGGCAGGGCTGCCGCGTAACGTGTATTAATCTGGTTTGAAAACATCATCCCATTACTAATAAACATCACGTTGAATCCAATTTGATCGTACATGATATTTAATGGCTTATTCTCTTTTGGAAGCTCTATATACCAATCTTTCAAGGAATTTAATTTCATAAAATTGGTATAGAATACACGAACCGCATCATCTTCACCAAGGATATAGATATCTTGGGATCCACCGAAGAAAGTCGTCAACACACGTACAGTGTGCGCGCCTTTTGGCAATTCAGTTCCTGGATTTGCTGTAGCATATATATCACGAACAATCTGTCCACTTGGATTCAAAAGGTGTAAATCTCTTTTAGCGTCTGAACCCTCTCCAATCATCAACCAACCCTCGCTAAAAGCACTACTTACTTGCAAGAAGTATTTTTTAAAAAAAGAAACTCCAGTTTTATTGTCGGTTACTGTATACAACAACGTGTAGTTCCCCGGTCCAAGACCACAAATCACAGCAAGATCTTTAGACGTTGATAGAGTCTCATTTGTTCCTCCGGATATTGGTGGGTTGAAATCATATACAGACCACTTGTACGCTAAGTCATCATTATTTCCCATTGTATGCTTTAACAATGTTTGTACGCTTAGCGTATCAAATTGACTTACTTGTACAGTGTCACTGCCTATTTTTTCGAAACTGATCTCGTTAATTTCTGTAGTGTCATAGTTCCCTTTGTCTTTATAACAAGATTGACAAAGGAATATGATCATCAGAAAAGCAATACTATTTATATATCTTTTCATTGTATTCATTAATTAAGGAAAGCGTACAGGTACTCTGTTTTCATCTAACATTTCTGTTCCGTTGGTTGCTTCATAGTCGTATAGTACCAAGCGACACTTTGAAACGATAAACAACAGGATATCTGGTCTCAGTCCAGTAAAATCGCTATATCCTGTTTCTCTGATAATCAAACCGAATTTAGCTTGGCTAAATTCACCAAATCGGATTTGATCCCAAGATGCCGGTTTGGTCAAGAAATCATTGAATTTGATTAAATAGTCTGTCAACTCCTTTGGTCCAACTTGAAAATCATCTGATTGGCTTAAGGTGATCCACAAACGAGCTTCTTTTTGTTTTAAAGCCGCAGATCTCGTCAATACGATTTTAAGTAAACCTGCATGTTCACCAGCAGGGATTAATCCTGGCATTATTTCATACGCATCTGAAGATGCCGTCGTTTTCTCTGCATCGACTTTCACAAGTACGCTTCGATCTCTATCTGAAACTTGTCCCACAATGCGGATCGGCAATTCGACTGTATCCTTCATGACAACATCTGTCTTAACAGCAAAAGACACTGTCAAACTATCTGCACCCTCCTCTATTCCTGCTTTGTAGAATGTTATGGCAGGTTTTATTTCAAATGATTTTAACTCTTCTTTTTTACAAGCCGCCATGAAAATCATGGTCGCTAAGAGCACCCAGTTTATATACTTTTTCATAGCTTCTTAATTGTTAAATTCAATTTCATCATTAGGTTTAGGAAACACATACTGTGCTTCGGTCATATCGATCGAACTACCCTCAATGCGTAACGTATTCTTTCGTTTATGGTAAAAGAAAAGTTGCCCTTCTTGATAAAATTCCTTCCGATATTCCTTGACAATATTAGCATCGATTTGATCCATATCTGCTGTTGACGAAATGGTCACTGCACCTCTAACCGCAATGACTTTGTTCATCCATTCAATTCTTTCTTCTCTAATATTGCTTGATTCTGCGCCAATAAAGTATATTTCAGACATTCTCATCAATGGAATGCGTCTTGTATTCAACAAATTCGTCTGAATGTCATCATCTCTATATTTCGCAGGGTATTTATCAGCAGAAGTACCGTCAGTTTTCCAAAGAAATACAGAACGAACATCTGTGCTACTTCCCTCAAAGACAGCTGTTAAAAAGCTGGCTTTATTACTAAGCGTACTTTGTCCCGATGTACTTCTAAACAAATCCTCATTAATTTGATGTAGGTTAGGTGTATAGATACCGAAAAGCTGCTCAGGCAATAAGGCGCGATAAGGTGATGTTCCTGCCAAATTGTTCCTTTCTACAAAAGGGAAAAGCTTTGCCCCTTGATCAATGATGAATTTAGCTTGTTGATAGGCAAGGTCTTTATCTCCGATATATAGCGCTATCCTAGCTTTAAGTCCGTTTGCAGCCCAATAGTTAAAATGATTTCTCGTATGTGAAGTGAATGGATCAATCGTTCCATAAACCACTTGCTTATCTAAAGAAAGTAAGTCAATTGCTTGATTTAAATCTGCATAACAAGCCTCGATAAAATCCGTACCTGACACATTTGGTTTTACCTTCATTTCGAATACATTCACATAGGGTATTGTTTCGCCGGTCAATCCTTTTGATGGAATAGGACCAAAAGCGCGAAACAAATCAAAATGTATCATTGCCCTTAATCCGAGCGCTTCTCCTTTGATTCGCTCATACATCCCCTCAGCGAACACCGATTTCCGCAGTTCTATCGCTTGTAGAATATTATTGATGTTGGCAATTGCTTTATATCCGGTGTACCAAAATCTATTGATATTTGATTGAACCGTTGCGTTGGTATAATTATATCTTCCTGTTTCGTAATACTGATTGGTATTTGCGGAAACATCATATTGCTGCGCTAGAACATCCATTGTTCCCATGGTAAATTCTTTTGCATAAAAATCTGACCCGGCAAGCAAAATATAAACCCCTGTTAATGCGTCTTTAAAACCTTGTTCATTTTCGAAGAGTACATTTTCAGAAATATTTGTTTTCGGCTGTACGTCAAGCCATTTTTTACAACTGGAGCTTAATCCTATCAAGCTACATGCGATGAGTACTTTATATAAATTTCTCATGTTATCCTTATTAGAATGAAGTGCTTAAACTAAATGTAAAATTTCTTGCGAATGGATAGGATAACCCTCTTTCAACTTGAATGGTTGAAAGTTGCAAGATATTGTTTCCTTGTAGCGAGAATCTAGTATTTTTCAATCTCATTTTTGAGGCTACCTTTTCTGGCAACATATATCCAAGTGAAATACTCGTGAAATTGAGAAAGTTGTTCTTCTGCATAAAGCGACTTGTAGCCTGTGTTGCTGATGTAATCGGATTGCCCTCTAAGTCTGTCAAACCTTTAAATAGAGTAACGTCTCCAGGTTGTTTCCAGCGGTCCAGAAACACTCTTTCGTCAACATTGTTATTGATATTGGCATTTTCAACATAATCGGCAAGTGTTTGATTATACTGTTTAGCGCCTGTTTGATAGCTGAAATAAGCGCCAAATTGGAATCCTTTGTAAGTAACATTTGTCCCCAAACTTCCACTTAATTTCGCTATCGCATCTCCAACAATCACCTTATCCTCTGCATTCCAGATGTATGTTAAATTGCCATCTTTATCATAGAATACCTCTCGTCCAGTACTAGGATCAATACCTGCAGATTTCACTGCCCATATCGCATTTACCGATTGGCCTTCTTGATATCTTGCATTTGGTTTAGTCTGCGCGCCGGAGTCATTATCTTGATTCATCTTCTTCAAAGAGTTCGAGATTTCTTTGATCTCATTTCTATTATGAATTCCGTTAACGTAGATTGACCAAGAGAACTGGGACGCTGCTGGCTTAAAGATGAAGAAGTTCACATTTCCTTCAATCCCCTTATTGGCTAGTTTCCCCATATTTTCTTTGTAGCTGGAAACACCTAGAGATGGCGGAGTACTGATATCTAGCAGCAGATTATTTGTCATTTCATAGTATGCGTCAAGACGTAGATTAACTCGATCATTCCAGAAAATCATGTCTGTACCGACATTATACTTCATTGTTTCCTGCCATTTCAAATCACGATTCCCATAGCCCAATACCTGCGCTCCATACATTCCTAAATAATCCTGACTTGTATTGTACGTATAGGTCGTGATTGCCATAAATGGCGGAAACTGTTGACTTCCCGTTGTTCCTAATCCACCTCGAATTTTGAAACGATTGAAGAAAGGAACATGTTCTTTGAAGAATTTCTCTTCGTGTAAATTCCATCCCAAGCCAACTGCCCAGAAAGGTGCGAATCTATTTAATTCGCCAAACTGTGTCGATCCGTCAACATTGACTGCTAGATCAAAAAGCAATCGTCGGTCAAATGTGTAATTGAAGTTTCCAAATGAAGAAAATCTTCTTGAAATATTGTTGCTACCCTGTGGGCGACTGTTCTCTAAATAGCCGTTTCCGAAGAAAATTTCATCCAATCTACTGTTCGGAAACCCTCTCACTACAATTCCATTGGATTTGCTTTGCTGTTCTGCAAGAGACATTCCTAAGGTTGAGAAAATTTGGTGACGTCCAATTACTTTATTATAATCAGCGACTAGACTACCATCATATGTAAAGAACTCAGAGTTACTTTTTGTATACGATCCTCGGGTAAAATATTCGTTTGAGTTATAGTCAGATATTTGTGCGAATGCCGTGTGATCAGCTGGCAAGAAATTATTGTTTTCATCCTTCTGAGTCGACAAGCCAAATTTCGCTGTAACTTTTAAAGAAGGCATAGCACGCCATTCAACAAAGGTATTATTGTTAATCCCACTGTATTTGCCGTAGCTCGAAGTTCCAATCAATGCATTATACATCGGGTTAACGATATAACTGCTACTATTAATACCCAGGTTGGTAATCGTTTCGAGTATTTTTTTAGTCTGTCCATTTTCATCGAAAGGACTCCAATATGGATTTAAGCGCGAATAATCACCGAAACTTCCATAAGGCGAATTATTAGACTTATTACTACTCACATTCAGTTGGTTTCGAATTAAGATATTATTCTTTCTGTAAGACAAAGACATGCCCCCTTCAAAAGAATTTCTATCCGAGCCCTTCATGACCCCTTTGTTGTTAAAGTATCCGAAATTTGCACCGTAGCGGACATAATCGTCGCCACCTTCAAGGAATAAAGATTGTTTATTTCCGACCCCTGTTTGCAATGGTTGGGACAACCAGTAGGTGTCTACTCCGCGTTCAACTTCCGCTCTTCTTGCCGAATAACGTTGATCCAATATAAGTTGGTTTTCCGGTCGTGCGGAATAATACAATCCTCCTTGTCTCTCGAGCTCAAGTTTGTCCTTTGCATTTAACAGGTTATACGATGTTAAATCTGGGGCTGTTACCTGCAAGGTTGTACTGTAGTTTAAGTTAAGCTTCCCAGGTTGAGGTTGTTTAGTCTCGACTACAATAACACCGTTTGCGGCACGCGAACCATATGCAGAAGTTGCTACAGCATCTTTAAGTATTGTTATCTTCTCAATCCTGTTGATATCCAAGTCATATATTTTTGTTAAGCTGACTTCAAACCCGTCTAACATAAATAATGGCATACTTGGATTGGATTGGTAAGCCGCCATAAAATCCGCTCCCGACAAGTCCGAACTGGATATATCTCCCTGTCCCGGAAAATTATTGGTACCACGTAATGTAATGTTCGGCAACCTATTCGGATCCGATCCGAACTCTAAATTGTCGGGTACTCTGACCGCTGGATCGAGAACCTTCAATGCGTCAAAAACATTCAAGGCATTGATATTTCTCAACTGCTGCCCAGAAACTGCTGTCGCTGCTCCTGTAAAATTCTCTGTCGGCCGATTGAAAAGTCCGGTCACTGTAATTTCCTCCACAGCGGCCTCTAATGCTGAGAGATGAAATGTTTTTACTTGCTCAGCTATTTGAGACACTTTGAACTTTAATGGCTTATATCCTAGATACGATATCTCGAGCACATCCCCAATGTCTGCTAAAATTTCGAATTCTCCAGCATGGTTACTTTTAGTTTTTCGATCTGTATTTGCGATCGAAATACTTGCTCCAGGCATAACTCCCCCATTCTCATCAAGCACTTTACCCTTGAATAAACGTTGAATAGCAACGCTCGTTTTTTCAGCAGGAGCTTTTCTCTTCATTGCAAGGGAGATTGATTTCCCTTTTCGTTCAAAAGTAAACTGCGTTTCTTCGAAAAGTAAAGTCAATGCTTTTTCTAATTCAACCTCGCGAATCGAAAGATTAATGTTTTTAATATCATCGATATGATGATCAGCATAAATAAATGTTGCGCCACTTTGTTTGGTTAATTCAAGGAGCGCTTTCTTCATTGTTGCATTTTGAAGATGCAAAGTTACTTTTTGACCAAAGCCATTGGCCATCACAGTAAACATGGAAACGAAGAACAGTAAAAAGGTTAATTTCATGTATAATAAAAATACGTTCACAGGTTGTCTATCCCGGAGGACAGCATGTCGTTTTTTATTGTTCATTAAGTTTTCATAATAGAACAATACGGTGGAATACGAAAATTAAGAAATGCTGTAACACATCGCTCAATATTCCTTATCTTGTATTGTCGGGTTAAAAAAATAGGTTGAAAATCTCATTATTGACCAGGCTATACTGCTGTAGGTGTTGCAAGCGCCTCAGCAGTTCTTATTTACCCATCAATGGTTTTTTAGGTTAATCTACAGTACTTACCCTCCTTTCCTTGACTTTAAAATTGATTTGGGTATTTAATGTTATTGCTTCTAACACGGTCGCTAAGGGTACATCTCTTGGAATCATTGCCGATAGCTTTTTATCCTTATGTCTCCCCATATCGACCTCGATATCATACCAACGTGCTAGTTGAACTCCAAATTCGGCTAGGGTTAAATCTTGAACGACATATACGCCATCTTTCCAAGAGCTAATTGTTTCTAAAGGAACTTCTTGAACGCTAATTACATGTTGATCGGAGACGACAGCCTGCTGACCTGGTTTTAATATTTTTGAACCTTGTCCGGTACTTCCAATAATTTTTAGACTACCTTCTTGAAGAGTCGTATACTGGTATTTTTGATTTTCATAGGCTTGCACATTAAACGAAGTTCCTAAAACTTGAATCTGCTGCTTAGATGTCTCTACTACAAATGGTTTTCGGCTATCTTTCGCAACCGCTAAGAAGACTTCCCCTGTCAGTTGAACCTCTCGTTTATCCTCAGAAAACTCGGAAGGATACGAGATGCTAGACGCTGCATTTAGCCATGCTTTCGTCCCATCTGGAAGAATAGCCTCAAACTGTCCAGCATTGGGCGTCTTTAGGGTGATTTGGCGAATTTGGTCCTTCGTGTTAATCGTCTGACCATTTCCATAGTGTAACTGACCATTTAGACTAATGAGGCTATCATGCTCACCATTTATCGCAATATTTTCACTGCCGTCGAGGATCAAGATTGCTCTATTTTTACCAGGCAAAATTTCCTTCGCGATTTGAAGACTTTCTTTTTGTATGGCTTTGGGATCTTTTTTGAACCAAAAAAATAACCCTAGGGAAATACACAATACCGCTGCCGCAGCGATACTTGTTAGTTTCCACCAGCTTAATCTCCCGCTATTTTGCTTAGCACTATTGGTTCCTATTCTACGTTGAAGGTCAATTAAATCCGTAACAAGGTCTAAATCTGACGGCAAGTCGCTATTTTGCTCAACTCGAAGGTAAAAATCGTTAAGCCAAGCTAACTCCTCAGCGCTACATGTCCCGCTTTTATATTTATCAAGAATTCGGTCTATCTTCGTCCTTTGTTCGTCTGTCATTCTATTGCCTATTACAAAAGTTCAGACGGTTGAAAGCAAGAGAGAGGGGGGGTGTTTTAAAAATATTTTAGGAAGAGTACAAATATCATCCAAAGGGATGCTCCTACTTTAAAACGAAGTGCCCGTAAGGCTTCTTTAATATATCCGCGAACAGTATGTTCCGATAACTGTAACTCTTGAGCGATCTCCCTATAGGTTAGGTATTGATTTCTGCTCATTTCGAATATTTGCCTTACTCGTGGAGGTAATTGCTTAAGTGTATTTTCAATTTGCTCAGCGAGCATTTTTTCTTGCAATAGCTCCACAATATTGCCATTAGATACTGTCGATTCGAGGGTAAGACTAGCAAGATATTTATTCCTATTTTTTTCTTTTGCCCAAACGTCGATAACGCGATTGCGAACACTGGTATAAAGATAATTAGACAGGGTTGTTTCAATATTCAGGACCTGCCTATTCTTCCAAATCGCTGCAAAAAGGTCTTGCACAATATCTTTCGCTAATTCTCTATCGCCTATCTTTTTGTAGGCATGAACATACAATAGGGCATAATAATATCTGAAAATCTGTTCAAATGATTCTTCATCTCCTGCTTGCAGACGCTTCAGCAGTTCCTTTTCATCGCTAAGGAAATGAATTGACATGGAGTTTAGCTAAATTTTTCGCTAATAAAAGGAATATATGTGATAAAATCAAACAATATAACGTTCGTTATCAAATAGAATTGAGCTGTAAAAGCACAGAAAATCATATTCTAGATTAACTTATTTTCTGCTGCAATTTTCACGAGCTCTATCATATTTTTAGCTTTAAATTTCTGCATGAGATTCCTTCGATGAGTCTCCACTGTCATCACAGAAATAAAAAGTTTATCGGCAATATGTGTGGAAGTTCGTCCGTCCGCAATTGCTACCAATATTTGATGTTCTCGTTTGGTTAGCCTAGGTAATTCGATGACTGGTGTGGCCGGTTTCAACATAATTTTCTTTACTTCCTGACTCAAGGCAACTTCCCCTTGTTTGGCAAGTTCTATACATGAAATAATCTCTTGGGGATCGGCATTCTTTAAAATATAACCATTCCCGCCGTTTTCTAAAAATTTAAAGATAATACCACGCTCGGCCTGATTACTAATCCCCAAAACTATGGCACGAGGTGCTTTTTGCTTGATTTTCTTACAAAAATCTAAACCGTTGCCATCGTTCAGTACGATATCCAGCAGAACGACGTCAACAGGATTTTCAGCAATAAAATCTAAGGCCGCGATTCCTTTTGTAAAAGAAAAAATTTGAAATCTATTCTGTCGTGTAAGGAGCGCCTTCAATCCCTCTAATATCATAGGATGATCATCGACGATAACGATTGAAGATCTATTAAAATCCATATGCTTCTACATTTATAGTTGTTCCTGCTCCTTTTTCAGAAGACAGTTCAAATTTTGCATTAATTAATTTTGCTCTATTCTCCATATTTGCAATTCCTTGACCATAGCTTACTTCCGACAGGTCAAAACCCACTCCATCGTCTTCAATCGTCAAATCAAGCCTATTCTCATCTTGGCTAACTTGTATGATGACCATACTGGCCTGCGCATATTTAATCACATTGCTTAAGGCTTCTTGTGCAATTCGGTAAAATGCAAGCTGAATTTTGAATGGAATTCCCTCATTCAAATTATACGATTCAAATTGTATGTTGAAGTCCGGTCTACTCATTGATTCAGCAAGTTCTTCCAAGGCGACATCTAAGCCTAAATTCTTTAGGGTTTCTGGCATCAAATTCCTAGATATCCGACGCATTTCAACAATTGATTTATCGATCTTTTCTACGATCTCTTTTGTTGGCGTATGCGCTGAGGCGGAAATCGACATCCGTATATTAGCTAACATCCCACCCATGCTATCGTGAAGATCTTGTGCGATGCGCTGCCTTTCTTGTTCCTCTCCTTTTATTATTGCTTCTGCCGCATCTAATCGACGCTCCTTCTCTAATCGTATTCTTTCTTGATGATGTACTTCTTGGGTTTGTTGGTTAATTTTCTTCTGCTTTCTATAGGTTGTAAAAATCAACAGCCCTATAGCAATACTTAACCCTAATGCAATCGCAAGTAAAGAGATTCTTAAATTTCGATTATTTACTTGCAGCTGATGTTCCTGCTTTTCGGCTTTCAACTCATCAATTGTTTTTTCTTTTTGAGCCGTTTGAAGTAGCACTTCAAGCTCGTTCATTTTCTCAATGAGTTTTTGCTGTTGCAAGCTATCACTGAGATTGCTAGATTTAGTGAGCCATTGGAAGGCTTGTTTATAATCGCCCATCGCTTGATTTACTAAAGCCAGCTGAGTAAAGGTCGTTTTTCGATTGATCGGCTCTTTAACTAGTATATTATCATTGAGAATTTGTTCCAATTGCCACCGAGCTTTTGGATAATCCTTTTGCATCAAAAAAACGTTATACATCCTGAAATATAGCATTTGGAGTATCTTCTGTTGACCTTTAGCTCTTGCCATTTCAATACCTTTCTCCAAACTCCCAATTGCCTTTGGATAATCCTGTCTTGTTGTATGAAGCATTGCTTGCTGATAGTAGAAGTTAGGATAATGTTGCGATGTGGGATAAGGATTTATGAGTTGAGCCGCATTTTCTAATGCGTTTTGCGCAGACTTACTATCCGGTTTATAGCAATAATTACTAACCAGATTTAGATAGGTTATTAGATGAACTGTACTCTTTTCCGGCAGTTTTTCTAGCTCTACTAAAGCCTTATCATGGTATTGTTGTGCTTTATCGAATTGACCAACCGACATAAAAGTCAATCCCAATTGGGTATAATAGTAGGCAAGCGCTTCCAAGTTTTTAGTTTTCTCACTAATTGGAATACAATATTCCGTCAACGCTTTGACCATTTCTTGATACCCCTTATCGTCAATATCTAAATAGGCCTTCTGGTAAATAGCCTTCATTCGAACTTCTGAATTGGGGCTAGATCCTTCTAGTAGGTTAATCGCTTGATCGAATAGACTCTTTGCTTTAGATTTTTCCCCATGATATAATTCTATTAGTCCCAAATAATAGTCGATTTCGCCATCAGGCAAACTAAATCTTCGACTTGAATGCCTCCCCTCTTCTACAGCGGTTGCAGCCTTTGTACTATCAGATACGGACCAGAATTCGGCTAGACGAAGAAATGACCGAGACTTAGCAGAATCAACTTGACTTGTTTTGATATGGGTATGTAATGATTCAACATATTTATTTTCATCCAATGGAACGAGATGCTGTCCAACTAGTGTTTGGCTAGTACAAAGAAAGAAGGCAAATAGGTAGTAATATTTCAACATTGAGGGTTTAGGATAATTGGCAAATATCGACATAAAAAGGCATGCAAACCCCAACGATTCAAAAAATAACGGAAAACCATTAGATAAAGTTCAGGGTATTCAACGATTGTTTGGGGCTTAGTTTATGTGGAGATTTGTGTTTTTGACGAACTAAAAATGTTGTTATGACTAAGATGAAAATGAAAATTGCGCTTATAGGTTGTTTATCCTTAATAAGCTTTGGAACACTTACAACAAGTTGCGGTAAGGACGACAATAATCCAGAAGAACTTCCAAATGGCAACATTGAGGCAGCCGTTGGAACCTATAAAGGCAAGCTGTATGCACGTGTTCATCCAAATGAACAAAGAAAAACTTGGTATGATGCAATTGTAATCGTTAGCAAGGAAGGTTCGAATAAACTGAAGATTTCTGCAAAAACTGGTCAAGAGTACTCAGCAGTTACATCGAAGACATTCACCGTTGAAACAGGTGCATTTTTCGGCACCAACACGCAAGACATTGTTTCTCTTACCGGTAGCATGGAAGGAATGTTTTCTTTCTACGGCTCTAATAAAACGATAGTGGTAACGACAGATCAACAAGCTAGTTCGGATATCGATTTTGAATTCGAAGGCACAAAACAGTAAATCCAATTTGGATCGTATCGATGCATAGCGTCGAATCTTTAATTTCGACACTCTTTTTTAATCGAAAACGCAAGATTTGCTGCAATAAAAAAAAAGATTGCTTAAAAAATTGATCTTTTTATTGCAGCTTTTTCCTAATAACATATTCTCATATCAACAGCCCGATCCATCTCAAATAAGCTTTTTCTTTCTAAACTTTTCGAATCAAAATCATACAAATAAAATGACCCTTTTTTTTGTTGCACTGCGTTATCTTTGTACGTGGCAATCCCAATTTTATTTCCTTCAGATTTATTATTTACAGCGAATTTAAACGATACAATATCCCCGGTTTCATCTTCCGGCAAGGTAAGATAAGGTTGAAATATCAACTCTCTTTTGGGAAATCTATAGATTGTACGTTCGAGTGCGAAATACCAATAATCATCTTTCAAAATAAATCCCTTACCGTTTGCCAAGATCTCCGATTCATTGAAGTAAATAACTTCAAGCCGCTCAGGAGAGAGTCCTCGAGAAGTAGTTTCCAATAGACCAACGAGATTACCCTCTTTCAATAAGTAGAACCAGGTGGGCTGATGATCATCAATGGTCGCGATAGCCATACTGGTTTTTCCTTCGGTTAGGTATGGAAAATATTGCTTATCATCACTATTATTCCAATAAAGACCGCCTCCAGTCAAACCGTTATCGAAGACTCGAATAAGTCCATTTTTGCTATCATAACCACTTATAAAGTATCCTTTCAACTGCGATGATCCAGTATAGATAACGTCTTTCTCTCCAAAATTATAGTCCAATGGATCTTGCCAATAGCTGTCACCGCTGAATAAGCCATCTTTAAAATTATAGCATTTGCCGCCAATTAAAACGATTCCATCAAATTTATCTACGTTTAGACTACTAAAATGGTCACTTTGATAATAAGTCGGTTTTAGGAGTTTATCATTAGGAATCGTTCCACTGCTCGGAATTACAAATGAGGTTCCCAGGGTATTAAAGTCTAAGGCTATCATCGGATATTCGCCTTGTTCAGTCACAATTAATAGCCTCTTATAATCAAAGCTGCTATCTGTTTGTACGTTATACGATACTTCCAAGTTAACAGGTTTTGTTCCAAAAGAACCTTTATCGAAGCCGCTAATTGAAACGGGCGCTTTACTAGAATCCCTTGAAAACATGAACAACTTAGTTTGGTTTAGTTCATTTTCTGTCAACACGTAGCTTCCTGTACCGACACTTGCTAAGACTAGCACTTCAAATGTAAAGCTGTAGGTGAGTCCCGTCTGCTTGTCCAATACAATAAATTTTCCAACATATTTTCCTGGCAATAGCGACCCTGAATTAATACGTAACTGCTTATCCGTTGATATAGTATCCTGCTCTAAAATCCACCAAAAGTTTAAATCTTTGTCGTTCACTTGCTGTAGTGTTCCAGCAATTTTGGGTGCAATATTGATGTTCTCATTTTTATCCACAATGATACGAGAACCTTCAAAATTTCCTCCCTTGTCATTTTGAATCTCTAATCTGTTGATCTCTTGATACTGATAGTTTCCGTGGTCCTTTGCACAGGAACAGATGATGAGCAACAAGATAAAAAGCGACGATAATATGCAGAATGCCTTTTGTTTCATAATAGTATGATTACGGAAGCTTTATACGCGATTTAGAGGAGTCGTTATTTGGATAAATAACATTTTTTTCGAAATATTCCTTCAACTCGCTTAAGTAAAAAAAGGTAATCGGATATTGAATTTGGATTGGAAAAGCTGGCATATTGTTCCAAGCGAAATTTGGCTGATCACCAATATTCATAGGTACTGATTTGTCTAGTCCAATTTTATAAATTTTTATCCATTGCTGATAAACCTCCGGATAATAATCTCCAAAAAACTGACCCCAATTTTGCCACCAGTACGGTTTTAGAAGTTGATCGGATATCAGAATCTTGATCTTGGACTTTTCCATCTGTCCCTCGCTAAAAAACTCGTTATTAGAAATCCTTAATGTTAAGTTGTAGATTTTCTGCTTCATTGATGGCTCTCTGGCTATCTTAACAAAAAGTGTATCCGTGAATCGATCCGCGCCTATCATAGGTTTTTGAATTTCAACTAAATCTAGATCAATATTCGTTTCAAACTCATCTACGGTCACATGGATCGCTCTATTAAAGGATTGCTTTTGCCCAACTAAAGACAGGGGAATAGCAATAATCTTTGTTTTCATTGCTGCCGCTTCATGTGCAAAAGAAAAATCCAATGAATCCAAGCGTTTACTAATACTCCCTGCATTGACTTGGGGAACATTAAAGTGAACAAAAGTTAGACGTTCCTCTAATGGTAGCAGCTGCTGCTTTTTACAAGACAAGAAAATGAGTAGCAGCGATACCGAACAAATAATTCTAATCATAATCTATAAATTCTCCTCTGCAGGGATTGGCCAAACAAATTTCTCTATACTAGGCGACATGGTTCCCTGCGCACGATATATCGGATGAAACCATTTTTTATAGTGTAAAAACAAAACGCCTTCTCCGATATATTCTCTTCGAATTTCATCTAAAAGCAATTCTTGCAGGACAGAAGTCGGCATATTAATCGACCAATCTATAGGATCAATAGTACGACTTTGTCTAACGAGGTTCAAGTAATCCAAGGCGAGTTTTGGATCCGTTTGTAAAAATGCTTCGCATAAAATAAAATATAGCTCAGGAAGGCTGATTAATTGTGCAATTTGATACTGATCAGGCGCAACATTAGAATCAGCCAATGATAAGTCAAATAGCTTGTAGAAAGTTTCGTAAGGCGTCCACCATAGATATCTGATATCATTCGTGTTTCCAGACCCTCCAGCAAAGAGCCCTCTTAACAAGGTTTCATAAGCTGTTTTTAACTTCATCCGAGGGTTGCTAACGTCATACAAGTAGCCACTGGTCATTTCGTTCATCCGCCTAATCTGCAAGCCCCACAAACTCTCCATATTAAAACGTATATCTTTGTCTGGAGGGTTTCCATATTGGTCCCATATATTTAGGAATCGCGCTGTTTTTTCGTCTTTCAAAGAAACTAGGAGTGCGCTCGCAACTTCCGCAGCTTTTACATGGTTGCCCTGCCAACTGTACTTACGACAAAGCAATGCTTGGGCAGCATAGATGTTTAAATGTTGTTTTCTTCGATCTGTGATAAAATTGTAAGGGCCTGATTGTTCTAATTCTTCTTCAAGCACGGCGCTTGTCAAAATAGGATCGTCTTTCATTAATGCAATAGCTTGCAGCAGGTCTTGCTCTACCAACGACAGATATGTGCTATTCAAAACGGGTTCCGTCTTTTGAATCTTCGTATCGGTATAGTAGGGTAGTGTCTTTTTATCAACCCCTTGTTGAGACATTACTGGTCCAAAAAGTCTAAAAAGCTCAAAGTGAAAAAAAGCTCTTAAAGCAAGGATTTCTCCTTTCAAAAGTTCATAGTCCGGGTCTGATTTGATGCTGTCCACATGCTCCAATAAGGTATTACATTGGCGAATGAGCATATATAGATCCGACCATATTTGAAATATTCTCTTTTTGGTTTGATCATTATCATAAGAAAAATTGTAGTCGCTATGGTATATATGGTTGTTGGGCACTTCCCAGTATCCGGCCAAAACATCCAACATCCCAAACTCCAATTCTCTCCCATACAAACTCGCATCGCCCATTGTTGCGTATATTCCAGTAAGAATCTTAACAAATCCTTGTTTACTTTTCAAGGATTCATCAAGCGTTAGCTGCTCTGGAGCATTCACATCAATCCATTTACTACAGCTCAGGATTAGGAAAACCGTTGTGCAGAAAAGCCCTCGAAGAGCAAATTTCAATGTTTTAAATTTTCTCATCTAGAATTGTGTTAAAAGACCAAAATTGAACGATCGACTCATTGGATAATTTAAACCACGCTCCATGTTCACCGTACTGCTCAGCAATAAATCATTTGCCGCCATTTGTAAACGAAGTCCTTTTAAACGATATCTTTCGATTAAGCGCAGCGGCACATCATAATTGAACAGGATAGAACTCAGTCTTATATAACTTTCCTTTTCAACAAACCGGCTACTTAGATAGCTTGGGTCAGCATCACCGATGTTTTTAAATTTTGTCACATCGCCAGGTGCTATCCATCGACTTTGTAAAGCGCGCAGATCGGTATTCAACCAGGGATCTTGATTTTCCACCCTAGTTGCACTGGTATAGTTGTAAACTTGACCTCCCAAAGAATAGTATAGATAGGCTTGTAAGGACAAGGCTTTATAGTTCATACTCAAGTGCATTGTTCCAAAGACTATCGCCTCTTTATTTCCGATGACAACGATATCATCTGTACGCCATTGATCGGTTATACGATTCGTTTTAGAAAGGAAATATTCTTTACCTGTTGCTGGATCAATGCCAAGTGACTGAACGCCTTTTAGATTCAAAAGTGACTCTCCGACTTGGTACAATTCTGTTTGATTGTAATTGCCAAAGCGGTCCAAGGTCATATTAGTGACGTTCATATTCTTTAGCTCCTCGGAAAGCTGCAGTAACTTCCCTCGATTTCTGACTGCAGTTAATGAGAATTCTGTGGAGATTGTTTTATCTTGACTTTCATAAAACCTAAGGTACATTTCCGACTCAAAACCTGCATTTTTTACTTTTCCGATATTTTCATAGTAGCCGTTTCCCGGAATCCCTATAGACGGAGCCGTGGTAATCAATGATACCATCCGATTGGTGTTTTTCGAATATAGAAAGAACGACAGGCGTAACCTGTCCTGTAGCAAACTGGTTCTTGTTCCCAAACTTGTGGAGCTAATCTTCGGCCATTTCAAATTTGGATTCCCCTGATTATTGTAGAGATACCCAATTTCCAATAGATATTGCCGTTGTTCTGCATTTAGATAACTAGAGGTTGTCATATTGTTCAAAAATGCATCGGTACCTGCGACCCCAGTATTCACAAAAAGAAGCATATCGGTTATCCATTCCATATTTGAAAGCAGCTTACTCTTCAAATTATAAGCGGTTCCTAAACTCCAAAATTGGCCATAAGGATTGTTTTGGCCGAATTTCGAAGACCCATCCATGCGATAAGAAAAATCCATAAAATAGGCGTTCTGAAATGAATAAGCACCAGTAACTATACCACTAACAAGTCTATTTTTGTTGGCCATACTAAATGGAGTACTACTCATCGCAGTAATAGACTGCATATCACTCGGTAGCTCTTGATCATGACTTAAGCCGATCATATTTCTTCCACGCTCCAATGCATCCGCAGACCGTGCTTCTGAAACGAGATTTACCTGAAAGGAATGCGCTGCGATACGACGATTATAGCCTAGATTGACATTTGCAGTAATATAATTCCCATTAGAGGTTGAATACCGATATAACCCTTTATTCGAATTATCTTTATCCACGTACTGAGTATTTAAAGGCGAGATAAATTTCTCTGCCCCATCCCATAAACGCTCGTAGTTTATATTTGACTTCAGGGAAAAATTCTCATTTATCTTGTAGGAAATAAAAACACTTTGGGAATACAGCTGTCTTTTTATTTCGTCTTTGTAGGGCAGCAAAGCATTACTTAACGGGTTGTATTTTAATGCGCTAAGGGTTTCATCGGGGTAGCTTGCAATTAGTGATCCGCGATTATCCAGCAGTCGTTGATAGGGATTCATGAGCGCATAATCTTGAAAATTTCCGAATGGTGACTCATAACCAGTTCGATATTCATAGTTACTTGACGACCAAATTTCCAAACCAGTAAATGGTCTATATACCAAATTCAGCTGGGCGCCAGACCGATCACGCCTAGATCCTTTCATGACAGCATTTAAGCGACTCATGTTTCCAGATATACCATAGACAAATTTTTGATTCCCCCCTTCTAGACGTAAACTCGCCGAGTTTGATATCTCTTGCTGTAAAGGCTGCTTTAGCCAGTAAGTATCGACACCTTCTAGTACGTTGGCCAATCGTTGGCTATATAAGTTATCTAGTTTCGTCTGATTAATATTTTGTTGGTTTAGACTTTCTCCCAGAGCAGCTTTGTGTCGATATTTACCGGCGAAACTCTCAAATTCCAACTTCTCACTCGCGTTCATCAAATTATAGTCTGAGAGATCTGCGCCTGTTAAAGACAGACGATAATCTAAGGAAATTTTTATATCCCCCGGCTTTGGTTTCTTTGTTTCTACGAGTAAAACGCCATTTCCACCACGCGATCCATAAAGGACCATGGAACTTACGTCTTTCAAAAGCACGATTCTTTCGATACGATTGATGTCTAAGTCGTATAGTCGCTCTAAAGTCACTTCAAACCCATCGAGTATAATTAATGGAGAATTTACTACATAATTACCCACGTTATTGATTCCTCGAACAGTGATTTGAGGGATTTGATTGGGGTTTCCTCCATTGAATATATCATCCTGTATCTTGAATGCCGGCTCGATAGCTTCAATAATCTTTAGTGTATTATTGGAGTTGAAATTACGAAGCTCATTTTGCGAAATTATGGAGGCTGCGCCGGTGAAACTACTCATCTTGCGCTGTGAATAGCCTGTATTGATATCGAGAGAATCTAAAGCGAAGCTAAGTTGTTGAAGTTCTATACGAAGTGATTTCTGACCATTGATTTTTAGATGGCTACTTTGATAGCCAAGCATGGAAAAACTCAGCTCTGGATCATCAACATACTCTATTTCAAAACGTCCATATTGATCTGAAGCAGCAACATTTCTGTTTTCGGATATATTCCTAATGGATACACCCGAGAGCGGTTCTCCTAAATGGTTAAAAATCTGACCTGATAACTTTGACTTCTTAACAGATGCTTTCACGCGATCGCTTATTTCTCGCTTTCTCTCTGCAGTCAATTTTCGAATAATAACTATTTTTCCGTCAACGAACATGTCTATCTCACTCTTATCTGAAAGCCTGAGTAAAACATTGGAAAGCTCCATATTATGAACTCGAAAATCAAATTTGTTCGCGTTCCTCAATAGATTCAAATCCCCAAGCATGTCTATTTTCACTTGCTGTTGGATACGATCAAAAATATCAACGAGTGACTTATTTTTGACATCTAATGATATACGTTGCGCCACGCAGGGCATAGATAGAAAGAGGCAAAACACCACAACGCAATAAACTGCTTTACAGCTCATTGCCTTGCGAACCCTGTATTTCAAGCTGATGATATTCCCCCTTATCATTTTCTTTTTACAGTTATTTAGATTGGTCTGTTATATAGATCTTATTCTGTTTTAATGCATATGAAATTGGTATTACTTTGTTAATGGCATCTAGCACTTCTTTTAATGACAGTCTTCGACTGAGCATTCCATACAACTGGCGATTAGCTAGCTCAGGCTCTATTTGAATTTCTACCTCATACCATTCACTTAATATGCTGGTAAACTCTCCTAAATTATATTGCGTTAGATTAAATCGGTCATCTTTCCAAGCAAGTATACTCGTTGGATTATCCATAACGACCACTTGACTTCCATTGAAAAACTCGTTTGGAGACATCACAATTGGTTCGGAGATTAATGAAGTATCATCTGCATGTTTGGTTAATGCAATTTTTCCTTTTTCTAGGTAAATCTGACTAAGCTTTCCAAATTTAGCGTTGAATTCTGTCCCGAGTACTTCAATATCTTTCTCTTTACCAAGTACACGGAAAGTTGCTGGCCCAGCCTCGTTGTTTTTAGCGATAATACGGAAATAAGCTTCTCCATCCAATCGAACCCTTCTCATGGATTCAAAGTCGGAGGGAACTTCCAATTCTGTATTTTCATTGATCCATACTTTTGATCCATCCGAAAGCTCGAAAATCGCCATCCCTCCTTTTAGCGCTTGGATGGTAAATTTTAAAACGGCTTGCGAATTTTCTGCAGTACTATGTTTATACTCCCCTGTCGCTAATTTTTGAAATTTATGCCCTTGGCCAGTCCAGGTGTCGCCAGCTTTCAATTTTGCTAAACTTAGCTTCTCCCCATTATCGAATAATATCTCAACGCCATTAGCTTGTGGCCCTTTAATTTGCGCAATCTCCGTGTATACTGCACGTTGTGCCTCAAAATTAAAGAAGAAGTAATTCGCTAATAAAGAGCAAAAAATAAGAACAGAAGCAGCGGCAACCCAGCCCCAGACCTTCGGTTTAGAATTTGTGCCCTTTATTTTATGATCCAACTCAAGTGCTAACTCATCTAATTTTTCAATTGTTAACTTCTCTCCGGAGTTGAGTTGATTAAACCATTGTTCTATCAGTAAGCTCTCCTGGGCAGTTGTTTTTCCTTCCGCATATTTCCGTAAGAGTTCTTTTTTATTTTCCATGTCCGGTGAATTCTCGCCTTTCTATTAACAAAGGACATTAACTAATCAATAGCGAAATTAATAGATATCCAGTATAGCGCGATTTTAAAAATTTTAAGATCTTTGATTTCTCGTTTCGAATGGTCTTTTCCGTTAAGTTCAGTTCTTCTGCAATTTCTTGATTTTTATAGCCCTGTAAGTGACGCTTAATGATCGTCATGGCATTGGGATTAAACCTGGCTAATTCCGATTCAATTTCATTCAAAAAGAGTTCTACACGCACTTTGTGGTCCGTCGAATTATCGAAACGATCCATATCATCCACATCAAGTGTATCTAAATACACTGAATTGTGTTTCGTCTTTCCAATAAAATCGATGATTCTATTTCTCAGCACATGAAATAAATACCAGGATAACTTTTCTTTCTGACCGATCCTATCCCTATGCGACCAAATCTTAGCGAATACATCGTGTACAATATCTACTGCAGGGGCAGAACCTACCTTTTTCACGGTGTAACTTATCATCGGTTTTTTGTACCGATCGTAAAGTACAGTGAAGGCGTGTCTGTTACTTTCCTTCACCAAAAGAAACAATTCTTCATCGGTAAGATTCTCAAGTAAATCTGCCATATTTTTTCAAGGTAGTGCCCAAATATATCTATAAAAATGATAAAACCTATAGTCAACAATTATCAAGACTGAACAATTTGAAAAACTCGTAAAGGTATTATAATGCCGCCTGACGGGCGTTATGTCAACATTTTGCTACAAAATTCCACAGATTCGATACCATATCCTGTTATAACGTGTAACACTCGGGACAATTCAATAATACGATCGTGTTAGTTGTTGATTGGGCTGGCTAATCGGTTTGATAAAAATATAAAAAAATTATGGAAGAATTAAAAATAACACAAGATCAAGTATCAGCGAAACGAAAATACAAGTCTCCTAGAGTCAGCATGGAGATCATCGTACTAGAGCATAGCATTGCTGCCGGATCAAATAATGTTAGTGTGGGCGGACCACAGGACTCATCACAACCCGAAATCATTGATCAGGGTTTAGACGAGCGTACTTATGATATGGAATTTTAACTTTTACTTCAATTTGAAATAGATATTACCAATGAAAAAACATATATACTTTCTATTTA
Organism: Sphingobacteruim zhuxiongii; assembly: GCF_009557615.1. Lineage (NCBI taxonomy): Bacteria > Pseudomonadati > Bacteroidota > Sphingobacteriia > Sphingobacteriales > Sphingobacteriaceae > Sphingobacterium > Sphingobacterium zhuxiongii. The sequence goes on from NZ_CP045652.1 coordinate 4,046,114, forward strand.
TATTATTTACTACCGGTACGCTTACGGTGAGCTGCAACAAGCAGGAATCTTCTCCAGCTATTGCACAGGCCGAAGGTGTTGAGATTATCGTTCATGGAATTAAGGACGCATTATTACAAGACAACAACGCTCCTGCGGCTGCTAAAGCTAGTTTAATTCGCAATGGATTGAGTAGTACTGAGCACGCTGACGGGCAGACCGATTTCGATGGATTCAGCTGGGAATTATCGGCAGAGAGCAACGCCTCGGCGAGTCGTTTACAGAGTACTAACGCAACGGTTTCAAACGCTGGAAATAAATCTGCACTGAAAGCTGCAATGGGTCGTCGTAGTATGGATACAGGGAAAAAGTTCCGCATCCTCTTCTACGAAGTGCAAAATGGCAATGAAGTGTACAAAGCTTCTGCAGAAATTACAGTTTCTTCGACCCGGCATATTGAAAAATTATTTAATAACGTCACATACAAATGGTACGCTTACTCTTACGATGATGCAGCAGCTATCCCTTTGCCTAGCGACACCAACAATCCACAAATCCCTACAAGAACGAATGCTCCATTGCTATACGATAGTGGGACTTTCACAACAACTCCTGGTAATACTTCAAAAGTAGATATCGAATTTGAGCATCAAATTTCTAAAGTTGAGGTAAAAGTTGATGCACAGCAAATGTATGCAAACAACTTTGTGACGCTGACAGCCAATTTTGTTGCGCTACCTTTAGTTACAAAATCCTTTGGTGTGAAAAGTGGTGCTTTAGGAACTGCTATTTTAAATACGACTACAACAAACGAAACGATCACTTTTGCTGCCGATGGTTCAAACGCAATTCAGAAATCAACGAATGCCCTGTATACAGCAGCAGCTTTACCTTCCTTTTCAGTGAATTTTACCAATGTGGTCTATAACAAGACAGGGATGAATATTACCCTTATTCGCCCAACGTTACCACAACTTGCACTTATTACGGGCTTTAACAGCGATGTTAAACTTATAAAAAGAGCCTTGGTTAATCTAAAATACAAAGGTGGTGTGATCGGTGATAAGGAGTGGGCACAAGGAATTTTATACTATGATCCAACCGACCCAGGAAATCCATATAAAATTTCTGAACCCTTTATGACAGGAACAACGCATCCATGTAATTATTATTGGAACTGGAACTCCTTAAAACCGCGTAGCATTACAGGCAATAAAACTACTGAATTTGGTGACCCTTGTCGGGAAGTATTTCCAAAAAATTCCTGGAGAACACCAACGCGACAAGACTTTACCGGCTTAAATGTAGCTATTGCGAATGTACCCAACAATGGTGCTGTATACTTCGATGCTCAAAATGGTGAACGCGTTTATTTCCATGAGGCGGGATGGATTACTAACAATAATTGTTCGGTATCCAATACGAATGATGGTATGTACTGGTCGAGTGAGGCATACAGTACTGCAAACGGCTATGTATTGGAAATCGACGAACGCGGTGGAACTGGCGCGGGTAACGAGATCGCTCATTATTCAAAAATATACGGCATGAGCATCAAATGTGTTCGTCAGTATTAAGATAATTTTAAAACAACCTCTTTGTTTTAATAGTGTGATGTGTAAGAATTTGAAGGCAATCCCTCCCAGGGAGCCTTCATCTTCTTTATTTATTTAGTGACGAATCACGGTACTATCATGTTTATAAAAGGCTGAACATTTATAGACCGTGATTTTTAATTTGCATTGGACGTAAGATTACCTCCAACTATATCTTAAAGTCAATCCAAAAGTTCTAGGATCCCCCACAACGCCTGCATAATGTCCATAGTTACCTGGCGCTGCTAGAAGCTGTTCATAATAGTCCTTGTTTGCTAAATTTCTACTCCATGCAATGACAGATAAGCCGTTTGTTGCACGGAAACCAATACGCGCATTAATCAGTGTATAGGCATCAATATTTAAGTATTTTGACGGAGAAGGACTCGATGAGAATTTCGATCTATAGAACGCATCGAGACCCAAGAAATAATTTCCTTGAAGGCTCAGGAAATTCCCTTTTGTGCTTACTTCGGGAGCAATGGTCCATGAATATTTTGATATACCTGGCAATTCTCCGCCAGATACGTTTTTGTATGCTTGTGCCCCTCCCACTTCTTCGAGCGGTACAGGTGCATTTTCAAATGAAACATATTTACCATCCGTATAAGCGAAAGCTGCATTGACACTTAGAAATTGAGTTACTCGGAAACTACCGTCTAATTCTAAACCTTTTACGCTTACTTTTTCCGCATTAGCGAGGTATCCACGATTCACTCCAGGATCTGGCGTTTGCACTTGAATTTGATAATCTTTAATATTCGATTGATAAATCGTTAGATTCAGGAAAGTTCGAGGACTTGGGCTTGTCTTTACTCCAAATTCATAATGATTTACAGACTCTGGCTTTACCTCGGCCAACTCTGTAGCTACTTTCCCGTCGATTACAGGTAATCCACCGACATTGATTCCAATAGGTTTATAACTTTTTGAATAGGTCGCAAACGCATTATAATTTTTATTGAATTTATACTGTAATGATAATTGACCCGAAAGATTCCCAGCCTGGGCATCTACATCAAACTGCTGATCAGCATATATACTATTGACCGCCGCTAATTGGGCATCCGTATAAGCGATATCGTTATCGATATACTTTACACGATTATAATGGGCAACTTTCTTATCATAATTATACCTAAGGCCCGGAAGAAAGTGGATTTTATCAGTAATAGCCCAATCAAATTGACCGAACACGGCCAAACTCGTGCTCTTTATTCCATAATTTGTTCGAATTCCAACCCTATCAATCAAACCGGGGCCCCATTGCGTATCGGTGGCTTTACTTTGTTGAAAACGCCACAACGCTTCGCCCGCTTCCTCGGTATGAACAGGATCGGTTTTTAAATCTTGCCATAAACCAAAAACACCTACAACAGCGCTTAATTTATCGCTTATGTCCCCGGAATACCTAAATTCTTGTGACCATTGATCGTGCAGCGAGTTTCCGGAGGAGATCGTATATACCGGAATCCCAAGATAATCCCGGTCATTTAAGGGAACCCAATTCCAGTAACGCCAAGCTGATGTTGATGTTAAAGTTCCGTTACCAATCTTATAATCGATATTTAAAGAAGCACCACCCAATTCATTGTCTGCTTTGGATCGAGTATCTAAATCAACTTTTCTCTCAAATGCGCTTTTATACGGGATTGAATAGCCAAGATCTTTGATGATACTATTAAATTGTCGATATGCTGATCGCTGATTCTCAACAACACCTGCGAGAGCCCAACCATATCCGTTCGGCTTTTGTTTAGTGAGGTCCCCTGTTAGGGTTATCTTTAAGTCTTCATTCGGCGTGAACAATAACTGCCCTCGTACGCCAAGGTTATTGATATCATTAATCTTGCTATCTGTATTTACGTTATATAACAAACCGTCTCGTTGAGTACCAGAAAGAGAGATTCTCGCCGCTAATTTATCTTTAACGATTGGTCCGGTTAACGATGCCTTTGCTTGTATATAGCCATAATTCCCATAGCTCAATTCAAAATTCGCTCCCGGCAGAAAGGATGGAAGACGAGATGTAATGTTGAAAGCTCCTGCCGTAGTATTTTTGCCAAACAAAGTTCCTTGGGGGCCACGCAATACTTCGATCTGCTGGATATCGATAAAATCCAACGCTGTTGCAGCGGGGCGTGCCAGATATACACCGTCTAAATAAAATCCTACTCCAGGATCAATCCCGTCGTTAGTCAAACCATAGGTAGATCCTAATCCGCGTATATTTAATGTGGTGTTTCGAGCGTTTGAAGAATATAGCTGAACTGTAGGAACCACTTCTTTAATACGGTTTACGTTAAAGGCACCGGCATCTTCAATTGTACTTGCTCTTACGATGGAAATCGGAATTGGAATATCTTGGATCTGCTCGGTTCGACGCCTTGAGGTCACCAAGATCTGTTCCAAGTTATTACTCGATGGCTTTAATTCTATGGTTACTGGCGAGTTATCAATGACTTTCTTTTGGGACTCATATCCAAGGTAAGAAACTATAATCGTTAGTGGGAGTTTTTGACCGGTAACAAATTGAAACTTACCATCTCGATCCGTCTTTACCTGATGGGTAACGGCAGCCAACTGAACGGTTACGCCTGCGATTGGCTCTTTCGTCTGGGAATCGATGACCGTTCCCGCTAGCGAGGCATTAATGATTGGTTTTGGATCATTCTGCTGGCCATGAACAGAGAACGCACCTCCTATGAGCAAGGATAGGGCTAGCAAGAAGGAAAAGGTCGGTTGAAATTTCATATCGTTTATTGTTTGATAAAATAGGGCGTTTCCAAATTCGAGAACAAACTCCCCTGAATGAGCAAACCCTTGATCGTGCAAATATAAAAATTAAAATCATAATGTATACTAACTATATAGAATTAATATACTATTTAGAAAAAACTAATAATTCCATCCCATTCAGCGCGCTATTGTGGCTGCTTAATGAATTTGAGCTGCATTTCCTTTAAGATTTCTGGCGGCTATCAAAGAGATTTCACGGAACTGATAAGACGATTGTTCCACGACAATTAGTAGATGCTGCGATGAATTTGAAACTACGAATCTGCTGTTTAGCGGACCAATTATTCCAAAATGCCAAAAAGGCGGATTGCCTTAAACAATCAACCTTTTAAATAGATGGGGAAATCGGGGCCTCTAGAAAAAGTATATTTGACTCGCTTGATCATTACGGAAGGAGGGAATGTAACTTAGGTATCCCAATTCGTTCAAGTCCGCTATACATTGATAATACGCCGAGATGGAAACGCGCGCAGAGGCCGCCCCCTGACGGGCGAAAATCCTTAGCGGGTGCGCATATGCTCCCCATGCCCAGCGTTCAAGCAGAGCCAAGTAGACTGCAAGATGAGATTTGCCCACCCGATGGTCTCGCCGGATACAGAGAAAAAACTCATGCAGTACGCGTGCAACAATTGCGGAATGTTCTAATTTAGCGGATGCCTTTGGATCGAACACTTTTCTTTGGTTTTTCGAGTGACACATCTTTTTCATGCTTGTTTGCTTTGGTTTCCATATCATTCGTCTTTTCCAACTCCTGCTGTTTTTCTGACGTTTTCGCAGGAACTGGGTTGCTAACAAATTCCAAGCGCTGATCACCATCATATAGGGCTAAAGATTTGAATTTAGGATTCGCCTGGATGGATACTGTGCGTTCTTGGTCGTGCAGAAGAAAAGTCACTTCATGGCGATTTCCGCGCTCGAGTGAATTGATTAAAAGCGATTTGCTCTCGTCATACTGCAACTCAGCAATGGGAAGCTTTTCTAACGCTGCTTTTAAATCAAAGCCGTAGTTTTCGTGGTATTGATTAAACTTACGGTTACCTGCTAGATCAACGGTCTTGAAGTCCAGCTGCACCCAAGCGCTATAACGCTGAGCTTGCTTGTTCGTCAATTCTTTATGTACCGCTCGGCCATGCAGCAGGTTATACGCTTCTTTTAGGGTATAGCGATCGCGGCCATTCACCCGAAAATATTGCGAAACCTGCTGCTCGCTTTGCCGATTCTCAAGCTCGAGCTTATAACCATTAAAAAAATACATATCGCTTTGCTGCGATTTCGAATAATGCAATTCGGCACGTACATACTCTCGCTCGTCTTGGCGCTGAAACTGGAGTACAAATTTAGACTCTCCTGTTTTTATTGCTTTTTTTAACGCGGCATCCATGGATTCACCGAATCCACTGTACAATAATTGCTCCTGCAGATATTCATAGTTCTTCTGATTCATAGCGATTTTTTTAGTATTGGATTAATGGAATAGCTTGTTGAAGATGTTTATTTTTGATGCGGAACTGTATATGGCGGCTTCCACCCTGTTCCCCTAGCCGCACTTGTATGTGTTTCCCCTTGGCGAGTGTCATTTTCGGATAGACGAGCACCAAGGATGTTGATGAGCGACTTGCTACACGGCCTAAGGAACCTGAAACATAGGACGGAGAGAGCTCGATTTCTTGAAATGCTGTGCGTTTTGCTCGTTTACTATCACGCAGACTCAGCGACAAGCGCTCCACATCATAGGGAATATAGCTCCTATTGCGAATGGAAAAATGAAAGTACATATGTTCGCCTCGAATAAACAGACCGCGCAAAACAATTTCGATTTGTTGGGATTGCCGCGTTAAACTAAGCGAAGGATCGATGCACTGTGAGGCTTGCTGTGCATTGGCGGTGAAATCCGCGTAGGAACTTTGCCCGTACGCCTCCGGCTGCTCCCTGCGCCGCGGGGGATGTGCGGCGATGGGATACCCGACTGATTTTGGATGGGCACAATAGGCGACTGTGATGCAGTGCAGCACGCCGTTTTGACAGAGTACGCTCAGATTGGTCGTTAAAAAATCCGCCTTTGCAGCTTTCAATTGCAATAGGTCCTGAGCAAAATCGGATCGCTGCGCGAGCAAATCTGCGCTTCCACGATCCACCTGCGCGATGGGCTGCTCGAAAGCTAGGCTGGTGGTCTGCTGTTCATTTAGATAAATCGTATCGGTATGCATAAATAACTGCGTAGGCATCTTTTGCTGTGCAATGCTGACCGAAATTGCTAACCCGAATATGGACAGAATTTTAACGGTTATCAGGCGTAAATTTTTAAAATTTGGCTTCATCATTTTCATATTTTAGCATTAATTGATAGTCGGCTTGAAGGACAACCTGAATTCTTCTTGCTTTTTTAGCGAAGAGCGACTTTGCTGCCTGGAGACCGGCATTAGCGGCGTCAAGGGCTAAAGTCTTCGACATCGACTCCCCTAGGCTTAGCGACTGGACGGATTGCTCAGCCGAACGAACGATCACCTGCTGTTCGATAAGGTCTGGGATATAGATCCCCATGAGGCCATCCATATCGTGTGCGATTAACTTCACAGGTACAATCCCCGCCGCGGTTCTTAACTGATCTACACGGATTTGTATCCGCTCGGCATTAATCTGGGCAGTACCATACAAGTAACTACCTTTAGCTATTCGCAGTCCTGGCAAGGTTAGATCTTCGAGCAATCTCATTTTCACCGTGGAGCCAGTTGTTATCGCCTGTTTCTCGTGTATCACAACTTTTATCGTATTAACGCGTCCTTGCCTGTCCAAGTTGATTACCGAGAAGAACCCCAGCGAATTCAGACTATCGGCGCGATTGTTTTCTAAGAAAGAAGCAGGAACCTGACTTCCTTCAGTCGCTACGCTGTTGACTGCGCTGGGCAGCTTCAAGCCCTCGGTATCCGCGTGCGATGCTGGCTGTTGAATCTGGATGATCTTATCAAGCATTCGGTTAAGCTGATCCAATTCTGGATCTTGTTGAGCGTTCTGCGGATTTTCTTGAGCTAGTGAATCGAGCATCTTGGAAGCAATTGAATAACCCTGATCCTCATCAATAGCGACTTTATGCATGTCCTCCGTCGAAGGCCTGTTTACATCTGGATCATGAACAGTCTGCAAATCGCGATCGAGTTCAGCTAACTTATCGTAAAGCTCTCGCTCATAACTTAGTGGACTAGTAGAATCTGCCACGATCGCCTCCATAGCTCCGAGTCGATCGCTCCAGCCCACATCCGCTTGCTTTTCAGTTTCCGCATTCTTTTGGTAATGTTCCCATTTCGTCATCTTATCCTGGCGATTTAAGTTGGAGGCAGGCAGCTGGAGCAGCCCACCGATCCCCTGACTTGCTTCAGCCGAATGCAGCGGCTTTCCGCCTCCTAAGATTAAAAAGACCAGCATCAATAATGGGATCAAAACCAAGGGCAGAAGCAAGAGCAGCTTGCGATGATGATGCCCTTGCAGCGCTCCGTTTTTTTTGTTTTCTTCCATAGTGCATTTTAGTTATAGTGATACAATAAGTTTCTTGCGCTATCTAACAGACCTGGACGTCTTTCCATGATGCTATCGTAGGTCTTTTTCCCTTGCGGGCTACTGTTTAAACTGTCCATATACCTGCAGAAAGCACGAATCCGAAAATTCTCGGGAGCCTCCGCTCGGAGTTGGAATCGGTGTTCTGCCGACTGCTGTAGAGCCACGCCCGTAGCGCGCTGCAGCGATGCATATTCCCATGGATATAATCGACTATCCAAAACCACATAAAGGAATAAACCCAGCAAAAGCAATGCGAACGCTGCCCGCGCTACCCCAGCGCTGCCGAATCGGTTTTCTTGTTTGAAATTCCACCGTATTCGCCTGCTCAAGCGACTCATTAGTTGAATGAACTTTGATCCTGCCTGCATTAATTCCTTGTTTGTGTGGAGAGATCTTGATTCAGTATGGTTTTCCAGCGTTCGATCAAAAATCCATGCGGATTATTATCGCTTCGAGATATTTGCCTTAATTGACCTTCGGTGATCAATCGGCGATTCGTGAAACTTTTAGGTCTTACGATCTGCTGGGTAGCAAAACATCGGAATTTCAAGGGATATACGTCCTCATCCAGCTGAACACTATCGACTTGGATGGTTTGATTAACATTTCCAGAGATTACACTGGAGTAAAACCCATTTTCTTGCAGGTCATCATAAACCCGCTTGGCGGTGATATCGGCCAAATACAAGGCTTTCTGGAGACTCCGCTTAATGGCATTCTCATCGGGGTCGAGGGTAAAAAAATACTGATGGAAGCAGGCCACATGGTGCCTAGCTTCCACCGATAGGTTATCGCGTGTGGAGCTGGCGAATGCTGGAATCGCCTGACTTCCAGCTAGCACGTAAATACGATCTTGCGTGCGTGAAATCAGCCGGTATCCCAATAAAAATGCCGTAGTGAGCATCGAAAAGCAGCAAACAATCACCCAAAGTGCCAGACTACGCAGCTGCTGGAAGGCCGTATCGATATGCTTAATTTTTGTAAACATCGTTGATGGTTTTAGTATTACGTATCGCCCTTAATTTGATCTTTCATATAGGAGGAATTATTCTGGTTGGTTTGATGCGGCGAACGATCGCTCGCTGCGGATCGGGAATTAGCGTCGAGGATTTCTGGGCTGGCTCGATTCATTCCACTGAATGCAACACCTACCAGACCCCCCACAGCAGCCCCGCCGGTCGTTGCAGCACTGTGAAAAACAGTATTCGTCTGACGACCAAACGAATCACTCCCAGCACCAACGGATACGATATATCCAGCCACTGTGGGCACTGTAAAGTAGCCGACGATACCAATGATTAAAAAGATGAGATAGGCGATATCAATGCGACTAAAAAAAGTGTCGCCAGTTGCTTCAAGCTGTGCTAGATCCACCTTCAGCATATTCTCTTGAATTCGGGCGATGATACTGCCAAAGATATTCGCTACAGGAAGCCACAGAAAAACGTGAAGGTAGCGCGCTATCCAGTTTTGCAACAGGTGGGTAAACCCGTCAAATACGGACAAGCCCAGCGCTAAGGGACCCAAGATCGCAAGCACAATCAGCTGAAAGGTGCGCAAGGTATTTATGCAAAGCGCGGCGGATTCGAAAAGAATTTGCAGCAATTCACTAAGCCATTCTTTTATCGAATTGCGGAAGTTATAAGAAGCCTTGGCCATGGCGAAGCGGAGGTCGTTGCCAACCCCCTCCAGCATGCCTTCCCCAGAAGCGCTTTCATCATACGTATAGGTATACCATCTGTCTCGATCGCCTTGACCATCCTGCCCAACATAGAGTTGCCAGGCATCGGTCTTTTTCAGTTGATTTTCTTTAATGATCAGCAGTTCCTGGATCGCTTTGTTGGAGTTACCAACCATGTTTCTTGTCACCTCAACTGTGGGTTGCATGATCGCATTAATCAAGGCCACGATCGCAGGAAAAAAAAGAATACAGAATCCTAGCACGAAGGGTCTAAACAGTGGATAGAAATCTATCGGCTCGGCGCGGGCAATGTGTCGCCACACGCGTGAGCCAATATACCAGAGTGCGGCAAAGCCTGCAATTGATTGGGCTACACCAATTAGCCCTCGACATAGGGGCAGCATCTGCTGGTATAGTTGATCGAGCACCTGTTGCAAGCTGGCAATCTCCTGCCCAGATCCCTGTGCGAAAAGAAACCTAGGTAACAAAAAAATAAAAATGCATATAATTCGATTTATCATGTCGTTTGATGTTTGATTTTAGTGAAAACTAGGAGAAGCATAAAGCTGCCCTGTAGATCGCAAATCACGTATTTCTTTAAGGCGTTGCATCCTCAACAAGTGGTTTTGCGCATTGAACGCTCTTAGGAATTGTAGACCTTGCAGTTGCTTATCCAGCAGATCATCAATGGCCAAAAGGCGCTCTGCCTCACTCATACGCAGACTCCCGTCTGTTAACAGAACCCTTAGCTCTTCCAAGTTCAAAAGGCTCTCTCGGCCGAGTCGATTATATATTTTTAGCAGGTAGTCCATTTCTTTGGCACTGAAACAATCACTTTGTTGAAATACTTGATAAGATCGTTTAGCCTGTTTTAAGGTTTCTATTTGAGCGCTAACTAATTTTGCTACGCCCTGGTATCCTCGAACAGTAGGGCTCACCTTCAACAGGCCATTTAAAAACGATTCATGTAACTCGAAGTTTCCTTGCGTGAGATCCTTCACTTGACCATAGCCCGCAATCAGCATGCGGTAACCTTGCTTCATCTGCTTGAGCACCTCCCTAAATTGTGCAAGCTTCTCCACATTAAGTAGCAACTGGGTAATTTCCTGTGTTTGGGCGCTGATCGGACTTACCGCCACGAGCGACAGGACAAGAAAGAGCAAAGTTATCAAGGTTCTCATGGTCTCCTCTCCTCACTAAGTTGTATCTTGCGAAGACGCGCAGATTCGACTTGCTTGCGATATCGATCGGTGGACATCATTTTCCAATCTCGGTAAAACCGGTTTGCGAGGTGATTAGATGATGCCATCTCTTGCAGCAAGCTTACAATTTCCTGTAATCGCTGTTGATCATTTAAAGCTCGCGGTCCATCCTTAGCGAGTAGCAAAAGCCGCTGCTGAAATTCTCGCGTCTGCAGCATCAGCCGCCGAGACATCGCAGCGATGTGCTCCACCTCCTTCCTAGTTAAGGTATGCTCTTGCCGTATTAATCGCTGCAAACTGTTTACATGTGTGAGTCGCTCTTTTTGGAGCCTCCTAAATTGCTCGAGCAAGGCTTGGGGTACAGCAGGCAACATGCCAGCGACCTCAGCATCGTAAAAATGCCTATGCAGGAACTGTTCCCCTTGTTTCCACTTTGCTAAACTCGCTAAGCCCGAGTTCATCAGCTCATACCCGGACTTGATGTACCGCTTATAAACTGTACTAGCGGCGATCTGCTCCAGCAAATATTTAGTTTGCGTGCGTTTTTGTTTAATCCATTCCGCGGTAGTCTGCGCACGCAAGCCCAGACTCAAGGCACAACAAACCATTGCTAAAAAGAGAGGTGTTTTCATGGTATTGGAATTTATTGCAGGTTATAAAGATTTTTTAACTGATTGAGCTCATGCTTTTGTTTCGCTCTATGGATACGCAGTAAGGCATTCTGGTTATTAAATTCTTTCATATCCAAATAGTGCTGTTGAATCTTAGCCTGAGCTTGTTGCATGAGGGTCAAACGCTCCGCATCGGACATTTGCGTACGCAAAGATTTGACGAGCAATGCTAGCAGTTCAAGATTTTCTAGGCAACTTTTGAGCATGCCCCGATACACACGCTGCATATGGTCCTTTTCTTGAATGCTGAACAAGGTGTCGGACTCCAAATTTCTCCAAGTCGTTTGGTATGCTGTAAGCATCGTTCGCTGCTGCTTCAGCAGCTCTGCTACTCGTCCATAAGAAGCTAAGATTGCTTTCACTTGTGTTAGCTCTTGGTAGTAATTTTCATACAGATCGCGCTGGCGCTGGGACCAATCGGCGATCTCCTGTAATCGGATCTTGGACAATAAATTTTCAATTTGCTTCCGCGCATTTTGCAACCAAATCGTCTGATTCTGGAGGCGCTGAATGCGTAAGTCGGCCGCTTTAATAACACGTTTTATGCCTGCCTTGATAATTTCAGCAATCGCCAGTTGACTATATCCTTGTGATGGGGTTATCAGGAACAAAGAGCACGCAAGGAGTATTTTTAACAGGGTCCCTCTCATAACATATGCTTAAAAGTTTATCTCTCTATTTCGTATGGCTTGCGCTAAAGCGCGAAGTCCACCATTGAAATCACCTCCAGATCGCTCTATGTATTCGGCCAGTAGAAGTTTTTCCTTTTGTTCTGTGGAAAACACCAAATACTCTTCTAAGGAAACTTCGGTGCGGTACACTTTACTAAGCTGTCCTCCCAAACTAATAAAGACTTCTTTGTATTTAAGTTTTGGATCATTCGAACGGTTTAGTGAGAGTACTTGTGCCTTCTCTTTCAGGGTCAGGCCGAGCAACTCTTGGATCTGATCGAACTTATTTTGATACTTACTCTGATCCAGAAGAATTTTACAATCACTGTTATTGATAATTGCCTGTTTGACAATGGGCGAAGAGATGATGTCATCCACTTCTTGGGTCACCACAATGGCCTCTCCATAGAACTTTCGAACGGTTTTAAATAGATATTGAATGTAGCTGGCAAAGCCCTCCTTCATGAGCGCTTTCCAAGCCTCCTCAATCAAAATAACTTTACGTATCCCTTTCAGTTTTCTCATCTTAGAGATGAAGACCTCCATAATGATGATGGTAACCACAGGAAATAAAATCGGATGGTCTTTTATTTCATCCAATTCAAATACGATAAAACGTTGCTCTAGGAGATCCAGGTTTTCCTTGGCGTTCAACAAGTAGTCAAACTCACCTCCTTTATAATAGGGGCGCAAGACATAAAGCAAATTATCGATATCGAAGTTATTGACGGAGACCCCCTCGACTTGCAACTGCTGCAAGTAATCTTTGGCGAGATATTCGTAAAAGGTGTCAAAACACGCAAAACATTGAGGCTGCTGATCCAAGAAATGATAATATCCTGTGATTGCATTGGATAGTGCAACATATTCGGAACGCCGATACTTTTCATCATCTTTTTTCCACAGCGCCAGCAGCAGGGCTTTTAGGCTTTCTTTTTTTTCGGTATCCAGGGTATCACCATCGTTTAGGAAGAAGGGATTGAATTGCAGCGGTTTCCGTTCATTATAGGTGAAATAATACCCACAAAGCATATCGCAGAGTCCCTTATAGCTATGCCCCACATCAACCAGTACCAAGTGACTCCCTTGTTGGTAATACGTGCGTAGCATGTGATTAGTAAAAAATGATTTTCCACTTCCTGATGGGCCCAAAATAAATTTATTTCGATTGGAACAAATTCCCAATCTCATGGGCTCATCCGAGATATCTACATGCAATGGGCGACCATTCAGCCGATCTCCTAAGCGGATTCCCACTGGGCTTGTCGAGGTTTTGTAGGCGGTTTCTAAATTCAGAAAGCAGGCAGCCTGCTGAATGAAGGTGTCGAACAAGTCATTCACAGGTAGGTCAGACGCGTTGCCAGGTATGCCTGCCCAAAATAGCTGCGGCGCTCCAACGGTTTCTAGTTTGCTGAGGGCATCCATTTGCGCAAGTGCGGATGAAACTTGGTTCTTCAACTCAAATAATTTATCTTTTCGGCTTTCCCAGACCATTAAGTTAAAGTGGGCTCTGATTGGTTGATGCTTTTGACTTAACGCTTCATTCAGAAAGTCGTTTGTCGCATCGCGAGCAAGCAAGTTCTGCCGGGAGTATGCCGCGAGCGATTGTAAGCGCAGGCGCTTGCGTTCGAACTTCTGGATCGTGTTCACCGGGTCTTCAATAACGATATATTGATTGTAGATGTGATTGCAGTTGAGTAGCTGCCCAATACAAGAAACGAATCCAACACCAAGCTTCGTACGGTCCGTTGAATAGCGTTCGTAGTTTATACGGCTGCCACAAAGCCTTGGCAGGACATCGGTATCTGCTAGACTATAGATTTGACAGTGTTGATCCCCTACGCGCAAACCCTCCGAGAATGTAATATCTTGAACTTGAGCTTGCTGTTGATTAAAGGAAAGACAGCAATAGGATTCCAGCAGGCCTTTATGCTGGCTACTACTGAGGATCTCACTGCGCTGCAGGCCTCGACACTTCACTAGGCCACTATCGATTAGGATCTGCTGAAATTGCAAAGCAATACCTTGGAATTCTGCTAATGCTGAACCATCCACTAGCTGCGGTTGCAAAAAACGTCCGGTTATCAAACTGCTAGTCAAGGAGCTCACCTGTTTCTGCCGTTTTTGGCGTTTGGTTAACATGAGGAAACATCGGTGCCCGAGGTATGCTCTTTCGTGGAAGTAACGTTCACTGCAGCGATCCAGCGTACTCTGGTGCGCGGCATCAAAATCGCCTTGGTATTGTTCTTGGGTAAAGCAGTCCTGTTTGTGCAAAATGCTGTTGGCGGGTAGTAATCGAATCGCTTTGATCCAAGTTTGATGGAATGTTTCGTATTCCAGATCGGAAAGCGTAAAAATCTCAGGAAGATCGAGTTCAAAAACGAAAGTAAGGTCTCCAGCGCGACTAAGGATGCAGTCGTTTTGTACATCCATAATTGGAAATTTCTCCTGTAAGCTATTGTGCATAAGTCCACTCTTTGGGTTTAAAATATCTATCTGGATGCATAAAAATTCCTCGGGAATTATTGCGTATACTATGGGGTATCTTTCTTGCGGCGACGGCTTTGAGCAGTCCAAATCGTCCATATCGACGGCTCATCTGGTGGAGCTTTCCAATCAAAAACGAGCCTACGGACATCGCTAAAATCAGGCATATGTAGGGCGAGAATCCGATAAAGAACAAACTAGCACAAAGCAGCATCAAAAGCACCAACCCTATGGCAAGGTAGCTTACATACTGTGCTTGAAACCCCTTGAAATATAACGGTTGGTTGATACCTTTATTGATGTAATAGATTGTAGCTGCCATTGTTGAGCATGATTAAACACCAAAAAATGATTTGATCACGGTGGCAACAATCACTAGAAAGACACAACTTCCAAACCACGCTGCGGCAACTTTACCTGTGTCGGGATCACCATTATTCCACTTTTGAAAAACTTTAACAGCCCCGATGAGCCCCAATAGGGCGCCCACAGCATACATCAACTTTGTCCCTTGCTCGAAATAGCTTCTTACTTGCTCGTTGGCTGCGCTAATACCGGCATTTCCATCTTGTGCCCAGGCCGGATACTGGATCATAAGGGTGATCATTAGAAACAACAGATGGAAGGTTAGGCTGGACCAGTTAAATTTTAAGGCCAAAAATTTAATTTCACTTGTTTTTTTCATATTGCATGGGATATTAGGTTTACATTTAGCGCTTGCCATCGCCACCGACTCCAATACAAGAGAAAGGAAGACGAAGTCCGTCAGAGGGAGGGGGCGAGGGCTTCTGCGCTTTTTATTTTGGATTCATGCGCCATGCGGTCCCCTGGGGAACTTCTATAGCAAAGCGCTCGATTGATTTTTCGATTAACTCCATCAGCTCCTCTTTTCCGCTGTTTTCCAACAATTGAGGATATTGTTGCATCAAACCATTCAATACCTCCTTGAATTCAAGGCCATCGATCCGCTGCCCGCTATAGGGTTCCAGATAATATTGCAGTTGTTGCATAAATTCTTGCAGAAGTGTTGAATCCGATTCATTGGTTTTTAAGGCATCAAGATCCGTTCCTGGCGTCTCCAGCATAGGCATTTGATGCGGGAGATCGTATAATGGTTTCTTAACTGCGCGGCGATAGGACATCGCCCAAAGTGTCAGGTAATACAGGATGAGCAAAATAGCAATGAAGACAAAAAACTCGTTCCAGGAAATGTAATTCAACATATATCTTATCATTAGGTTTAACTGTAAGTGCAGCTTTAAACATTCAGCTCCCACTCAGCAAAGCATATTTGGGCTTTTGTTGAATCAAAGTAACTCGAATTAAAAATACACGACAAGTACAAAATGGCGGTGTACCCTAACTTGTACCTCTAACTAAGGCTAGGCAATAGTCTAAGAAGTCCTCGGCTCAATAATTCTGTATTTTAGCAATCATCGCTTCTAAGCGCTCGATTACCAGCTGCTTGTCACGTGCTTCCGGATCATATGACTTTACACGCATAGAGGATGGGGAAAGTTCGTTGCGAAATGGAGTTGATAGAAAAGGTACGATAATCTTATAGACTTGATTTAAAGAGCGCGCATCAACAAGTTTGACCTCATCAATCGCCCGAAAGATCAAGGCTAATTGGTCGCAGCTCAAATTGCATCTGAGCCGAACGGGTTCTCGCTGGCTAGGGATAACTTGGGGCCTCGACTGTTCAGCTGTTGCCTGCAGGGGACTTAATTGAGTTTGTAGCTTTTGATTTAAGAACGTTATTTCGGCTTGAAACCAACTATTAATAAATCGATCCAAGGATTGGTAACTAGGATTTAATGAAATACCGGGCTTTCGATGAAACTGGTTAAAAGTACGCTGAAGGTTTAAAAAAGTCTCCAATTGTGCTTTGGTATCCCCCATTTCCAGCGTCATTTTTTGCAAGCGCTGGGTCATAATGCTCATAGCCGCTTTGGAATTAAAATTCAAATAAATCAGCAAACACTCCATGGCAGAAAAAGTAGCATGCTGCATCGTCCAATTCCAATTTTTCAGCGAGCGTAGCAGTAGAAAGTAGTAATTCAAAGAGGCTTTATTGATGTGGAAATGTAGCTGCTGATTCTTTATAATTCGGCAGCAATGTTTTATCAATTCATCGGCAAGTGGTCCTGGTGGCAGCGTTTGTTTTATTTCGGAAAACTGCAGTGCGATCTGCTTTATCTGCTTCTTTGCATAGATCTTGGAGATGGAGTTGCGACTTCCTAAAAGACTGCCAAAGCGCTTTTCAAAATAGATACAAATATCCTCGAGTATATCGATGATTTCATCTATTGTAGGTGCTAGACAGACATACCAGTCCGGTGCGGAACTCACTTTCTGATCGATCTGTTCCATTAGCGTTAGTGTTTCTTGGTAATGTTGTGATAAAAATATCTGGAGGTCTCGCTTTCGCCCCTTGGCGATGACGGTCGTTTTCACGATGAATTGAAATTGTAGAAATTCTTGACGAAGAATGTCACGCGAGGGGATTCCCTGAAATTCATGGCATTCATCGGGGAGAAGTTTGAGCAATTGTTGGATGAGTGTATCGAAGTAGTAGAGCGCATATTTTTTTTTCATTTTCATAGGCAGGACATTGGATAGTTCGTTTATAACACTAAGTTTCAG
Source organism: Sphingobacteruim zhuxiongii (assembly GCF_009557615.1). NCBI lineage: Bacteria > Pseudomonadati > Bacteroidota > Sphingobacteriia > Sphingobacteriales > Sphingobacteriaceae > Sphingobacterium > Sphingobacterium zhuxiongii. The sequence goes on from NZ_CP045652.1 coordinate 4,063,397, forward strand.
GCATAGAAAGCCTATAACTCGTCAAAAAACGAGTTGTAAGTGATCGAGTTTAATAAAGAATTATTAGATTTTGTTAATTTCTAAAAAATCGCGCAGTTCCGGATATTTATAAAGTTTACCCGACCAGATCGGCTCTTTCACGTGATTCAGCCGGATTGATTGATCGATGTAAGAGTGAAAGTAATTGATATTAAATACGGTCGATTGGGCGCATCGAATAAAATACTTCATGGGTAATGAATCAATTATTTCTCTAAAGCTTTTGCGACTGATTGCGGGATCCAGACCGTCGTTTTGATAGATCAGGACAAATCGATCTACCTTTCGTATATAGATGATATCTTTGAAATGCACCATCACGCGCATGTTACGTCGATCGCCAGCTACTTGGAAGAAGTTATAACAATGGTCAAGTGAGTCTAAGTTGGTCAGCTCGGGATGGTTCAAAAGCAGATTTTCGTTCAATCGCTGCACACTCCATTTCAACCGCGTTTGCGAAACGGGTTTGAGCAAAAAATCTATGACGTTACGTTCGAAGCCAGGATCCTCGAATTGAGCAAATGCAGAAAAAATAATCACCTTACAGTGTTTGCGCGGCATGGAGTTCATGAAAGAAAATCCAGTCATCTTTCCAAGCTCCATATCCAGAAAAACAAGATCGATAGGGTTTACGCGCAAAAAGGTAAGCGCCTTAATTGGGTCGGTGAAGGTTTTCAGCACTTTTACTGATTCGATTTCATGCATTTTCTCCGTGAGCGCATCAATGCTGCTCTGCTGATCATCGACAATTATAGCTAACCATTGTTTCATTTTATATCTTTGTTTTATTAATCAATACCTACCTTTAAATGCACCCGATAGCCCTTATTTGAGGGACCATATTCCAAAGAAAAATCACTACCAAAAACAAAGGCTAGGCGTTCTTGCAAGTTTTTCAGACCAACTCCGTGCCCTAAATAGCCTAAATGGAGACGAGGTATTGGATTTTCAATATCGATCAGGTAGTAACCTTTGTGTACGTGGATTTGAATTTGTACTGCATGATGCTCATCAAAAAGATCGCCGTGTTTATGAATATTCATGCATAGCGTGATTAAACTGGTAGGCGGTATTAACACGGCATCTAAATTACCCTGCAAATCCCACGATAGATTAAATGGGTGCAGATGTAGGTCTTGTTGAATACGCAAATAGCGTTTGCACATTTCCACTTCTTTGGAAAGTAAAATTGTCCGTGGCGCGCCGGGCGAGCAGCTTAACATAAAAAAATGAATCAATGCGTACATCTCGTCAATCTGCTGGGTTAAATTCAGATCTCGATTTCTTAATTGCATAGACCAAGATTGAAATACGTTCACTAATAGATGCGGCGGAACCTGCTGCGAGAGGTTATTATACGCCAAAGATTTGCGTAGTGTTTGTTCTTTTAGTAGCGCCTGCAAGTGCCCGACCGTATCTTTGGCCGCCATAAGCCTCCTATTATACTGATAGCCAAGTATGGCCAGAAAGCTGAAATGGCCAATCAGGACCAAATAAGTCTGGAGGAATTTTCGAATATCAAAATCATCCCTATACATCAAATACTCGCCATAGAGCAAACTCATCCCCAGCCAATTGCAGGTAATTGCATAGAGTACCCCTGCCGTTGTGCCATACACCACAACAATTAGAAAGAAGGCAAGAACGTATTTTTTGCACGCGAAATAACGTTTTAAGATGTGGGAAAGGGCATAAAATATCAGCATAAACAGTGGAATAGACAAAACGACCGTCATGATGCTAAGCTTCGGATTTCCCAACTTATTTAGTAAATAAAAATAGATTGTATAACCTATCCAAAATAGAATATGTGCTCTGGGTTTCATCGGCGAAAATACAAGAACGAAAAATAATAAATTCCCTATTAGTTAACTATATGTTTTATTAGTGTTAAATGTAGCTATTAGATATTTATTACGAAAATATTCTGCAATAATTCTTCATATTGTTTTGCGGACAGATGGTGCTCCCGATAGGTGTATTTATCAAGCATCCTGCCACCGTGTTCGGTAGATATCGGTAGAATCCGGCGAGCCGGTGGCCAGTTTGCGAACGATGATGTCGGCCGCGAGTAACGATGCAGGTATAGCCAAATCTCCCAAAGTTCAGGATTTTTCTTCAGATAGACTTCGAAATGATAGAATAGACTTACCAGCAAGTCTTGCTCGCTGCTGCCACCGATAGCATGTATAAGGAGTGAACCTTCAGCCCGAGGGTCTGCGGTATGATCTAACATCAGCATGACTGGTGTCCTTAATATTTTTGCTAGACGGAGGTAACCCGTACGAACCCCTAGCTGAGCTTGGTGCAGTTTAACCTGATCTAACGCTGCATCAACGGTCTGCTTGGCTCCCTTAAAACCGTCGGCGAAAACTAAAATATGAAAACCTTTTTCGACCAGCTGCTTAAGTCTAAAAAACAGTTTAGAATCCTCGGCCGCTAGTAAATATAGACGCCCTTTGATTGGTAACTCTTTAACAAATTTTGAATAATACTGTTGATAGGATTGCAGCACCGCTGTGGATAGTATAAGGCAAATTGAGCATCCGAGGATTAATAACCTCAAAGGAACAAATTGATAGACCCCGAAATGGAAACTAACCCACATTCGAGGTTTCGACCAATAGTCTTCGGGACCGACATGCTGCCATGCTTTCCAGCCCAAGGGGATCTCTGGACTCACTCGAGCTCGCTTTTGCGCATATTTTTCCACAGCATCAAAATCGTCAAGATCCTGCTCTGCAGGCCTATAGCCAAGTATATGTTGAAAGCTTGCGGAACTATAAGCAAAAGATGTCCATCGTGGGATGCTCATTTCCATATAAGCATCTTTTAAAGAGTTTGTCATTATTCTGTTGCGTTAAAAACCGACCGTGTTGCTGAAGACTCGTGGTACGAATAAGCCAGTTATTCAGCGTGCATCGGGATACACGCTGAAATTTCAGTTTAAAATGGAAACACAATATTGCATTTCCGCTCATCCAGATCCTTTTGTGTAAGTTCCAAAAACTCTTCGAAACTAAGAGGTTTATTAGACAACATCTGCACAAAATTCCCGCTTGGAGTCCATTCCATGTTCAGGTCAATTTTAAGTAAAGTAGTGTTCCGATTTCGCATCGGATTTACGGCTTCCGGCCTAGAAGACTTGCGATCAATCAGCGTAAATCTGTAGGAAATATTTAAGCATTCAAAATCTACTGGTGAAAGTAAGCACAAAGGTTGTCGCGACACCACACTTTGCTGGTTTATCCTAAAACCGCGCGATATTAACTCGGTATCACTCGACTTTCACGCATGTAATAAAAAATCTTCGAATACTCTAAGGAAATTGCAGCGGCAAAGAGAGTATCGTATTTCCTTTGACCTAAGATCGATGATGGATATGGGCCATAACAACAGAGACTTCGCAAGCTTAATGGATAAGTGGGCAACACGGTGCAATCTTCAGGATTCCCACATCCGTTGGGCACAGCAGAACCTCGAGTATGTGCGCACCAAAAGAGGACAGCGCTTATACCAACAAGGGAAGTATCAAAAAAACATATATATCGTCAGTCGAGGCCTCATTGGCAACCTGAACTACAGCGCTGAAAATCGCATCAAGATCCTCAATTTAGCTACCCAACATATGGGCCTGTCCACGACCGTACATATCTACAGCGACAGGTCAGTAAGCGGGTCGATCGAAGTTTTGCGATCGGGTAGCATCTTTAAACTTTCCTACGCCAGCCTTCGCGCTTGGTTGAATCAAGATGAGTGCATTCAGGTATTCATATCGATGTTCGAGCGGAAGCAAATCAGGTTTCTTTATTTGTTACGCGAGTCTGCTAGCTGCTCAAAGGCTGCCGATCGCTACCTGCTATTCCGCAAACATTTACCGGAGTTTAACAATTTGCTCAACCAATATGAGCAAGGGCAGCTGCTGGGCATTTCCAGAGGTACCGTCCAAAAAGTAAAACAGTCCCTTGATCGGTCTGAAAAATCTGCTGTGAACAAAAAAACGAACTAAATTCACAACAATTGGACTAACTATGTAGTCAACTAAGAAACCTATTCCCTTCATATTTTTAATTTAGGAAATCAAAGATTATGAAAAAGGAAAAATTTACTGCGATTCTATCAGGCACTATTGCTCTGATGTTATTTTATGCTGCTTCAACTAAACTATTTAATTATCAACAAGCACAGGCAAGCATGCAAAAACAAATTTTTAGCAGGTCAATCGCAGACTTATTAACCTGGCTTATTCCAAGCATAGAATTTATCATTTCCATGCTATTGATCTATACACGCACCAGAATCGTTGGCTTATGGGCATCGATCAGCTTACTGGCAGTTTTTACAGGTTATCTCCTTCTTGCTATGTCGCGTATTTTTGGATATCGTCCTTGTTCATGCGGTGGAATCATTCAGCAACTCTCTTACGGGGAGCACCTTGTGTTTAACCTTGTTTTTCTATTCCTTTCCCTGATCGCCCTGTATCTAAAAAAAAAACAAACGCAGGAGCCGAGAACTCTAAATCTACTTCCAATGAAAAAACTGCAGGAATTAGGACCCCTCCTGCTCGCGATAGAAACAACAATAACGAAGGTGATCAGGGTCCAGGAATCATCTGAGCTTAAATCCGAAGCAAACGCTTCACTAATTTGAAAAATCATGAAAAAGCAACTTAAAAATTTCAATCTCCCCATATTAGCGCTCATGCTGATGATGGGTATTACGCTTAGTTTTGCGAGATCGACTTATCAAAGTCCAACGCACTACAATACCACCCCAGGACTATCCACACCGGTGTGGGCTGCAATTCCCGCGGACAAATTGGCCATTTGTGATGAGCAAACGGACCGCCTATGTACCGCCGTGTTGGTTAACGGGAACTTTATTCCCACTGCCAATCGAGGCCTTGCAGTATTAATTGATGCTGAGTAACCCTAGAAGGCATCATGGTATTAATTCCATGATGCCCTGTTCGCTGATTTGATTCTTAAACGCTTACAAATAAGACTTGATAACATCAATAAGACATTGCCCATCTTCCTTTTCGGGGTGCGGAAGCTTGCGGGAAACAATTCGCCCCTGCCGATCGATTAGAAACAAAAAGGGGTAGGTCCCAAATATATTATACCGTTTTGTGAAGTTCTTTTTGTTATCTCCCTGTCCGGCATTCCAATACAGTGTATGATCGGAAACGAAATATTGGCCATTCATTCCTTCGGTTTCATTTGCTTGGGACAAGGGATCAATACTTTGAAGCCATTTGTTCTTGTCCTTGTCGATGGACAAGCTCACAAAAACCACATCATTCCGATCTCTGAACGCAGATTCCACTTTCGGCAGCGCTTTGGCTACTTGTATGCAAGGTAAACAGCCAGTATACCACATATCCACCAATACTATTTTTCCCTTCAAGTCTGCCAATTGTACAGGCTCGTTATGTTGATTCACCAATACGATGCTTTGATCAGGAACTGTTGGCAGCACAAAATTTCTTTCATAGACCGAAAATAGCGTTTTATACTGCTGGGATTCCACCAATGCCAATGCGGGATAGAAATATGCATGAAAAGTTGTTCTATTATAAAATAGGAAGTTTACTAAAATTTTATCTCTCAATATTCCCGGGGGGAAGCTACTGCTAAGCCTATCGATCGGATCATAGGCTGTATTTTTTGTTAGATTGTCAAACTGATGATCCGCTATTTCCTTATGCATTAAATAATTAGAAAAATACAATGAAGATTTAGTGAGGGTCGTATCGCTAATCTGCTCCCTTCTATCGTAGAGATATTTCTTATAAATATCCAGCCCGATTTCACCAAAAGCTTTGCTGTGCAGCGCACCAAATTCGTAGAAACTAAAGCACTGATAGATGTAGCCCAGCATCAAGCCAAAGTGATCGGCTTCGATAAGTTTTAGGGTTCGGTCATCCACCATTCCCGCGGCTTGATCGATTAAGGATCTCGCCTGTGCTAATACGGCAAACTTTTCTTTATAGTAGGTTGCTGGATCCTCGGAGAATCCTTTTATCCCTCCGTATTGAAGCTTGCTTAATTGATAAATTAATTCAAATTTCTTCGCTGCATTCCCCGAGAAGGAAATTTCCTTATGTGAATTGACGTGGATGAAAATGCTATCACCATCTAACAAAAACACCTCTGGAAACCAGAGTTCATCTAGCAAATAAGGCCGTTTATAAAAATTGATGTTGACATAAGCCAAGTCTCCATTGATGGGAATGTCAAATTTAAATTCACGTTTATTTAAGGGTTGACTAAACACCGTATCATTATGCGGCGCGAAACCATGACTTCCATCGTTCACAAGCATATTAACGGAAACCACTTCCTCAGGGGAGCCAAAATCCATGGTTCCAGATATCACCGCTTTTTTTTGAGCAATGGAGCTGTTTCCTAAGCAGGCGAATGCAATGAATAGGATCATTGATCGTAAGTTTTTCATAAGTATAGATTTAATTTAACGAGGATTCTGTTCTAGATGAGCATACATCAATACACGTGGAGGAATCGCCAAGGTATATCTTGGATGCTCAGGTTTCAACGTATAGCGTTGGCCTTTATGCTGCCTAAAGAGTGTCTTGCTGTAGCTCGGATCGCTATTCAAGCGTCGCAGATCCGCCCATCGCAAGTCGCGGAAAACCAGCTCTTTGCGACGTTCAGCTAAAATGGAACTCAGGACAACATCCGCCTTCGTACTGACTAAAGGTTCAAATGAACCTTCTTTCCAGCGGTGCTCCAGCAGGTAATTCAGGTCAGCGAGCGCCCCCTGTAAGTTCCCTAACCGCGCTCTACATTCGGCACGCGTGAGGAGGACTTCATCGATAGCAAGTCCGCTAAATAGCGCTGAGGAGCCGGTATACTGCCCCTTAAAATGAAAAAGATTCGTTGATTTGGGTTTAAAAAATAGTGCTTTTCTCAAATCATTTGAGGCATACAGCTGATATAAAGCAGTATCCACACATACTTCTGCAGATGACTGCAAAGTGGCATTGGTATTCATGCTGCTATAGAATAGTACTTCGGGATTAACTCCGACTCCAAGCACGTTTGAAAAAGGCCTGTTGGCGGAGGGGTTTAGCGAATTATAATTCAGCAGGGAGCTAGAAGTCTCTAAAACGATAGTAGCAAAATGTTCGGATTGTAAAAAATCGGCCATAATTAGATGAACTCTAGCAAGCAAGGCATAGGCTGCAGTTTTAGTTGGTCGCGTCATTTTCAATTGAGACAAAGGCAAATATTCGACAGCTAAGTCTAAGTCTGCTAAAATTTGCTGGTACGTTTCTTTGATCGTAGATCGCTTGGAAGCAAGGCTGATATCCGAACTTAGCCTTAAGGGGATGCCCAAGCTATTCTGAGCGGTCGCGTGGGCATAAGGGTTACAAAACAGTTGCGCAATTTGGTAGAATGCGAAGGCGCGGAAGAAATAAGCGCTTCCTCTGATCGATTGAACTTCGGTGGAGTTCTCTGGTGCGTCCAAGGTCGCTAAAGTTTCTAGTACAACATTTGCATAAAAAACCTGTTCATAGGGGGTATTCCAATTATTGCTGTTGTTGGTTTCGCCCGTATAGAAATCTGCTTCCCATAGATAAGCAGAATTAAACGGCGCGGTCATGGAAGCTAAGCCATTATCCGTGATGTAAATATCATCGGATCCAAACAAACCAAAATTTGGACTAAGATTCATCACCGCATCACTGTTATCCAGTAAGGCTTGCAAATCCTTTAAATTATTGGGTATCGTTAATGATTTATCGGGTTTTACGTCCAAAAAATCACGGCTACAGGAACCTAGCAATAAGTGCGAGAACACGATAATCAAAGCAACATTTAAATTTTTCATATTTCGAGGATTAAAAATTCAATATCAGTCCAGTGGAAATGGTCCTAGGCAAGGGCGCAGTTTGAAAATCAGGATCGATCCCTTCCTTGTTGGCTACCCAGAGCACCCCCAAATTATTCGCATAAATAAAAAAGGTCAAATTTTTAAAGGGGAGGTGATTTCCCTCTTTTTTAGTTAACTGATAATCGAACCTAATATCTTGCAAACGAATATGGTCCGCTCGCCGAGCCAATACATCAGCACTCAAGTAAAATCCAATCGCAGGATCATCCGGCTGATCAGGCAAGGCAGGCACTTGAGTGAAGTTCTCGTCTCCAGGCTTCTGCCAGCGTAGCGCAAAGTCCCCATGTCCACCCTGCGCAGTGAGCACAGAATAGTAGTTAACGGTGTTTTTACGAAAAAAATAGCCAAGCCGATAGGCGAGTGCGATGGATAATTGTATCTTTTTGTAAGCGAAGGTATTGCGCAAAGACCCAAACCAAGTTGGTCGCAAAGACCCATTGTAAATCAAATCAGATTTTTTGCTTTGGTATAAAATTGCTGTGTAATCTGATGTGACCGTACCATCTAGATAGCCTTTGGGACTTCCGTTCTGCGGGTCAAGTCCTGCCCAAGCGTAACTATGTAAGGAAAATAAAGGTTTGCCAACAATTGGATACCCCATGTTAACAAAGTCACTTTCATTGACTTCGAAGTTATAATCTGTCACTTGTTCATTGATATGAGAAAGAAGAACGTCCGTTTGCCAAGCAAAATCGCCAAGTAGGTTTTTTGAACTTAAGGAGAGATCGAATCCCCAACTCTTAGTTGCCGCATTATTGGTGGTCACTTTTTGAGCTCCAATGGTTGGGTCAGTATAGCGCTGGGAAATCAGGTCTATTCCTTTTTTAAAAAATAAATCGAAATTTCCAGACAATCGAGAGCTGAAGCTTTCAAATTCGAGTCCGATGTTATTCACCTGAACACGTTCCCAACGTAGATTGGGATAAGGTGGGTTGGTGATCACCGCATAAGGCAAGCCGGAATTAATAGGATAACGGTACGCGGTTTCATACCTTGCCGTCAGCAGGGATGAGATATTTTTATAGACATTCCCGTTGTATCCAAAACTGTATTTAAGTTTTAGCTTTGAAAACAGGTCTAGTTTCAAGAAATGCTCTTTATGCAGGTTCCAGGCTGCTCCAACAGCATATAAAGGAACGCCTTTTTGATTTGACTCTACGCCAAAGATATTGCTTTGATCCAATCTAGCACTCGCGTTAAGTAAGTACTTCTGACTAAAGGCGTAGCTCACATGGGCATAATAAGATCGGTAGCGATCCGTTAAATCTTTTTGCGAATCGACATACGGAATCTGACTTGATCCCCCATAATTTGAATAATATTGTTGGAAAGGTATAAGGTAGCTTACTGCCGAAAACGTTCCTTGATCTGCGTTGTACCCGTAGCGGCGCGTCACATCACGCACATTATTTAAATCTTTCATCTCCAGTCCGGCAAAAGCATCTAATTGGTGAACAGCATGCCAATCCCGATTAAAGTTTAACTGAGCACGAACGTTCTGATTTTTGATTGCTACTGTTCCTAAATCGACAATATCCCCTTTTGGTATCGCAAAGGACAGATTCCCTGAGTCGTCAATCTGGGTGAAGCTATTTATCAAATTTCGCACATAGTAACTTTGTTCATCCTGTTGATTCACATCCTTTACGGCAACCTGGTTATATTGAACGAGAACATCCGCCGAGAGCGATGGAGAAAACCTGACATTGGCATTGATTCCAAGTTTGTAATTGGCGCTGGACTTTTGATTATTATATAGCTCTAATTCATCCAGAGGAAAATATTGCCAATTGAGTAGTCCTTTCTGTTGCGCTTGCTCGATAAAACTATTTCGAAAATTTTTTGTCACCGCCAGATGATTTCCCTGTGCATCCACAAAGCTCGCGTAGGGATAATACGGTACATTGTTGAATGCATCAAAGATCGTGTAAGTAGGCTTTTCAACAGTTCGTGTATAGGCGATGTTTGTCGCTAAAGTCAATCGATCTTTCCAAAGTCTGAAGGATTGATTTGTGCTTACCGTCATCCGCTGGAAACCTGTCTTCACTTGGCTATTTAAATTCTTATCATAGCCAGTTGAGAGATAATATGTGTGCTTTTTTGATCCCCCAGATATATTGATCGCATGTTGCTGAGCAAGGGAATTTTGATAGAGATATCGCTCGAGCTCACGCCGGTAGTCTACACGTTTTAATTTATCGATTTGTGCTTCCACGTTACTTTCGCTCATCATCCCGTCCCGTTTAGCAATGAGTAATTCAACGACTGGACTGAGTGCTGAATTGGAAAAAGAAGATTCCTCGCTTGCATAGTATCCTCTATCAAAAAGTAATCGTTCCATCGCAATGAAATCCGCCGAACTCATCATGGGCTGATAAAATAAATCAGGCTTTTCGCCGATAGTCCAATTTGATGTGGCCGCAACCTTTGATTCCGTTGACAACTTGCCTTGTTTGGTCGTGATTACGATAACGCCATTGCCTGCACGCGTTCCCCAAATAGAAGCTGCCGAAGCATCCTTTAAAACACTGATTGATTCGACGTCGTTTGGGTTGATATCCTTAAGATCACCCTCATAGGGAAAATTATCGACAACAATCAGTGGTTCGGCATTTCCTAGGATCGTACTCTGCCCTCGAATACTCATCGAGCTAGTGGAAACATTTGCACCAGATATAGGCGTGTTACGATTGAAGATTAATCCAGGAACAACGTCTTCAATTTTGCTGAGAATGTCGGTACTCACCCGACGGTTCAACAGTTCATTTCCAATATGCACGAAGCTTCCTGTGCTTCGCTGAGGTGATACGCGCTGGTAACCAGTACTAAACACCTCGACTTCTTGGAGCTTATTGATTGAGGGCTGCAAAAAAATATGGAAATCATCAGCAAATACCGAGATGATGGTATCCTTAAAGCCCAGGTGGGCGACGTGGATCACATTTTCCGAAAGAAGGCCTCCCAAGGTAAACTCTCCTAGTTTGTCCGTTTTCACTAATTTACTTCCATTGCGAATCGTCACCTGCGAAAGGAATGCGCTATCGGAAGCAGCGCGAACAGTACCTTTAATTAGGATGTTGCTCTTGGCCCCAGGGTTTTGGGGCTGCTGAGCAACTGATTTACTATTAAACGAACTAAAACAACAAATCAAAAAAATTAAAATGTAGCAACGCGAGCAACCTGTGGCTAGACAGCATCTACGACAAATTGGTAACAGTAGATTTTTAGCGGATCGAAATCTGCCAAGGAATAAAAGGTATAGATTTTTCATCGGTCAATTGGTTTGGTTCTGCAGTGGATTAGAAAATCCGTGCAAAATTTTCTTAGCGAGAATCTGTTAACATCAAACTCGAAATCTGTTAGATAGCTGATATAATGCCTGTTATCAGATATTTACAAATAACCAGCCACCCCTCAAATCAAATTGATTTAACAAGATTAGATCATCCCTTGATACAATGAAAAAAATAGTTTAGATTTATAGTGAATAAGTAAAATCAGTAAACTAGTCTAACCCATTATATTGGGAACGCTCTGCTTTTGCATTGCGGGTGACTGGAAACAGGAAATACGGGCCTGATCATTTAGGTTAGGCCCATATCTTCTGTTATTTTGACCGATTTTATTCTGGTGAACAGTATACGTTCTTGTATAAAGACTTTTTGGAAAACCATTTTTCTGGCCCCTCGGACTGGAAAACTGGTAGATGCCAATTCTTTGGTTTCGTTCTCATAATCAATTGTTTATTAGAACGATGCTATCTCTTGATGTCCATTGCAATTATGCAAGGAACGGCCTCACACTTTAGACCCAAGGGGAGCTAACCCTCCATCATCCAACACCAAAAAAGTGTTTGGTTGATGCCGTCAAAGTTTAACGTGAAGCCGCTCACATGCAATAATTCAAAAGTACGAAACTTTTTTAAAAGCATGGAGCGAACAACACGGCATTCTCGACGGAAATTTAGCTCTTTATGGGTCTGAGAAAAACATCGTTTATGACGTTCTACGCCTTCTTGTTGGTTCACTAATACAAATATAATAAATATTTAAAACGTACCAAATATTTGGTTCATTTTTTTTTATGAAAAACATTTTTGAGATCACTACAAACAGAGTTGAATTCGAATTAATTTTAAACATCAAAGTTCTCAGAGAACAAAAAGGGTGGTCGCAAAGGACATTAAGTCGAATGATGGGCTTAAATGAGACTTTTGTCGGGAAATGTGAATCGTTTAATCAACCAGAGAAGTATAACCTGCGGCACCTTATTACTTTATCTAAAATATTTAATTTGGAAAGATTAGATGATTTCTATTCGAACGGTATACCAAAAGATGAACAGATAAAAGTTATTTATCGAAAACTTGCAAAAATAAAAAAGGATGGAACTGAATCTAAAACGTTAGAGGATACAGTAGTCGAGATTGTCCCGATAGTAGGTGTTTCAAAAAAAAATAAATAGCGATTCGAGCTTCAATTAGGATATGATCTATTTGATTACATTTCAAAACTATGGAACTTTTAGATTTGATATATTCCCATGGAATGCGTATATAACTAAACGCTTACTATTATACGACTATTTCAAAACAATTATCATTCGATAAATAAATCTTTGATATTTCAAATTAGCGTGGAAATTTTCTGAGAAGACAGTAGTTTTTGTTCGCTACTCGAACACAACAAATGGATAAAGACTAACTGCCCATTTGAATGTATTACATAACACTACTCTCAACGAAGCATCCCCATACGCCGCTGAAATAATCAATTTAGGCGATTGGAAAATAATCCAACTCTGATAGAGGTTTTACTAGCGCATTTACATTCTAGCGGGAACAGTAAATTCATATAAATTATTATAGTTCTCAACTATTTTACAGCTTCCACTTCGCTGATACCTATATCAAAAATTCAAGCCCTGACCCTATACCCATTTTAATTGGGGACTATTTTTTATTTAGCATATAGATTACTTTTATTTAATCAACAATAGTGTTGTTTAGATAAATAACGCAAATGAGCTCTTCCAAAAACTCAGATTTTCTAGAAGAAGTAAAACAGATTGATTTAGTCTATTACCTGTCAAGTTTGGGTTATGAACCAATTCGAATACGAGGAAATGAGTTTTGGTATTTGTCTCCTCTAAGAATAGAAAAAACGGCCTCTTTCAAAATCAATAGAAAACTAAATAGGTGGTATGACTTTGGTCTTGGCAGAGGCGGAAGTTTGATTGATCTGGGGATACACCTAGAGAATTGCAGTATTGCAGATGTCATTTCGAAAATAAAAGACAGCAAATTAATTTTTCCGAGAAATCTAACACTTGCCGTACCATTGGAGTATCGCAAGCAAAATAAAATTGAGATTCTATCGAATACATCGTTACGTTCGGTTGAGCTTTTGGAATATTTACAACATCGGCGTATCGCTATCAGTATTGCCGATTTGTATTGTCGAGAGTTAACATATCGAGTGAAAAACAACCAATATAAGGCCATCGGATTTGCGAATCGTTCTGGCGGTTTCGAATTAAGAAATCCTATTACAAAAATATCCACCTCTCCCAAAGATATTAGCCATTTCGCTACTGGAAATCGAGAAATCCAAGTATTTGAAGGCTTTATGGATTTCCTCACCTTTAGAACACTAAATAAACAGATCGATGATCAGAGTGCCGATTTTCTTATCCTCAATTCCGTCTCATTATTCGAACGAGCAGAACAAGTTCTTGCCACTTACGATCGCGTTGGGCTCTTTTTCGATCAGGATGCTGCAGGCAGAGCGTTGACAGAACGCGCTCTTTGCTTAGGTGCAAAATTCTACGATCAAAGCGAATTATATCAAGGATACAAAGATCTGAACGATTGGGTGATGGAATACGGTAAACGCCAAACATTACATCCTACCGGGACGCTGCGTATCAAGTGAGAATCAAAAATGCTAGCATATGAGATCCAAGAGCATTAAGAAAACTAAAAAAGATTGTTCGGTCAATATCCGAATAACGTCGTCAGAATATCAGAGGCTCCAAAAGGAATGTGAAAAGACGATCTACCCCAATTTGTCCGTTTATCTCCGAGGAATGATTTTTCGGAAGCCAACCATCATGCGGATTCGCAATGAATCCATGGACGATATTCTGATCGAGATTTCAAAAATTCAAAATTCCATTTGCTTGCTGCATGAAGACAACGACGACCTTCAATTTCCCCATACCCAAACACGGTATTGTGGGGAACTTCAGCCTTCTATTGCTTACCAGATTATCGAGCTTAATGAATTGATCAAAAAACTATTAGCCTTATGTTTGTAAGAGTACACCATGTAAAGAGCTTCCATCACGCCTTAACTTATAATGAGCGAAAAGTGCTTGAGGGGAACGCACAATGCCTACAGGCATGCAACTTTCCATTGCTTAGAAATAATTTAACAAAGGAATTAACGAAGAAATATCTCAACCACTGGGAGGCAAAGAATGTAACATCTCAAATTAAGAGCTTGCATTTCCTTCTGTCCTTCTCACCGAAAAATCAGCATTTAGATCAAGGTCTTCTCACAGAAATTGCAAGAAATTATATGCGTTTAACGAGCCTTAGCCAACAGCCCTACCTGATCTATCAACACTTTGATACTGCCATCCCTCACCTACATATAATTTCCACATGCATTGATCAATCTGGAGCAAAAATAAACACAAGTATGTTCGTGTATCGTCGTTCACTGCCTGCTGTGAAAGAGCTAGTTCGTTTGTACGATCTTCACACAAACAAAATTGTTCCCGCATCATTCCTTGCAAAACAGCCGTCCCCTTGCAAAATTGAATATGGCAGCGTTCCAAGCAAACAAGCAATTGAAAATATTGTAGACTATTTACTAAAAAATTACTGTGTTTGCGATATCTACAGTTGGACAGCACTGTTAAGCCGTTGGCATATCAAACCAATCATTTTAACTCGCGAGCCTCGACAAACTTATGGAATGCTCTATTATATCACGGACGAAAAAAATAAAACAGTTAGTAGCGGAATTCCAGCAAGCAGGCTGCCGTCAGCTCCCACTTGGCAGAAGCTTTCAACCTATTTCAAGGAAAATGAAAATCGAAAACAAAAAGCAGAAACGACAATCAAAAATGTTTTACTTTATGCTTCCTGTTCAACCGAGAACTCCTACGCAAGCTTGGCTCGAACCTTAGTAAAAAATGGTATTGTTATCACTCATGCAAAAATCACTAAAGATGAAGATCCACTAGCTATCGTCATCAGTTTTGTCGATCGTGTAGCTGTGCGGCTTAGTGAATTAAATCTCGCCATCAGCGTTGAAAACATGTTAAAAATGGCCGAACTAAGTGCATCTATCAGCCACGGTAAAAATAAAATTTTCAGGGATACCAACAACATCACCTTGTCAAAAAATGGCTAGCGGAGAAAACATACAAGCATTAAGAAAGATTGCGGACATGTGCCGAACTATAGCTTTCTGTTTACTACTCGTACATATTTATTATGTGGGGTATGCTGCATTCCAGGAGAAGAACTTGACGTGGTTGCTTACCGATCGTATAATGCTCGCCATAAAAGAGACGGGGTTACTAAATGAATTTCACCGGCCCAAAATTATATGTCTGATCTTTCTTTTGTGCTCACTAATTGGTACACAAGGGAGAAAAGAAAAAACCTATCGTTGGTCGGTAGCCTTGATTTGCAGTATATTCGGACTGCTAGTGTTTTTGCTTTGTCCGATAGTCCTACATTTCCACTTCAGCGCATTTTTCAATATTTCTAACTATAGTCTACTATGTGTCGCCGGACTGTTGCTATTTATCAAGGGAGTTACCGGAGCTAGCCGCATTTTAAAAAAACAGCTAATAGAAAAAGATATCTTCAATAGAACTAACCAAACCTTTCCTCAACAAGAAGAGCGAATTGATAATGAGTATTCCATTAACCTTCCCGCGGAATATCGTCTGGGAAGGAAGACTCGACGCAGCTGGATCAACATCATCAACCCGTTTCGGGCGTTGCTCGTTTTGGGGAGTCCAGGTGCAGGAAAATCATACTTCGTCATACGCCATGTCATCTCGCAACACATCCAGAAAGGATTCACCATGTTCATTTACGACTTTAAGTTTGATGATCTCACTAAAATCGCCTACCATCACTGGAAAATCTCAAAGAAGCGTGCGCATAACGACACAAAGTTTTATTGCATCAATTTCGACGATCTCAACAGAACGCATCGTTGTAATCCCCTAGAGCCCTCTGCAATGAATGATATTTCCGATGCAGCAGAGTCAGCACGCACTATTCTATTGGGCTTAAATAGGGATTGGATTAAGCGTCAAGGCGACTTCTTTATCGAATCTTCTATCAACTTACTGACTGCAGTTATTTGGTATCTCAAACGTTATCAAGATGGCGAGTATTGTACATTACCACACGTTATTGAGCTCATGCAGCAGGATTACGATCGCCTATTCTCTATGCTCCGTACAAATAAAGAGATCGAAGTCTTGATTAATCCTTTTGTAAACGCTTATCTAAATAACGTTATGGAACAGTTGGAAGGTCAAGTTGCTTCAGCAAAAATCGCGCTAGCGAGATTATCTTCGCCGCAACTCTATTATGTGCTTTCGGGCAACGATTTTAATCTAGACATCAATAATCCGAATGATCCAAAAGTAATTTGTATGGGAAACAATCCGCAGAAAATCCAAACTTATGGCGCTGTACTGTCCTTGTACGTAAACAGGTTAATCAAGCAGGTAAACCGTAAAGGGATGCGAAAATGCAGTTTGGTTTTTGATGAATTTCCGACGATTTATTTAAACAATATCGATAGCCTCATCGCCACAGCGCGAAGCAATCGTGTTTCGACCTGCCTGGGGCTACAAGATATTAGTCAGCTACGCAAAGATTATGGTCGCGATCTAGCTGACGTTATTATGAACATTGTTGGAAATGTTATCAGTGGACAAGTTTCCGGCGAGACATCTAAGCTACTCTCGGAGCGATTTGGAAAAATAATGCAAGACCGTCAAAGTTTTTCCGTAAACAGCTCCGACACCTCGGTCAGCTATTCCCAACAGCTGGAAATGGCAATCCCTACCTCGACAATTTCTAATTTATCCGCTGGGGAATTTGTCGGTGTAGTTGCCGATGACCCGCTGACTCCAATCGAACTAAAAGGTTTTCATTCAAAAATCATTAATGATCATCATGCTTTAGCTAACGAGGAGGCGTCCTACACGGCATTGCCTCTTAGAAACTTCGCAAACGAAGATATCATCCAGCAATCATACTTGCAGATAAAAAGAGAGGTGTTGGAAATTGCATATTCAGAAATGGACCGATTGCTCAGCAATCCGGAACTTCAACATCTGGTCATTCGAAAAAACTAAACTCAGCCTTTTTTCCTCGTCTTAAAAAGACGAAACTTTCACGATGTGCTCAAATTAACATGCTACCGAACAAGCAAGGGGTCGTCCAGAGCAAAGGAATGAGAGAGTTCTACCGCGCCTTTGTCTGGTAGACATTTTAATTTGGCCACCTTTACTTGACTAATAATTAGCTCCAAGCTGCTAACCATCTGATTAAAAAGATTTGCGTTCCATCGAATCGCCGAGCAGCTCGGAAGCACTGCTGTTAGTGCTTGAATCTCTTTTTGTTGCGATAAATCGTTGTAAGATGACTGTTCTAAGCGAACCAGCGCATTCAGGGGGAATTCACTACGACGATAGCAATGCGTTTTACCACTCCAGGGTGTGCCAAAGATTAGTACCTGGTTGTCTCCGCAAATACGAATCGCTGGATTATCATCGTTGAGAAGACCAAATTCAGGAAGGTACTTCATCCATAACCGGGAGTGCGTGCTTTTTCCCGTGCCACTTTTGCCTAAAAAAGCAACCGCAGCGTGGCCATTTTCTACAACTGAAGCATGTATCAATAGAGTCCTATAAGCTAAACATGCTTGCCCAAAAGCAACCATAATTAACCAACTTAATTTGTTGGTATTAAACAATTCTTCGGCTTCTGGATAAATGACGGAACGGCTGAAATCCTTTTCACTACACATTAGCCAGTCGCTCTTTTGCCTGGTCCCTAGAATTGAGGTAAAATAGTTGTCGGAGCTTTCTTCAAATCGAAAACGTTCCAGCCAAATCACGGATATATCACTCAAGATTTTTCGCGGCGGCAAGTTAGAAATGTTTGTATTTCTTTTAATCGCGATGGTCATCATCGGATCGATCTTGGGTGCGGCGCACCTAAACGGCAAAAAGCTGGGCAAAGCCCGATCGATTTCCAGACCCAAATAATCCACGATTTTAATGACATGGTCCGCAACACGATAATAAAAAGTTGCATGTATCTCCATTTTTCTTCCTACTGTTTGACGGTCATCGCGTTTTCACGCATTTCCAAAATGTGTTTAAAATATTGCTTTTGACTGAGATCGTGCGTAACAAAAATTAAAATTTTGTCAGCTCCAATTTCCAGTAGATTTGTAACAAGCTTATGAGCTGTCTGTTGATCCAGAGCAGAAGTAACCTCGTCGAAGAGCCATACCTT
Organism: Sphingobacteruim zhuxiongii; assembly: GCF_009557615.1. Classification (NCBI taxonomy): domain Bacteria; kingdom Pseudomonadati; phylum Bacteroidota; class Sphingobacteriia; order Sphingobacteriales; family Sphingobacteriaceae; genus Sphingobacterium; species Sphingobacterium zhuxiongii. The sequence goes on from NZ_CP045652.1 coordinate 4,081,926, forward strand.
AGCCGGTAGTAAGATTGCTCGAGCGATGGCTAATCGTTGTATCTGTCCTTCCGATAGGCCAAATCCGGATTCTCCAACAACGGTATCCAGTCCTTCTGGTAAATTCCATACAAATTCGGCGCAAGCCACTCCAAGCGCATGCTTCAATTGAACTTCACTGCTCCAATCATTGCCAAATAACAAATTTTCCCGGATGGTACCATTAAACAATTTCTCACCTTGGGGAACGAATGCAAAGTTACAACGGTACGTAGCGTTCATGAGTCGATTTTGCGACCCTTCTTTTAAGACAATTGCACCTGCTTGCGGATCTATAAGTCCCAGAATTGCTCTTAACATGGTGGACTTGCCCAAGCCACTTGAGCCGAAAACAAGTGTGGGTTCACCACGCTTAAATAAAAAGCTCAAATTGCACGTTAACAACTTACCCTCCACTTGCAAGGATACATTTGATAGTCTTAGTTCATCGAGCTCATTTAAGACACTATGCTCCGCAATTTCCTCGCTAGGTTCATTCAAAAGTTCTTCGAGCCGCTCGACCGAGCTCCCCACGCGAACCAGTGCAGGTAAATAACCTACTAAGGTAGCCACAGGCGCTTGCAAGCGAATCACAAGTTGCAAAAATGCGGACATCGTCCCTACGGTGATTAATCCATCATTCAAAGATAATATCCCCCAAACGAACGTCACAATATAACTGATACTAAACCCCAATCCCCATATTCCTCTGGAAAAAAGAGAAAAGCCAATTAATCGCTTTTTAATACCAAAAATTTCGCCTTGATCTTTCTCGATGCGCTCCCATCGTGGTTTATCTTGGTTCATCGATCTAATCAACAAGCGCAACCGCAGGTTGTCTTGTATAGTCTTCCCCAGCTGACTCTCGGCCAGCTTAAGTGATTTTTGAAGATCGCGTAGTTTACGAAAATAGAACTTGGAAAATAATAAAAGCGGAGTGATTAACAGCAATACCGCTGCTAACCAAGGATCCATCCAGTAAAGAAACCAGGTGGCCGCTACAATTTTAAGGAGACTAATCAGGCAAGCGATAAGCGTTTGCGCAGCAGCAGTCACGATCTCCTGGGTGTCGTTTAAAACGCGCACCATTAAGTCTCCAGTATGCTTTTTTTGCCCATCCCAAGGCACAGAAATTTGTTTTTTAAGGACCAGCTTCTGCAAATCCACTAACATTAAGGCTTTATTACGCTCATTGAGAAACGCAGCAAATTGCATGCAAGCAAACGACAGGATGATACATGAAGCGGTTACCAATAGCAACATGCTGAGGCTTTCGCTGCCATGATGCACAGCGCGGTCTATCGATCGTTTAGAAAACCAAATAAACGCTAAACTGAATGATAGCCCTAGGAGTTCAAACAGAAAATAATAAAATAGTTTGTATTTATAGGTCTTAGAAAACCGCAGAATCCAGTGAAGCTGATGTTTTGTTATCATCACTGTTAACTTTACTTGAACGACTTGATGTACAACTGATAAATTGGAAAACTTAGGGCTTCCATCGGTGCTACGCCTAAAAATCGTCGGAAGTTTTCGAAAAGTCTTTCTTGCCGATCAACACGCCCTCCCGGATTATTTTGATCAGGGTGCAAAGGATCAAAGAAGCCAAAATTCCCTGTTCGTAGAATGTGATCTGTCATCCACTCGGCGCCTTTATATGGGATAATAGGGAAAGGTAGATATTCCTCTGGCAGGTGAAACAAATCCACTAACATTCGATGTAATAAATGGGCCCATTTCAGCATGCCAAGTTTAGCATACACCTCTCGCAGCCGATCATGATCTAGCCGTTTTCCATAAGAGAAGTATAAGCGGCAAGCGTCACAAAGTTGGCGCAGCCCAATACCGTAGGTTACTTGATGTTTAAGTATATGTGCATTTACCTGCACAATGTTCAACAAGTCACTTGGTATCTCGACCGATGTATGCCCAAATGTTCGGCTGATAGGGCGCTTCAGTTCTTCATGAACAAAATCTTCGACAAACGACTGGATGAAAGGGTTACGAAGTTGGACAATACGTCGATGCTGTTCAACTTCAAAGCCCCGCCAATAGAATCCACAACTGTATCTATTCTTACTTAGAAGCGATCCTTGGTTTTCAGCAACCAAGTGCTGCGCATCTTCAAAATCATCTTTAAATGGGAAAAACCAATCAATATCCCCACTAGTTCGCAAGCTTGGATCTGCATAGTATGTGGAAACTCCATGCCCTTTTTGGAGAACACATCTCAGGCCTTTTTGTTGAAAGAGGTGATACTGTTGAGCAATGGCCTTTTCCATCGCTGCATTTTTCCGTTGCACGCGGTCCACACGAACCAGCCATTTCAACATGATGTCTGCGGGCGGTAATAGCTGTTCAGGAAGTTGCTGAACAGCAGTGGCAACCATTGCTTCTACGGTTTGATGTATTGACATCTGAAAGACTTCACGCCAATCCTGACCAGATAAATTTTCAAAGAAAACGGGATTTGGAACTTCTCCCCATAGCGATGCCCGAAGGGCCTCCAACATCGCCTGAGTTGTTGGTCGTGTTAAAATCATGTCGCTTATTCAATAATTACTTGATTGGCTTTCAATTGATTTACCAGTAGCTTAGAATCTCTATGGGCAGTTTCAGCATCAATTTCATACTCTTGCATCAGTAAATTGGCCACATCTGCTAAGTCAAAATCTCGTCCTTTTAGTGCTTCCATGAGGAATGCCGAGGTGGCATTAAAGCTAAAAACACGCGACATATCCACGGTACCTTGATCCGGGTCTACGACAAGGTAATCCTTCCCAACTCTTCTTAATATAAACGGCTCTTTTAGTCTCATATTAGGATATTTAAATTCATTGCTGCACGGGCAAGAATAGAAAAAATTAAAACAGAGCAATCCCTAAAGGAGTTGCTCTGTCTGAAATAGAATAGATATATTGTTAATTACGCACGCAACGAACGTTCTTTAGTGTTGAAGTTAATACATCAATACCAACCGCGCTTACCAACAATTCTCCAGTACGTTTCGCTCTAACAAATGGCGTTCCTGTAGGAAATCCCAAAACCTCCTGCTGTTCGGTTGAGGCCAAATGTCCCCAAACACCTAAATTCACCAAACCTAAGATACTCGCTGGCGCATTCGATGCCCAAATAGCGGACTGCGAACCATAGCTACCGCCTAAGAGGTTAGCTATCGCTGACAAATCAAGATCCAAGAAACCGTTTGGAAGTACGCCTAAACGTGGCAATTGCCCATTGTAGTAAAAACGTAAATTATTGGAACGAGCATCGAACGCGGAATTTGCCACGCTCGTTGTGTTGTATTGCGCATACTTACCTGTAGCACTTCCGTCACCCGGTGTTGATTCCTGAGTTTCATCCCTTGCTCCCAGCAATTGTCCTACAGAGCTTAATAGGGTCGATAAAAGCCCTTGACCATTCGAAATGCTATATAAATCATCGGCAGTTGGTTGACGCCAAACCCCTTGCGGATATACCTGCGCACATGGATCCTGTCTGCTCGCAGCATTCACAAATTGTCCAGGCGTTAGCGCGCCATAGGCAAAATAACTCTTAGCATCCGATCGCTGCGCATTTGTTGCGTAGAATCGGTAAGGGTTACGTGTACCAGCCGCAAAATAGAGGTTTGAGCGCGACCATCTTACCGGTTGTCCCGAATTCGAATTAGTTACGGTTGATAAAGCAGATTCTACCAAATTGTAAAGGATACGGTGCGTCTTACCAATTTGAGGTGTTACAGATACTGCCGAGAAATTAACTGGTGTTGCCGAAAAAGTTCTCGTGACTGCAGTCTCACCCGCAACTCCATCAGCCGCATGTGCTAACTGAAGCGATGCTACGCTCACAGAAACGGAATTCGCTGTGGTTGAATCTACGGTATAAGCGTAAGCTACTTTGCGATCGTTAAAGCCAGTCTCTACGTTGGAAAAACTAGCCCAATTTATCGTTTGCGTATGATTTTGCAAATTGGAATATTGTCCAGTGAAGATGTCGATTGTTCCCGACTTCACCGCAAGTCCAGTCACTGCAACCGTAGCACTATTCATATTACCAAACATTCCCATTGAATTCAATTCAATTGCCAATCGAGAGGTTTTATGTTTAAAGACGATACCTAGAGGAAGCGCTCCTGTAGCATTTAACGGCACTGATAAGGTTCCTGCCGCATGCAGCACGTCTTTGCCGCCTGCTAATGCGATTGCGCTGCTACCGCTTGTTACATCTGGAACATCGTCGGTATTGTTATAACTCAACGCATACCATTTGTAGTTCTGGCCAGCAACAATAGCAACTTTTCCAGTGGAATTTGCCGTTAAGGCATTGGAGCTTACGAAGGTCCCATCTTCTTTATAAAGAAAGAGGCGATATTTTACTCCTGGCCCAATCGCTTCAGCACGTGCTGCTCCGCTGTTGGACTTCAAGTTTGTGCCTTGAATTCTTATGCTACTACTTTGCTCAAGATGGTTGTCGACCGAAACGACGGCATCAAACTCTTCATAGGAGCGTACTAATGGCTTAGACTCGCTCTTCAAAGCCGCTTTTTTGTCTCCCGAATTGTCCAAGTTTTCTTGAATTCCCGAGATACTGACGCTTAGTTGCAATTTATCGTTAGTTTCCACTTTTTCGATATCCTTCGACTTATTACAACTTGCCACAAACTGGCTGACCATCGCTAATATAAGAGCACTAGCTACTTTATTAGCAAGATTTTTCATTAATACTGATTTCATGATTCAAAAATGTTGATTTATTAAAAGTCCCCATTTGAACCGCCACCAGTACCACTATCCCAATCGCTAAGCGATTCGGAAGAATTGCCGGAGGCCGCGGCAATACCTTGCTCTAACTCTACGATGAACACCTGAAATATCGGTGCTTCGTAAACTTTTTTTACGTTGTTTTCCATTATAATACACTTTTGGTTAAAATTTTTAATTTATTTTTTCATGAAGATTTTTTTGAATAAATATATTCGGGTTAATTCTATCGTTAATTGTCTGGATGCAATTTCAGGCTAAAAACAAAAAGTAAACGCGTATTTTTTAAATAATCAGTAATTGGTTCAGTGCTGTCTCTGCATTCATAAGTTTGAACAACAATTTTAATGAAAAGTTTCCAAAATGGCAAGTTTTTTTTATTTTGTAGCGCGCCAACCACAGTTATTAACATCTAAAAAGAATATTTACTTAAAAAGAATATAGTTTCCCTAACAACAAATGTTTAGACATGTATACAGTTACATTGGCATCATTCAAAAAACACGAAGTAATAGAAAATATCACCAGATGATTTTCGTAAGAGAGCTCATCTGGATTGTACGATCAAATTAGACGCCGGGATGGAACCAAGCATACCAAAATTTCTCAAAAAAAGACGTTCTGACTTGGACGCGCTTCGAGCGTTAGCTATCCTCATTGTGTTCGGCTATCATTTAAATATACCTTTCTTGAAAAACGGATTTATCGGAGTGGATATTTTTTTCGTGTTGTCGGGCTATTTGACTACCGCAGTGTGTCTTGAAAATCCAAAAAATCTTCGTAAAGAATTAATATCGTTTTATAAGCGTAGAGCTAACAGGTTAATTCCAGCATTATTCTTTATGCTGCTCTTCTGCGGATTATTAATTTGGATTTTGGTTCCATTAAAAACAATCGATTTTGCACAAAACGCATTATTAAGCTTATCGTTTACCTCAAATATTTACTATTACCTCACCTCCGGATATTTTGCCACTAGTTCACAGTTGAACTTTTTGTTACACAGCTGGTCGCTTTCCCTAGAATTTCAATTTTACCTCTGTTATCCATTACTTATATTCGTTTTCCAAATTAAGGGCAGACAATCCCGCCAACAGCTTGAAAATCGTTTCCTACTACTCCTATTAATTTCTTTTATTTGTATGTTAATTTTGAGTGTACAAGACGAAAGAGCTGCATTCTATCTTTTGCCCTCACGGCTGTGGGAATTTATAAGCGGTGCATTAGCCTTCCTCTCCTATAAACGTGTCGTAAACGGTTTATCCAGTAGATTACGGCAAGTAGGTGCCTTTGTTTGTTGGTTGATTCTTCTAGCCAACACGCTCCTTGGAGGTCATGTAATTGGGATGGAGGGCTGGCCTTGGATAGTTGCACTCACCGTGCTATCGGTAGTTGGAATCATCTTATTTGATGTTCAAGTTTTTGAATCAAATATCATTACTTGGCTTGCGAAAAATTCATACGGAATCTATCTTTGGCACTGGCCACTAATTGTACTATGTACATATTTAGGAGTAAGCCTATCCTTCACAGTTTCCGCTGTATTGATCGTGTTAACTATCTTATTTGCAAATGTAAGCTATCAATTCATAGAGTCTAAAAATCTTTTTACAAACACGAAGCTTCAAATTTTAGGGCTAGTTACTTTAAGTTTAAGCGCGATCTTAGTTCATCCAAAGGCTAAAGATGTTATTATGAATAGTCAACAACTTCGTGACTTTCAGTTATTACATCAATACAAAACTGAGAAAACACCTTTGCAGTACGGTTTTCTGACTACACATCTACAACACCATGAACCGTTTAATTTGCTCAATATCACAAGTCGATTAAAGCTATCAGATTCTGGAGGTAACTATTTACTGCTCGGCGACTGCCATGCTGGAATGTTTTCTTATACGCTCAAACGTATCGCCCAGCAAAAGGGAATCAATCTAATTGTATTCAGTATGGACGAAACATTCCCTGCATCCAACGCTTTAGGAAAATTTGTTGGCCCGCAGGATCAAATGAATTATATATTTAACCAGCTCATCCCCTCGCACTACCAAAAACTGGATAAAGTTATCCTAATGGCAGATTACTCCAATTACTCGGCGAATGAGCTGAAAGCATTCTTTACGCACAATCGATCCTATTTTAGCCAATTCAAACTACCCATCGTATATATAGGGCAAACTAAAAAATATCGGATTGAGTTTCCGGTAGCCTCATCCCAACATGAGCGTTGGAAAATTCCGTTAGCGCAATATGAGCTATCTGCGCCATATCGTGTGAACAGATTCATCAAAACACTTCCTGAGATACATTACGTTGATCTGCTAAGCTCTCAATCGAGCAACGCTGGAAAAGACGGTCAACTATTCATGTATGATACCAATCATTACACTATCGGTGGGACGGAGAGGCTCTCGAAATTACTAGAAACAAGCATTTTCAAATAAACGATAATTATAAAAAACCCTTCCTGACCTAGCAAGAAGGGCCACTTAACCAAAAGTGTATTATCCAACTTAAAAAAGTTGAATTGCAAGTATACTCAGATGGTCGGTATTAAAAAATAAAATAGATCATTTTTGTGGCGATGATACCACAAAAAAAAAAGCAAAATCCTAAAATAAGCCGCTTATCTTTTGTTTAAATGAGACTTAGCGATACCAGAACAAACTTGTTAAAATTTGTTAAAAGGACTGGATTGTAAATTTTCAAGCGTGTATCCACCGTTCCAACAAATACATGCACCTCTCGCCCAGTAAATTCTATCGCTCTGTTAACCTCACTTCAAAAAGTTTCGTCCAGTCTTTACCAGTTACTAAGAAAGTTTTTGTCTCGGCCTTGTACGCAATACCGTTCATCTCATTATCCGCTGACTTTCTTACGCCATCATAAAGGCCAACGAAATTAATTACACCCTCTACAACACCGCTAACCGGATCTATGATGACGACTTCGTCCTTAGATTGGTCGTAAATATTAGCATATAATTTGCCTTCCACATATTCCAATTCATTGATTTTATCCACTGGACCCTTATCATCAAATATTCGAACTGAAGATGTTTCTTGCAAATTAGTCGGATCTAAAAAATAAATGTTTGACGAGCCGTCAGATTTGATAAACTGTTTACCATCGTAGGTCAACCCCCAGCCTTGTTCACTCTTGCCATAGTCGAAAGATTTAATCAACTTGAAATTAGCTTTATCGTACACAAAGCCTTTCTTATTCAACCAGGTTAGGAAATATATCTTATCTCCGACAACGGTCATTCCCTCTCCAAAGTAAGTTCCATCCCCTTCCATCTTTTGAAGAACTTTCCCTGTTGTTAAATCAACTTTTCTCAGAGAACTACGTTCTTCTTTGCCAGTTGATTCGAAGAGCGTACCATGCTCATAAAATAATCCTTGCGTAAATGCTGTAGAGTCGTGTGGGAAAGTATTGACCACTTCGAATCCATAGGTCTTCGGTGCCGGTGGAACAACAAGCAAATCACTGTAGGCTATATCTTCCTTCCCTTCAGCATAAATTTTCGCACTCAATCTTTTGCTCCCAAAACCATGCTTTTCTGTATCAAAAACTACGGAGGATGTATCCCGTTTTCGGTCAAACACATTTCCGTCGATCGAATAAACCACAGAATCGATCGCGACGTCGTTAAAATTTACTTTAAGTTGTAATTTTTCGCCTTTAAGCACCTTTGAACCCGACTTGGGATTAACAAATTCAAATTTTCCCTTCTGGGTTTTACATCCATAAATAAACAGGAAGGGTAGCACGACGGCTAAGCCAAGATATTTAAGTTTAAATTTCATATTAATAGTTCCAAAATGCATCTTTGATATACCTTAATTTACTTTTTATAAAACGGATCAAACCTGATTTAACCGCTAAAATTATTTCCAAGTGTAGAGAAATTTACTGAACTCCTTAGTGTGATTTAATCGAAATACTTTGAAGCCAAGTTTTTTTCGCCCAGTCCCTATCTCGCTGCGGAAATTCCTTACTTGACGACAATATTTCCTAACAGCTGGCCCAGCAATTGCTCGCCTTCTTTAAGCTTCTGATATTTAGCCAGCAAAATTTGCATGTCGGCATCGTCAACAGTGAGCTTTAATTCTTCACGAATGCTTTGCATTTGCACTTCTATTTTATTTTTCTTAACCCTGTAGATAATTTGGATAACCAATGATTTTAACTGATCCAATTCTTCAGGCACAAATATCTTTCGCTTATCATCACTCCAACTAGGACTGAGTTCATACCTGTCCACTACAGAATCTACCGCTAGTGTGGATACTTCAGTGTTTTCATGCGAAAAGAAGAATTTAGCTTCGGGCACTTGGAAATGCTCAGCCTGTTTAATAAACTCGTCGACGATCAACTTACAAGTCTTATCCGTAATCTGGATATCATCAAGACTCGCTAATAAATAAGGTGCTACAGGCACGTCACCATCACCCTCCCAGTGAACTAATTCTCGACCATAATTAAGTAGAATTCGAACTAACTCCTTCTCCAGACGAAGCTCTGCTGACTCTATTTTTGCTGGCTCTACGGAAGGCGCTTCTGCACCCATTGCAGCTAGCATCTCGGCTGGAAACCATTCATCTCCGCCGGGAGGTACATTGGGGGTCGATTGAACTTGCTGTTGAGCCTGATTTTCCTTTCGTTCTTTCGAGCGCGCCTTTCCAAGTCTGATTTTATTAAGTTCAGAGAGAAGCACACGTTCTTCGATGTCTAATAGTGTACTACACTGACGAATGTAAACTGACACCTTAATTTCGTCAGGGATCAATGCAATACTTTCGACCACCTCACGGATTACCTCGGCACGCTTTATTGGATCATCTTTCGCGTCACGAAGGAGTATATTCGTCTTATAGAAAACGAAATCTTCTTGATTTTTCTCTACATATGCGCGGAATTCACTAGCTCCGTACTTTTGAATGTATGAATCCGGATCATTCCCATCGGGGAAAAGAAGAACTTTCACATTCAACCCTTCCTCCAGTAACATATCGGTTCCTCGCAATGAAGCTTTGATACCAGCTTCGTCACCGTCATACAAAATCACAACCTGCTTCGTATATCGAGAAATGAGCTTGATTTGCCCAGTCGTTAGAGACGTTCCAGATGAAGAAACAACTTGCTCTACCCCTGCTTGATGACAAGAAAGCACATCGGCATATCCTTCAACTAAAAAACAAACATCATGTTCAAGAATAGCCTTCTTGGCAAGATGTAATCCATAAAGTACATTGGATTTGTGATAAATCTCGCTTTCTGGTGAATTTACATATTTAGGAACTGTCTTATCTTTCTTCAGTGTTCGACCACCAAAACCAATAACACGTCCTGTTAAATTATGAATTGGGAAAATTACACGACCTCGAAAGCGGTCATATAACGACTTGTCGTCTCGTTCAACAGCTAGACCTAGCTCAGTTAAATATTCTTTCGCATAGCCTTCCTTAGCCGCCTCATCGACCAAACTAGTCCACGCTTCTGGAGAATATCCTAAGTCGAACTTTTTAATGATGTCATCGCGGTAACCTCTTTCATGAAAATAGCTTAAGCCAATAGATTGACCAAGCTCCGTTTCCCACAAAGTTTGTTTAAAGTATTTGGATGCCCATTGATTGAATACATAAAGACTCTCTCTTTTATCTTGCGCCGCCAGTTGAGCTGGTGAACGCTCGACTTCTTCAATCGGTATATTGTATTTATTTGCCAAATATCGGATTGCCTCGGGATAAGCATATTTCTCATGCTCCATCACAAATTTTAAGGAATCTCCACCAGCCCCACAGCCGAAACACTTATAAATTCCTTTATTAACCGAAACGTGAAACGAAGGCGTCTTTTCATTATGAAAAGGACAATTTCCAATTAAGGATGTCCCCCGCTTCTTTAAGTCAACAAAATCCCCAACGACCTCCTCAATTCGAGCGGCGTCTATTACCTTTTCTATCGTTTCTTTTCTGATCATCCTTGTTAAACAAAGATAACGCTCCTATTGCGAAAGAAAGGTTAAAAGACGCTAATTATTTTCACGCTATTTTGTAGCAACATTATCATTGATGTGGTCTAGTTTGGAGAATATAGAGTTCTTAGAAATATACTCTGGTACAATTTCCTTAACCAACTCCACCAATAGCATTGGATTATGATCACCAGCAGGTGTAACAACTTGCTTGCACAAATACTCGATTTTTTGTCTTTTGACGTCCACATCGTCCGTATTTACGCGGGCAATCATAATTTTGGTATGATGTGTTTTGCTGGTATTTTCATTATCCGCCAGTAGCTCTTCAAAAATCTTCTCACCTGGACGAAGGCCTGTTATTTCAATATTAATATCTTCAGGATATTTGTACCCTTTAAGACGTATCATACGAATTGCTAGGTCGATTATCTTGACTGGTTGACCCATGTCAAAAACATATATCTCACCTCCCTTACCCATTACCGCTGCCTCTTGCACTAATTGACAAGCTTCTGGTATCGTCATGAAATATCGAGTAATATCTTGATGCGTAACCGTCAATGGTCCACCTTTTTTCAACTGCTTTTCAAATAGAGGGATAACGGAACCATTTGATCCGAGTACATTACCGAACCGAGTAACAATATAATTTGTCTTAGAACTCTTATTTAAGCCAGATACATAAATCTCTGCAATTCGTTTAGTGGCTCCCATAACGTTGGTTGGATTAACCGCCTTATCTGTCGAGACCATAACGAACTTTTCTGCTCCATACTTGTCCGCCATATCGGCTATGTTCTTCGATCCCCAAACATTAGTTAATATCGATTCATACGGATTCTGCTCCATTAAAGGAACATGTTTATAGGCTGCAGCATGGAATACGATTTGTGGTTTGTACTGCTCAAAAACGGAAGCCATAAACTGGCGATCTCTGACATTGCCCACCATAAATAGTATATTGTCCTTCTGGCAACTACTTTTTAACTCTTGTTGAATATCATACAACGCGGACTCAGCCTGATCAATTACGATTAAGTTTCTAAAATCTGCGAATGAAATCTGACGTACTAATTCGGAACCAATAGAACCAGCGCCCCCCGTTACTAAAATGACTTTATCCCGCATCATCTCGTGAACTACCGGATTCTCCAATTTGATCGCCTCGCGACCTAATAAATCATCAATTTTTAACGTACGTAATTGTCTTGTTGCCGCCTTCCCGCTAAGAAGCTTTGCCGAAGTCGGCATAATCTTCAGTTTCACGGGTAGTGGCTCTATTCTAGATGAAATATTCGACAGACGTTCTTTGTTGTTATCGTCTAAAGCGATAATAATGCTATCAATTTGAATCTTCTTCACGAACTCAGGCGTCAGTTTTTCCATATCAACAATTTTATAACCATTGATCATTTTTCCTATGCGATTTCGGTTATCATCCGCGAATGCTACAATTTTCACTTTTCTTCGAATTTCATTTCGAAGCAAGTTTAATGTAATTGTGCCCATGTTACCCGCACCAAATATTAAGACTCTTTCAACCTCTCTGCCACTAAAGAAAAACTTTTCATATATCGTTCTATAAAACACACGAGCCGCAACCAAACATACCGTAATAAAAAACGCATGCGTAAAAATCACTGCGTATGATGGTCTAAAAAAGACACTCATCAACTCATGTTTTTCGTACAGACTTCGAATAACGAAGGAGGTCAACATCAAAATAACAAATGCGAAAAATATTGCTTTCATTATTCCCCAAGCATCTCGAAGACCAGTTTGACGAACAATTCCTCTATAAGTTTTAAAATAGAGAAAGGAAACGTAGTATACCGCCATCACATAAACTGACTTGTTAACCATCATTTCAACATCGAAATTTCCCTTGAAACTGTTTACAATGAAATTTGTAAGATAATAACAAAGAAGGACGATAATCATATCAATTAATAGGATAACCCACCTTGGGCTGTCCTTACGGAAGTAACGTCTTAGAGAATAAATGTCCATTTTCTGGAATTTTGTGATTTAGTTATACGTGTTAAATGAAGTTGAACGTATTTAAACAATGACATTCAAACAAAGTTAATGCCATTGTAAGTCTGCGCCTTCAAACAAATCTTCAGTTAACGAATCGGGGAAATTCGCAAAGTAGTGTTAGTATCTTGATATAGAAGAGGTAAATCAACATTTACCCCTTCAAATCGCTATTATTTTTTCTTCTTGCCAAAGAGTGAACGGAATTGCTTTTTCAATTTCGATCTTAATGATACAGAACCGGAGTCTACATAACCATAACCATAGCCATAGCCATAGCCGTAACCATAGCCACGCGCGAAATCTACATCATTAATAACGACAGCCATATTTTTCAACTTACCGTCTTCATACAACTCTTTTGGAACGTTTAATAAACGTTTATCAAGGTAGTTAGCACGTGCAACATATATAGTCAAATCTGCATTTTCCGCAATCAGCAATGTATCTGTCACAAGGCTCACAGGAGCTGTATCTACTATGACAAAGTCATAATTTGCACGACCAAAATCAATTACTTCATTGAAATGACCATTCATCAACAACTCAGCAGGATTCGGAGCAATATACCCAGAATAGATAATATCAAAATCATACGGCGCTGGTTTTTTGATAATTATATTTTCCACTGGCATTTCAGGGTTAATTAAATATTGTGTAATTCCGATATTCGTATGTTGTAAATGTGATAGGCCTAAATAGTCTAATACCTTTGGAGAACGTATATCGGCCCCTATCAAAAGTACTTTTTTCCCCGACATTGCGAGAATTCTCGAAAGATTCGTCGACACAAAAGATTTACCCTCTCCAGAAGTCGTCGAAGTAACAAAAATAACAGATGAGTCCTTCTTCGCCCCTAGCATAAAAGCAATATTTGTTCTTAATATGCGAAATGCTTCAGCGAGCGACGAACGATCATTATCTTTAACAATAGGATCATCAGATGAAGGAACTTCTCCTAAAATTGGGGCATTGAACTTCTCCTCGATGTCTCTGCGAGAATGAATTTTGTTATCAAGAAGGAACATTAAATATAAAATCCCAAAAGGCAGCAGCAATCCAGCAATAATCGCTCCGAATAGAACTGTAACCTTTCTCGGTGAAACAGGAACTATGTCAGCGTATGCGCTATCAACAATCTTCAAATTTGCAGGCGTGGCTGCAGCCTTAATTTCGGTCTCTTCCCTTTTCTGCAAAAGAAAAAGATATAGCGTTTCAACAATTTGTTGTTGTCTAGAAATATCTTTGAAACCTCGTTCCTGGTTTGGTAACTGGTTTAACTTAGACTCAAATTTATTCTTTTGCCCACGCAAAGAATTGACATTCCCTCTTAAAACTTGTTTGTAATTATTCAGTGAAAGCTGAATATTGCGATTTAAATCCTCAATATTTTGATCCAAATTTCGTACAACTGGATGATCGGTTGTCGCAGATTTCAAAAGTTCTGAGCGTTCAATAATCAAATCATTGTATCCCTTAATATTTGCCTCGATCGATGGATCATTTAGTCCCAAATTAGTCGGCATCAAACTTTTTTTATTCTCGCCTGCTTCACTACCTAACATCTCTGCTAGTCTCAACTGTGTTTCAAAATCAACCAATTTCTGATCATTTACGGTTGCACTCTGCATGTACATTTGGGCCTCAGCCGCCATGTCAACGAGATTATTTTGGTCCTTGAATTCGGCAACACGTGAATCCGCCGATGATAAATCTTTTGAAATAAGCTCGAGACGCGAATTGATAAACGAAGAGGTCGCTTTTGTTACCATAGCTTTGTCGTCGATCATATCTTTATTATATTGATCTATTAAGGAGTTCACAATCAGGACTGCTTTATCTTTCGACGTGTGACGCATAGAAAAATTAACAAGGAACGAAGGCTTCTCTTTATTTGGGCCGATTTCTATAAGTGATCTAAGCCTTTCAGCACTCTGATTAATCGGTTGAAAAGTGATTTGCAAATCACCTTCCAATTTTGACTGACCTTGTGGGACTAGTGTAAACTGACCAATTGGGGATTTCACCTGGTTGCCAAGTTTAAAAGCTCTAATTCCATGTAATTCATCCTTAATTTTATAATTATCCCCTTCTCTAACAACTGTAAAAGTATAGGTCATTGAGTCTAATTTTGCAGCATTCGACTCAAGCATTACCAACTTGATCGGAGACTGGTGTTCAAGCAACTCAGAGGATTTAATATTCCCTTTAATATGGTATGAAACATTGAGCCTGTTGTAGTTCACAACCTTTCGCATAAGACGTCGCGACTTTAAGACTTCAATTTGATCAGTCACAAACGCCGCAGAAGGACTACCAACCCCTGTAAGGTTTGCAAGTTCAGATAAGCCTGCTAAATCACCTGACGCCTGTTTCTCATCTTGTAAAAGTATTTTAGCACTGACGCTATAAACTTTTTGCGCATACCTTAAATAGACCAAGGCACCAATAAGGCAAATAAATATTGAGAGTACGAACCATTTCCAATAATAAACATATTGCTCTACTATCTGCTTAATATTCACGTCCTGCTGCTCTAGCTCCTTTGCTTTCGAATACGTATTATCGTACTTATTCATATATGAAACTTTACTAATTAGTTACGAGTTATTACTGAAATTACTGTGATTATGAGTCCAACGACTGAAACAAACACAGAAGTGTTCTGTGTATACTTTGACGTCTGTACTCGCGCTCCGTTTGGCTCTATATAGATCACGTCATTTTGCGAAAGATAATATACAGGAGAGTTCAAGCTTTCTCTTTTTGTCAAATCTATTCTATACTCTTTTTTCAGCCCCTCCAGCTCTCGTATAACTAAAATATTGTTACGTTTTCCATAGATTGTAAGATCTCCTGCTAATCCCAAAGCTTCTAGTATAGTGATACGATCATTTTCGATTGTAAAAACACCGGGACGAGTAACCTCGCCCAAAACTGAGACTTTAAAATTCCGAACTGTAATACTTATCCCTGGTGAAACGATAAATCGGCTAATCTCTTTCCTTAAAAAATTTATAGCTTCTGTCCTAGTCATTCCAGCCAACTTAACAACACCGAGTTTCGGAAAGTCGATTTCACCATTGATGTCAATTGTGTAAGTAGGGATAAAAGGATTGGTTGGTTGAATCGTGCCACTTGCTCCCTGATATGGGGAAATTTGATTGAAGGGTTGAGTCGCACGAATATCATCAGCTGTTACAGAAATAGCCAATATATCACCAGGTTGAAGTTTCGGCGCATTCAATTCATAAGAGGAATTCAAAAGTGTTGAATCAGGTTGAAAATAAATTATATCTCTCTTACTTGCGCATGAAGTAAAAAAAAGGAAACTGACAACTATCATTGATAAGCAACCTCCAAAAATACGATTATACATATACATTCTTTTTATATATTTTCGAGCAAGCAAAAAGCTCTCCAATCTCATTAGTAAATTAAAATAATTATTGCGTCTAACAAATACAAACATTATTTGCAGCGTTGACTAAAAATACTTGTGATTATTAAAATAATTTAACGGCCAAGTATAGTCGTCATTTTCACCAACCTCGATGGTGGAATCAGCAAAAACAAGGATTTCAGAATCGGGCTCCAGTGCCTGAAACGCAGTAGCATATCCCGCTGGGACATTCAATAGAGACATGTCGGAAGCATTAGACACTACCTTTAAGACCGACAAATCCCTCGATGATGTTATCCAATTATCAACTTCAACTAAGTAAATATTAAAAGATCCCGACAGAGTATAAAACCATCTCTGTTGCTTTTTATGCCCTCGCCAGCCCCTTATAATGGAAAGATCGGCATTTTTCAATATATAAAAGCGCTTCACAAGGGACATATCAAATTCATTTACATATCTAATCTGTCCTCTAGCATCTTTTGCGAGACCACCAACAAGACTATTAATCGGCTTTTTTTTCAAATTATCTTTTGACATACCTCAAAACAATAAATTTTTTAAATTTTAGATAAAACGTACTCATTATTGCCAATAAAATGACTGTAAATAAAATTTGGATATTTGTGTCGCAATTCGCTATAAAAATAACAAATAAGCCAATAATAAATTGTATTACTCCATAACTAAAAGAAATTAACAACTTATTATATCCTGCTTCATTCGCTAGATACTGATACAAATGAGATCTATGAGCATCAAATATATTTTCTTTATTAATCAAACGCTGCAAAATAGTCCAAATCGTATCAATACCATAAACCGTTAGAAACAATAAATATATCAATTGATTCGTCTTTATTACTAAACAGCCAATCATAAATAACATTATATAGGCAATTGCAACTGAACCGACATCACCAGCAAAACAACGAGCACGAATTCTAAAATTGAAAAAAGCAAACACAATAATACTTAAAAGGACAAAATACAAGAAACGTTGGTCAATAAAAGCTTCATTTAAATTGACAATAATTAGAAGTCCGACGACGGATAAACTAAATGCAGCTGTTATTCCATTAATCCCATCCATAAAATTACACGCATTAATGACACCAACAACGAAAACAAATAGAATCAATAAAAAATACCACTCCATAGAGATTATCCCTAATTCAATAGCCAAAAACAGTACAGCTACGAACTGAATCGACAATCTAATTTTATTTGATAGAGAATATAGGTCATCTAGAAATGATACAGCTGCCAAAGCAGTCAAACCCAAAACGAAATATGGAAAGGAAAAATTGGCAATGACAAAATAAAGGAGTATTGCAAAATAAAAAATTATTCCACCTCCACGCAAAGTGACCTCCTCATGAGACGATCGACTATTCGGTCTATCGACGATATTAAACTTTTTTGCTATCCTAAAATAAGTAAGTTCCAGTGCAAAAAGTAGGACAAAAACACTTAAATAAATTATCATATTAAAATAAAAACATTGATTTTATATAAAAAACAGTCCTAGGGATGTAAAAATCTGGCAATATTATATTCGAGTCTTTCTATCTATAACACAACTCATCGAATCGAACGTTTCTTCTAGACACTTTTCAGTACTATCTGGCAGATCGGAAATAGAGAGTGCGATTTTTACTTTTTCATTTGAAACTAAAAAATCACCGGTCATCTTTTTCAATCGTTTCGAATTTAAAGGAATAGGAATGAAATCTCCAATTCGAGCGATTACTTTCACGAGCAGGCTAGGCAAAGCTATGTTCGGAATATTTTTTTTTGAAACGCGTTTTATTATCGAAATTATTTCCGAAGTCGATATAGATTGATCATCCGCAATATGATAAATCCCGTCCTTAATAGAATGAGTATTCGTCAGAATTTTAAAAATAAAATAATTAAAATTATTAATCGAAATAAATGTTCTCCTATTATTGAAGGACGCTAAAGGATACGGATACCCTTTCGAAATAAATTTATATAGAACTGAAAGATTACCCTTATCGCCGGGGCCGTAAACCATGGGAGGTCGAAGTATGAGAACTTTTTTATCTTCAGCTATAGGTTGATTCAAAAGCCATTCCTCAGCTTCACGTTTTGACTTACCATACCAAGAGTCAGGCCTACATTTCTCATCCTCTCCCAACGGTGTTGTCGACTGAAACTCTTCGACCGCAGCAATGGAACTTATCTGGATAAATAGGTGCGCTTTAGAACTTTGAAATAATCTAAAGACTTTTTTAGTAAGCTCCAAATTTGCATAATAAAAATCTTCCTTAGTCGAATTACCAGAATGGTCGTGCGCTTTTCCAATTAAGTTTATAAATACGGTAGCTGTATCTAAGGACAAATTCGGCATGCCTTCTCTAATTCCCTGAGCGACAACATTTGAGCCGTTTTTAATTAAATAAGAGGACAAATGCGTACCGATAAATCCAGTGGCGCCAAAAATATGTACATTACTCAAAATACTTCTATATTGGAATTGTTTGTATAATTTCTCTTAATTTCTTTCACCGAATATTTAACATTAGAATGCTTTGTTTTAGGATTACTTATTCGCAGATGTGGTGCCCTTCCAAATCCCCTGCGCGTCAATATAGGTCGCGAAACATTATTATTCCAAGAAGGATTCTCGACATTAATGGTTCCCTGAAGTGATTTACCCTTTTTTCGGTCAATCGGAAGAATTCCTCCAAAATAAAAACCAATATCTGAACCCTCATCTATGTGATTTCTTATATTAATGTTAACTTGTTTGTTAAGTGGTCCTATTAATTTTCCTAACCCTATGATCAATCCTGAATTTGTATTGTTAAAGGTATAAGCATTTTCAATCAAAATATCATCGATTAGGTCTTGGTTATTATTAGGTTCTATATCAATCCCGCACATTGGCAAAGTACCATTCGTATTAGAAATGACTGGGCTCTTAATAGAAATTTGACTCCCACTAGTAATTGACAGTCCATTCCTCCTATTGTAATCTAAGAATGCATTTACGATTTCAACTCCCTTACTAGGTTTCCCAGACATTTGTCCAATATAAATACCATCTCCCCAACAATTACGAACAATTGGATTAAGAATTTTTATTCCTTCGCTCCCACGTATATCTATTCCCATACCCCATTCTCCTCCCTTTCCTAAATGTCTTTTTCTATCGCCCTCTAATACAGGGTTAATCAGAATAACGTTCCTTTTATCGTGGATTTTTACCATGTAATATGTTGATTTTCTCGATGGTTTCAAAACCAATTTTGATCCTCTTTGAAATTTCACAACAGAACCACTTTTGAAACTTAATCCTTTATCATTTATTAATAATGGAAAATCAGGAAAAATGACATTCAAATTTTCATCCAACGCCTTTTGGATGTATTCCGTGTAATCCTTGGAGCCATCATTTACAAAACCTCCTGGTAAATATTTCGTCAAATCAACGAATCTTACGGATGGTATTTCAAACTGACTTCTTTCCAAATTTATAGTTTTCGGAACTGAACGATACTTAAAATCTCTTTGCTTTTGAGCACAAGCCGAAATGGAATTGATAAATAATATTAAGATTAATATATGATACTTATACATGTTTCTCCCTATTAACATAACTTTTTATTTTTCTTTGTAAATTCAAATCACAATAATTATGCATTAACCACGCCAAAATAACTAAAATGCAAAAAACTAAAATAGGCACCAGATATTGCACTATACTTTTCTGATCGATCGCTTTGTTAATGTGCCCTATGAATAAGACTCCAATATTTTGATGCAATAAATATAAAGGATAACTTATTCCTCCCAAAAACAGCAGAAATTTGTTCGAAAACACTTTAAAGTATTTCTTTCTTGTTACGAAGGCATAAAAAAGAATGAAACAAAATATTAAGAAAGACAACTCTAATACGCTTAAAAATACTTGAAAATGTAAGGAAATAATGAAAACTATAAGTAGCCTCTGAAATACAGAAAGCGGTCTTTTCATATATATCAAGTAAAACACAATCCCGTATGTAAAATAGGAAAAGAATTCTGAAAATGATATTAGTCTAAATAATTGGAATAAGTCTGTATTAGAAATGTTTATACTTTGTCCTATCCAATTTATTAATAAAATAATGACATTTACCAATAGCCATACACTGATAAACTCTCGCTTGAATAAAAAAAATAGCGCACCGACTATCAAATAAAATTTCATTTCTACTAACAACGACCAATATACGCCATCAATGAAGTTAATATTCGAATTATTAAAAAATATTCTCCAAAATACTGGATCTATAAAACTTATGCTTGGCAGAAAATCGATAGCATTGGTTTTAAAATATTCATTCGGAATGGCCTTTAACACTAAGAATGTTAGCAAACTACAAATTAGTAGTAGTGGCAATAAACGAGTCAAACGATTCCTAATGAATGTGATGTAATTTTTACTACGCTCTAATGAGAGAAAAATTACGAATCCTGAGATTATAAAAAATAATTCAACTCCCAAATAACCGTACTTGAACACAAAAAAATCGTCGATACTATCAGATGAGTATAAGTTCAAATTATCCCATCGACTGAAGAAATGATAAAAAACGACTAATAAAATCGCTAATCCTCTCATGCAGTCTAAATCCGTAATACGACCTGCGGTGGAGTTTCTAGTCATTCCCTTTCAGATTATTTGAATATAACTTATCTAAACTGTCCCAGAACAAAAGTTGATCGTATCCATCTTCAATTACTTTTCTAGAGTTTTGAGCCAAGGATTCTCTCAAAGGTTGATCAGTAATCAACTTCTCTGTTGAGGATACAATCTCTTCCACTGACTTTGTATTTATCAAAAGTCCAGTGACACCATCATCAATGATTTCATTTGCGCCATTAATATTAGTAGAAATTATAGAACACTGCATTGCGCATGCCTGCATAAGTACCTGTGGAAAGCCTTCTCTGTAGGATGGGAAAACGAAAGCATCGCTCATCTGAAAATATGGGCGAACATCGTCCTTATGATCAATCCATCGAATACTTTGATCTCCAATAATTTTATGCCAACAATCGCTACTGATTGGGTCAGCGTCGTCTCGCATGCCAACTAGAACAAGAGCAAGGTTTGAATGTTTAATTTGAAGAATCTGAAATGCTTCAACAAGTTCTTCGATTCCTTTAGATTTCGCAATTCTACCAACAAAAGATATTACAAATGCATTATTTAACCTTAAGCCTGTTTTTATCTCATTAACTTCTAAACCAATTTGTGGTGACCTTCTAAAATATTTCAAATCAATGCCATTGCTACTTCCTTTTCCGATTACCTTCACTTTATCGTTTCTAATCCACCCATTCTGAATCGCCATAGCCGCCTGCATTGGAGAATTGAAAATGACGAAATTAGCACAGGAATAAATTAACTTCTCTAGGCAGATTAATAAGAATCGGTAACTACCCGTCGCTTCTACAAGAGGTAATCCCGCGACTGTATGCACTCTAAGTTTAGTTCCGACAAGAAATCCGCCAATCATTGCAATTAACCCGCCTTTTGGAGAATGCGAATGAATTATATCTGGTCTATCTCTTCTAAGATATTTAATAAGCCTAAAAAGCTCAAATAAATCACGAAAAGGACTTATACTTCTTGTAATGTAGAGTGGTAAAAATTTTGCCTTCTCTTCAACTGCCGTTCTAAGTATACGTTCGTCCGGAGAACATAGCAATGTGTAACTATATCCCTTTGTACCTAAATAACTGAATTGCTTTTTTAACAAAATGCTCAACGAATGTGACACTGTTGAAACCCTGTAAATTTTTATTTTATTCTCCGTCATATTTCTTTTAGAAAATCACCAATAAATTTCTCTCTTTTTAACTGTAAATCCGTTTCTGAATACTCAGCTGCTTTTGAAAAATTATCGATTGCCATAGCATCCAAAACATTAGTATTAAATGCTACGTATTGTATCTGTTCACAGAGTTGAGACACGTCTCCTTTGTTATGTATATATTCCTGCTTCAACAATTCCGGAATACCGCCAACATTAGAAGCAAGAACGGGACATCCTCTGGAAAACGCTTCAATCACGATCCTTGGCAACCCTTCGGTCAAAGATGGTTGTATTAACAAATCAATGTTATCTAAAAAGTCCATCATTTCCTCTCCTGCTCGAATTGAACCACGAAGATTAACATTCTTGCTAAGTCCATAAGTATCAATTTTGTGTATTAATTTTAAATTCTCTCCACCCCCAACAAAATCCACTTTTATTTTCTTAATCAGTGGTCCTAATTGATTCAAAGCCTTTAATAGAACTTCGTGCCCCTTGTATGGCACGGAAATAGAACCAACTAAACCTATGCGAAAACATTCCCTATGATTAATATTTTTTATTCGCTCTAAACGATTTCTCAAAACATCTGGATTCCCACTAGCAATATTTACATTTGAAATATTGATAGTTCTACCTGAACAACTATAAATCGATTGGAGATAGCATTTTGTGACATAAATTGTAAACCGTGACTTTCGTACGATAGATTTCATTTTAGTTTCGACTAACATTCCAAAAATTTTACCTTTAATTCCAGAATGCATCATACTTTCTTTCGCTGAACCAACTACCTCTATCAAATAAGGTTTGCAGATGTCGGAACAAATGTCAGCTGACATTAGACCTAGTATACTGGGCAATCTAATTATAAGTGCATCGCACTTATCAATAATAAGCTGTAATTCGCTTTTAATTTTATTATAATTTCTAAGTAAATCGACAGGACCTTTATAACTATGTACTAAGCGAAAAGTAACATTCTCATAGGACGAAAGCACATTTAGTTTTTTCTCTCCAGCTCTTCCTATGACAATCAATTTTTCCGAGACAGACAAATACCTAGCCCAAGTAGAAGCCGGTAATCCCCCGCCGGAATAGAATAGGTTATTTTCCTCATAAAAATTGTGATCGTGAACGAATCCTAAAACCATACTATATTTCTTTAATTAATTTCGCTGGTACACCTCCCACAAGATTATGTTTCGGGACACTCTTATTAACAACTGCACCAGCTGCTACTACACACCTTTCTTCAATTTCAACACCGCACAATACACGCACACCACAACCAATCCATACATCATCATGAATTTTAATTTTTTCGTAGACAACCTGATTATACTTAATTGGAAAAGAGAGATCTTCAAAAGTATGATTAAAGCTAATAAGGGAGCTGCCGTGGGCAATCGAGACATTATTTCCTATTTCGATTATACCAACTGCGTCAATGTAACAAAAGTCGTGGATACTTAAATTATCCCCGCATACGAAATTCGACCAATTCTTTATTATTACGTGTGTCCCAATATAAACGTTTTTACCAATTCTCGCCCTACTCGCTAAAAGGCAGTATCTTAATGATAAAAAAAAGTAACCAGAGAATGGGCTAATGACTTCCCAAATAAACCTACAAAAGAAACTTGGAAATATCCTCAGACATTTTGAGATTGTCCTCAACAGCGGGTTAAATCGTTCGAATAACATTCTACCGTTCATAAGAATATAAGTTGCGATGAAAATAAATAATTGAAAAAAATAAAATCAATGCTAATTTAGAGTCGTAAAAAATAAAAAATTGACCACTTATAATAAAACTTATAAGAACGGCAATACTCGCAGCAGAAAGTCCTAAGTTTGGAAATTTTCCAAGAAAAATAAATTTTACTAAAGAATAGTGTCCTTTTAAAAACAAAAATAAGCTCAATATACCGCCGACAAACAAAAGTTCCAAAAATGTATTATGCGTATAGACATAAAAATCATTATAATACTTGAAAGTCCCTATACCATGCCCTATTATTGGTGAGTTTAAGAACAGCTCAAATGCGATAGTTATTAATTCAAATCTTTCGTCTTCTTCAACATTAGTCTCCGCCATCCGTTTAAGAAGCACCGTATCTGAACCATATAACATTAAAAAATATCCGACAGATATGAGAGCGACCACGCCAATTAGAATATTCTTAATACCTCCTTTTTTAAGAAGAAGTGACTTAACCACGATATAAACAACGAACAAAGTAAGAATCGTGACTAAAGACTGTCGGGAACCAGAAAGAATTAATGCTATAAAGAAAACAAATAGTATTCCGATGATTAAAAATTTAAAAGGTTTTGAAATACTTAAATTCAACAACATAAATCCAGCACAAAAGCTTATTATTATCGTGTGCGAAAATGAATTTAAACTTAAAACTCCCTCAGTTAACTGACGTGTTTGCAGAGCGCTCAAGCTGGCACTACGCATATAGAAAACAACAAGAATAAATCCCCCAACGGTAATTGCAGTTAGTATTCTCTTAAAATCATTTTCGTCTTTTATAAGGAAAGACGAAAATATTCCCATCACACATGCAATAAAAAAACTAAGAAAACCAGCGAGTGCTTCATCTGCGTACCTTGACAACATAGCTGTAATCAACAATATTAATGCAAATTGTATTTGGATGGAAACTTCTTTGTTGGAAAGAACTCTCAAATACAGTCTATCGCTTATTATAAACAAAGCGCTTACTACCAATAGAATTATAAATAAATAATTTGGCACAGCGAATAACATCGTAGGTCCTAACGCAAAAAGAGATGCGACAAATAGGATATTCAATATGTTGTATATCTTTTTCACCTCATTTCTTATTTAGAAGCCTAGCTGGTACACCTCCTATACTGCTGTTTCCATCAAATGAAGTTATTACCACAGCATTTGCGCCAATCTTGCAAAAATCACCAATCTTAACTGGGCCAAGAATTTTTGCTCCAGCACCGACCAGTACATTATTACCAATAATAGGTTGAGAATTGCCGTCCATATCACGTTTATTCGAGTTACCACCTAGCGTAACCCCTTGCCGAATGTCAAAATTTCTACCAACAACCACCCTGCCGCCAATCACGATACAGCCAACATGTCGAATACAAAAGCCTTCCCCAATTTTAGCATTCGTACTTATCCAACAATTACACAAGTGATGCATTATCTTTTCACAAACAATAGCAAGCAACCTTAGTTTTTTCGTTCTAAAATAAAACCCCAAACGATATAAAAACACAGCTCTGAAGCCAGCATTAAAAATCACAAAACCAAAAATTGCAATGGAGGATGCTCGTTGTGAATTTTTGTATTGTTTGTAATCGCACTTTAACTTTTGAAAAACATTCATAACCAATCTGTAAACATCTTGAAACGAGCAAGTTGATTCGCTCTAGAATAATTTGCTTGAATAAAATTTTTGTTACTCTCTAACTTATCACCTAAATACCTGCGCTCCGAGACAAACTTCAGGATAGCCTTCTCTATTTCGCGATGATCCCTTGGTTTTATCATATAATCCAGATTATTAAATAGCAAATCAGGAATTGCGCCGA
Source organism: Sphingobacteruim zhuxiongii (assembly GCF_009557615.1). Taxonomy (NCBI): domain Bacteria; kingdom Pseudomonadati; phylum Bacteroidota; class Sphingobacteriia; order Sphingobacteriales; family Sphingobacteriaceae; genus Sphingobacterium; species Sphingobacterium zhuxiongii. Next base: position 4,107,552 of record NZ_CP045652.1, read on the forward strand.
CGTTCGTAGCAATGACAAAAGTCTCCAAAGCCATCGCTTCCATAACTACTCTCGGCATGCCTTCTGAATAACTAGGAAGAAGAACCAAATCCGCGCCTTTAATTATGTTTAAAACATCATCGCGAAATCCTAAAAACTCAATATGATTATCTAACTCATACTTCGCTATATAGTCTTTCATTTCTTGAAAAAAAGCTCGAGTGTTTGCCTTTCCTTCAAAAGTATTCCCAATAATATATAATTTTATATTGCATTTGGCGACTAAGGTTTTCATTGCTTCGATTGCTTCTTTTATCCCCTTTTCAGGAATTACAGACGCGGGTAACGCGATATTGATAAAATTTTTGTCGAAATCGAAATTATCCCCAATATCTAATGCATCGAGATCAATGATATTATTAATAATAAAAACGTTATTATGATTTTGGCTAAAATAATTTGATTGTGAACGAATATTTTCAGATTGAACAAAAAAAACGTCAACAAAGTTTTTATGCAAAAATGTTTTCAGTTTCGAACCATGTTTAAACGCTCCTTCACCCCTAACGAAAAAACCTATTCGTTTTTTCAAAAAAAACTTAACTAACAATAGCGGAAAGAGTCCTTTAAATGTATTCGTCCAAATAAATTCTACTTTATCTTCTCGAACTTTACGTATTAAAGAAAGCGTCGTTGCGAAGTAAGTCGGAAAATATCTCAAAATTGACAATATCCTTTTAAACTTGTTCTTCCTTCCTAATACAGAATTGTCTATCGGTTTAACCACATAGTATTTAAGACCTTTTTGATTCGCTGCCTGCGTAAATCGATCACACTCTCCATGTGCGTCGAAAAGTAAGATATCAAAGCCGTTTGAAGATAAGTTATTTATTAAATCAATCGTGGATTTTTGCGCCCCACCCAAATTGTAAATAAAATCGAAGTAAGCGTATCTCATCGTTTTATAATGTTCTTGATATTCTTAATTGAAAAATTCGGAATCAAGATTCTAGAGATAGAAATGCCATAACGTGACTTAGCTATATACAAGGCAGTTAATCCCATGAGAATACTTGAAAATAATTGCGCGAATCCAGCTCCTTTTACACCGTATAGTTTAATTAAAATCACGCTCAAAATAATATTGCTGATCCCTCCAACTAATAAGCAGACTAAATTATATTTTACATTACCATCAGATATAAAGAGTTTCAGCAAGGATTTGCTTATTAAAAAACCAGTTGCCCCAAAAATTATAATTTGAACCAGACTCGTCGCTGGCAAAAACTCCTTCCCGAACAATATCAAAACGATCCAATCCCCAAAAAGTCCAATCAATATGCATCCTACAATGGAAACAAGGACTAGAAAATTCATAATTCGCTCTACACTTTTTTTTAACTCGATACCACTCAGTTGAGCCCAATGTGAGTAAAGTAATCTCAAAAAGCTGATGAATGCAGTATTAATCAGGGTTGTTACTGATATTGCTCTTGAAAAATATCCGACTGATGTAAAATCCGAAGTATAATATTTTAGAATAAATAATGTAATAGAACTGTTTATTAGTACAAGAAAATCAGAAAGATTAACTTGACTACCATAAGAGAAAGCTTCTTTTAAGTACTTAACATTGATGCTGAAAGTCAACTTAATTCTATTCTTTTGTATCAATAATGCCAATATTAATCCAATTAACGGCCAAATAAAAATATTTAAGAAAAGAATATTATTTAGATTCAATAAGTCGTACAAATAAAGAAACAATAATATACCAACACAAAGTACAGTAGGTAAAACATCAATTAACGACATTCGTTTAACATCTTGATCGGCGATATTTAACGAATGAAAAACGGTTCTGGAATTAGAGAAAAAGATAAATCCTATAACCGACAATATTATAATAATATTAACCTCGCCAAAAAAATCAGCATAAATCAACATTAACGCAACAATTACAGAACTTAATAGTGATAATAACTGTGTGGCAATCAATGTACTACCGATTACCGTATCGCGATCCAATTTTCTCTTATTTATAAAATATATGATACCCATCGGTAATCCAAAACTACCAATCTGGGCCCCAAAAACAGCGACCTGCCTTAATAAAGACATCTGTCCAACCAGCTCAGGACCCAATGCTCTACTCACAATCATTGTTTGCACCAAGCCGAGCCCTAGAGATAAGTAGCTGGACATCGATGTTATTATTCCTTTCTTTAAAATCGACAAGGTTGTAGAATTATTGATTGTTATAATTTTGAGTCAACTTGCTGTGATAGCACCCCTTTAACATCATAGATAATTGCTTTATCCTTTTTAATAGATTCAAAATCCAAATCAAGAAATTCTTTGTGTGCAACTCCAAGAATTACCGCATCAAACTTTCTACTTGGTAGTTCAACAACACTTTCAATTCCGTACTCATGCTCAACTTCCGCTGGATTTGCCCAGTGATCATATGTTGTAACCTTAATTCCGTAATCTTCTAGGGCTCTAATAACATCAACAATCTTGGTATTTCGAACGTCAGGACAGTTCTCTTTAAACGTCACTCCTAACATTAATGCTTCCGCCCCATTTACATTGATTCCTTTTTTAATCATTGTTTTTACAACTTGTGATGCCACATATTCTCCCATAGAATCATTTAGGCGTCTCCCCGCTAAAATAATCTCCGGGTGATAACCGTGCTCCTGTGCTTTTTGTGCTAAATAATATGGGTCTACTCCAATACAATGACCTCCTACAAGTCCTGGTTTAAATGGAAGAAAATTCCATTTCGTTCCGGCGGCCTCCAAAACAGCATGAGTATCAATATTCAAAAGATTAAAAATCTTTGCTAACTCATTTACGAAAGCGATATTGATATCGCGCTGTGAGTTCTCAATAACTTTTGCTGCTTCTGCTACTTTGATTGCAGGGGCAAGGTGCGTGCCGGCCAGAATAACTGATTTATAAATGTTATCCACTTCTTTCCCTATTTCAGGAGTAGATCCAGAAGTCACTTTTAAAATTTTCTCAACAGTATGTTGTTTATCTCCTGGGTTAATACGTTCTGGTGAATATCCAGCGAAAAAATCAACATTAAATTTTAGACCTGAAACCTTTTCCAATACGGGAATACATTCTTCTTCAGTAACTCCTGGATATACCGTTGACTCATATACAACGATATCTCCTTTTTTCAACACTTTTCCTACTGTTTCAGAAGCTTTATACAAAGGTGTTAAATCTGGTCTATTATTTTTATCTACCGGAGTAGGTACGGTTACCACATAAAAGTTTGCATTTTGTATATCAGCCAGTTGATTTGAACAGAATAGTCCTACCGTAGCCTCATTTTCAAAGGGATTGCTATCAACTAAAACCCCTTTAAGAACTTCATCTTCCACTTCGAGTGTTAAATCTTTACCGGAACGAAGTTCATCGATACGCTTTTGATTAATATCAAAACCAAGTACAGGATATTTTGTAGCGAATAATCTCGCTAGAGGCAAGCCTACGTAACCTAAACCAATAACAGCTATGTTTTTCATTTTAAATTCGTAAAATTTATTTTCAGTTATTTATTATCTTAAATTCTCCCAATACCACTTCGTTGCCTCTTTCAGCCCCTCTTTTATCACGTGCGATGGTTCGTAACCAAGTAGACTTTTCGCTTTTTCAACTGATGCTAGTGAGTGTGGAATATCTCCTTGCCTGTTAGGACCATGGACCACATCAACTTTTGCGATTTCAGAATCGTATTCAGTTAAGAACTCCTTTAAATACCCAACCAATTGATTAAGCGTCGTACGATCCCCAACAGCAGTATTATAAACCGTATTCACAGCATCTGGGTTGTTAGTCAACATTGCTCGCTCATTCATCTGAATGACATTATCGATATACGTAAAATCACGAGAATAGTCGCCCGCACCGTTGATAACCGGACTTTCGTAATTCATAAATTTCTTTACAAACAATGGAATAACTGCCGCATAGGCTCCATTAGGGTCTTGTCTGCGTCCAAAGACATTAAAATAGCGTAAGCCTATTGTTTCTATCCCGTAGGTTTTGGAGAATATCTCAGCATAGAGTTCATTGACATATTTTGTTATTGCGTAAGGGGATAATGGCTTTCCAATAACATCTTCTACTTTAGGCAAATTCTCAGAATCACCGTAGGTCGACGATGAGGCCGCATAGATAAAGCGCTTAACATTCGCATCGCGCGCCGCGACTAACATGTTTAAAAATCCAGACACGTTAACTTCATTCGATGTCTGCGGGTCTTTAATCGAGCGTGGAACGGAACCTAAAGCTGCCTGATGCAATACGTAATCTACACCTTTAACAGCTATTTGACAATCTTCCATATTCCGAATGTCTCCTTCGATCAATTGAAATTTGGAGTTTCCTTCATGCAGAGTCAAGTTGTGACGATGCCCCGTAGCAAAATTATCAAGTACAACTACTTGATGACCTTTTCCTAGGAAGTACTCCGTTAAATTGGAGCCAATGAATCCAGCTCCGCCGGTAATTAATATTTTACTCATCTATTTATGTTGATTATCTATTTTCCATTTTTCAAATTTTCTTTCTCCGCTACAATCTTTCTCAAGCCGGAGCTAGAAAACCTATGATCTCGACTGTTAAAATACAGCTCGATTCCTTTCTCCTCACAGTATTGTCTTCCTGTAAAGTCTCTATCTATATATTCATCTCCAACAATTCGAACATCAAGCTTAAAAGACCGCAATATATCTTCTAAATCTTGTTCTGTTGAATAAGGGACAATTTCATCGACATATACACACCCTCTTAACTGAATATACCTTTCGACAACAGTTTGCGTTGGCGCATTTTTATCCGGTCTATCTAAAGTGGGATCCATTTGCAAACCACATATCAAATAATCACACTGCCTCTTCGCTTCAGCAAGCATCATGATATGTCCTGCGTGTAACAAGTCGAATGTACTAAAAGTGATTCCTACACGAGGACCTGGATTATAATCCTTTGGTTTAGCTACTATGTTAGCTTTCTCACTTTTTTCAGTTTCTTTCATATGGTTAATTGTTAAAAATGATTAATCAATTACTCCCCAATTGCATAGTAGATGAATCCTAGCTCTTCCAATCGATTTCTATCTAATAACTTTCTACCATCAAAAACGAAGGCTGGCTTTTTCATATTGTCCTTAATTCTATCCCAATCGAAGTCTTTGAACTCATCCCACTCTGTGAGGATTGCGATACCGTGCGCATCCTTGCAAGCTTCATAGGCATCTTCAGCTACTTCGAGTAAATACTCGTTCTCGCTATTAGTCCTTGATTGTAGATATTCTAAATCTTTATAAATCTGATGTTTCTGAACTTTCGGATCAAATACTGCGATCTTCGCTTGTTCTTCTAATAGATGATCTGCCACATAAATTGCCGCAGATTCTCTCGTATCGTTCGTGTTTTTCTTAAAGGCCCATCCCAGAAAAGCAATTTTCTTGCCATTTACGGTATTATACATCGATTGTATTATCTTTTCTGCAAATCTTGTTTTCTGATGGTCATTAATACGGATCACTTGATCCCAATAATCCGCGACTTCATTCAGGTTATATGACCGAGCAATATATACTAAATTTAACAAATCTTTTTGAAAACATGAGCCACCAAAGCCGACTGAAGCTTTCAAAAATTTTGATCCTATTCTGGAGTCCTGACCTATGGCGTGTGCAACTTCATCAACGTTGGCTCCCGTCGCCTCACATAGTTCTGAAATGGAATTAATAGAAGAAACTCTTTGGGCCAAGAATGCATTCGCGACTAATTTTGACAGTTCAGAAGACCAAAGGTTGGTAGTAATAATTCGCTCATTCGGCACCCATGCCTGGTATATATTTTTCAAGGCTTGAATAGCACCTTGATCTTCTCCACCAATTAGGATACGATCCGGATTTTGCAGGTCAGCAATTGCTGTACCTTCCGCCAAAAACTCAGGATTTGAAAGTACATGAAATTGAACCCCGTTACCCGTATGATCCAAAATACTTTTAATGGTAGCAGCGGTACGCACAGGTATCGTTGATTTCTCAACTATAATCTTTGAAGTAGTTGAAACTTCCGCAATTTGTCTTGCACAAAGCTCAATAAATTTTAAGTCAGCCGCCTGCCCTTTCCCTTTTCCGTAGGTCTTTGTAGGTGTATTAACTGAAATAAAGATCATGTCGGCTTCTTCAATAGCTTTAGTCACATTGGTAGAAAAGAAAAGGTTCCTTCCCCTAGCTTCCAATACGACTTGATCTAAACCAGGCTCATATACAGGCAGACTCTCTAAGTTTTCATTATTCCAAGCGTTTATTCTGTCAACATTTAAGTCAACAACGGTTACTTGTATTTCTGGATTTTTTTGCGCGATCACGGACATCGTTGGTCCTCCAACATATCCAGCTCCTATACATGCGATCTTCTTAATTCTCATTTGAATTTTTAGTAGTCTTCAGAAATATACTAACTTAATCTTCTTTTTGAAAAAGAATTATTTGCTGTTGAACTTGTTTGTCAAGTTCAAAAAATATAAAAACCTTCTTTCCCAATAATAACTCGATTTTTGCAGCAAGTTGTTTCAAATAATCCGTATCAAGATTATTTCCAAGAACTAATACTTCTATCGTACCGGAATCAATTCCTTTAGCATAATCACCTAAAAGGCTCACTTGTTTAACATCTCCGGACTTTTCAAGAACACTTTCAATCGCTTTGTCGATTCCTAAATATTTTCTTACAAGATTCTGAAGTGACTCAAACAAGGGATGCTGCGTGTTTGCTCGGTAATAGATGCGCTGATTTTGCTGTTCTCGCAGTAGGTATCCGGCATCGGTAAGTTGGTTAAGCTCTTTACGAACCGCATTAGTGGATTCATGGAATTCTTCCGCGATACCACGCAAGTATCCCTTATTTGTTGCTGAAACAAAAAATTTGATAAGCAATTTTAATCGGGTCTTCGACGTAATAAGCGAGTCCAACATAAGTTAGTATTGAGCAACAAAAGTACTCAAGATTTTTAATAAAACAAATTGTTTAAGAATTCGATTTGATATTTTTTTTCAAAATTTAGCCTTTCCTTCTATGCAAACGTTTGAGTAACTAAACACCTGTATATAAGAAGGAAAAGCATCGCCACATTTCTGCACGATGCTTGTAACAACCTAAAAAATGGATTAAACTGCTAAACCTTTAGACTTCCCGTATGTAGTAGACTGTTGCCCAATGTCAAAGTCTCGAAGTGTATAATATGATGTTTTCAAAAACAATTTTTTCTCGCCCTTTCTATCTACAATGTAACCCCTTACGACAACGCTTTCTTGCTTGCCAGAATGGCTCTGCAGAGCTCTATTACTAATAGAGAAACCGATAGAACGCATTGCACTTTCCGTCGCTTGACCGGGTGTTATAAAGAAGTTTAATTTTTCGAATGCATTGACACGGATGTGCTTATTGCTGCTTTGCACACCCGTGATTACAACTTCTTTCACATGTTCCCCGTAGCTCGGAAGTTGAAATATAATGCACCCATAGTGGGAATTAAAATCCCCATTATTTTGATCTAACAACAGATTTACTGTTAAATCGGCATACTTGTCAAAGTTACTGTACGCAAATTTTCTGTAGAAAAAGAACAACGCGCCAGCCGAAAGTATAATTGCGATTATTATTAAATAGTTCATTTCGGATAATCTTTTACTTTTACTAATTGCAAATTGAATAAGCCAAAAATAGCATTGATCTTTCGTATTTCGGTAATATCTAGGGGTGGACAATAGGTGGACAAATCGCTACAAATCGTAAAAAGCTCAGTTCGTACCATGTACAAAGCGTTAACTTTCAACAAAATAAAATGTCCCACCCAACGGGTAGGACATTTTATTTTAGTTTTCAATAGGTTCTTGCTTTTTCTTGAGTCTTTGTTTAGCTTTTTTAACCGCATCGATTGAGACACCAAGAAGGTCACTCATGCTTCGATTACTCAGATCCAATTTTATCAGGGACAATAGGCGCAAATCGTTTTCGGAGAGCTTTGGATAAATAACCTTTTGTTCTAGAAGGAATCCAGGGTACACCCTATCGAAGACTGCTTTAAACTTTAACCAACGTTCGTCTGTCATAATATGTGTCTCCAACATATCGCTTAGGCTTTCATTTATCTTCTCCTGATGTTTACGATCGAGATCAATCCCATGTGATACTTCCATCCTTAATTGTTGAATAGTTGAATCGTTTTGTTTTATGGTATTTGTAAACTCCTCTAAAGAATCTCTTAAGACGATTAACTCCTGATCCAATATATTCTTTTCGAATGCTAGTTTCAATTGTTCCTTCTCAAGAAGAGTGGATTTGATTTTTTCTTTATTCCTTGAGCGGTTTACCAAGAGGATAATAATGACAAAGCCCAACAACAGAAGAAGACCAAAAAGTTGATATTTTTGTTGCGATTGAATTTTCTTCATTTCTGCAGTTTTTACAGCTTGATCATAACGCTCAGACTCCCATTGCCAATAGATCTTCTGCATCATATCAAAATTGGTCTGACTAGTCAAACTGTCGCTTAATGCTAAAAACTCGTGTAGATGAATCAGCTCTTTAGCCTTATTACCCTCTCCGTTTGCTATGTTCGCAAATATTTTTGCAATATCTTTCTTGTATTGGAGAAAGTAGGGCTTATCCTCTACATACCCCTGTGATCTAAAAAGTGCCTCTTTCGCTTCTGCCCACTGCTGTTTCTCCACATATATTTCCGCAAGCGCAATATATGCTCTCATCGCGTCTAAATACTCATTGAACTTCTCAGAATACTTGATATTTTGCTGTACTAACTCTAAAGCTTTAGTGAAATTCCCGCGAGATCTTTCAAAATCTGCTAGATTACCAGAAATGATACCTACCCAAACAGAATCCTTTGCCTCAGTAGCTACTTTCATCGCATGTTTAAAGTACCCTTCAGCTTCCGCTAACTGAAAGTCACGCCGTAAGTAGACCCCAATTGCGTTAAACATGTCTATTCGTTTTCGACTTAATTCATCAGTATAGGGCACGCCCAACTTTAAGTAAACGATCGCCTTCTTATGATCTCCAATATAACTATAGAAATTAGCCATATAGCCATAATGCAGCGGCACAAGTGGCATAGTGGCTGAAAGAACATTGTCGCGGAACTCATTCGCTCTAAGAAAATATGGGAACGCCTCTTTAACTTTTCTATAGGTAAAGTAGTAATAGCCCCAACGAATATTCGTCAACATTTCCAAATGTTGATTGCTTTTCACGGCAACTGAATTTAATGCTAAGCGAAAATAGTGGTCAGACTGAGGATTGACGTCATCATATGCGACAGAAAAAGCATCCGCCATCAAAAGATAATAGGCAAACTTTAATTCTTCCCTTTTTTCTCTTTTTGCAAATTCTAATAGCGGATCTAAAATCTTATGAATTTCAACTGTATCCTTCCCAATATGTGTATTGATCTGCAAGGCTTCCTCTAAAACTGCTTTATTGCTTTTTAATTTCAACAAATGAGCATAGGGACTCTTTCCTTCCACATTGAAAAGGCAAAAAATCAGTACTTGTATAAAGGTTAATATTGACGCTTTCGAAAACATTAGAATAAATCTCTCAATAAAAGTTGAAACGTGGAAATTAAAAATTTAGTTGGAGTTTAGACAGAATAATATCGAAAATCCTACTTAGCAATTCGTCTTACATAATTATAATAATCACCTTTTTTATCATCGATACTCGATAACACTCTCTCCCTAGAAATAAAACCTTTCAAGATAGCTATTTCCTCAAGACAAGCAACTTTCAAAGACGTACGCTTTTCAATAGTCTTAATAAACTCCGTTGCTTCAGAAAGTGATTCGTGAGTTCCTGTATCTAACCACGCAAAACCTCTCCCTAATAGTTGCAAATGGAGAACGCCTTTACTTAAATAAGCTTGATTAACGCTTGTAATCTCCAGCTCACCTCTGTTTGACGGTTTAACATTTTGCGCTATCGAAATAACATCGTTTGGGTAGAAATACAAACCAACAACTGCATAATTAGATTTGGGATCTTCAGGTTTTTCCTCAATATCTAAGACCTTTCCTTCTTTATTGAAAGACGCAACCCCATATCGTTCAGGATCTTCTACATAATATCCAAAAACAACAGCTTTTCTTTCCTTTTCAACTTTCTCTTTGGCTTCTTGCAGCAATACTTGAAGTCCCGCCCCGTAAAAAATATTATCTCCTAATATTAAACAAACATCATCATCTTTGATAAAATCCTTACCAATAATGAACGCTTGGGCAAGACCATCCGGATGTGGTTGCTCCGCATAAGAAATGGTTAGCCCAAGTTGACTCCCTGAACCGAAAAGGCGTTGGAAATTTGGAAGATCTGCCGGTGTTGAAATGATCAACACTTCGGTAATCCCTGCCATCATGAGCACAGATAAGGGATAATATATCATAGGTTTATCATAGACAGGCAAAAGTTGTTTTGATACGACTTGAGTTAATGGATGTAACCGGGTACCCGAACCACCTGCTAAAATTATCCCCTTCATGATTAAATTGAATTATTGTTGATTTCGCCCATCTCGATGAGCATCTTTTTTAGACTAGTTTCCCACTTAGGAATTTGAATACCAAAAGTACTTTTTATTTTTGAATTATCGAGCCACGAGAATTTAGGTCGTTTTGCAACTGTTGGAAATTCAGCACTTGATATAGGGAGAATCGAACAACTAAGATTTGCTAACTTCTTTATCGCTTTTGCAAAATCAAACCAAGAGAGACATCCTTCATTGGCATAATGATATATTCCTCCAATCCATTTTTCACTTAAAATTATTCCTTTTATCGCAACAGCGAGATCTCTTGCATATGTTGGGGATCCAACTTGATCATCAACAACCCTTATTTCCTCGCGTTCAGACATCAATTTAAGCATGGTTTTCACAAAATTATTGCCGAACGTCGAATATACCCAAGAAGTTCTAATGATGATCGCGTTTCGATTCTCGTTCAAGATGGCACGCTCTCCTAACGCCTTAGTTTCTCCATACACATTAATTGGCTTCACTATATCCTCTTCTACCCATGCCCTATTTCCTTCCCCATCAAAAACATAATCTGTTGATATAGAAATAAATTTACAATCCGTCGCTTGTGAATATATCGCCATCTCTTTGACAGCGAGGTGATTTACACGATTTGCTAACTCGAATTCTTCCTCCGCACGGTCAACAGCAGTATAAGCTGCTGCATTTATTATACAATTCGGTTTATACGCTTTTAGTTTAGCTTGAATTTGCTCAACGCTGTCCAATGGGAAGTTCTTACGATCGACAAACTCGAATTGAAAATTCTCTATATCTTCAAAAACGACTCTTAATTCACGTCCTAATTGACCCGTAGCGCCAGTAATTAAAATCAGCGGTTTCACGTTTTCTTGCATTATAACTTGATTTCATGAAGAAATGGAAGTACTTGATCCTTTTCAGAAAGGATCAAATCATTGATGGGAACTGTCCAATCAATAGCAAGCGTCGGGTCATCATACCGAACACCTATTTCCGCGTTTTTATAATAGAAATTATCACACTTATAGAAAAACTCAGCATGTTCAGAAACAACGACAAATCCATGTAGAAATCCACGAGGAATATAAAGCTGACGTCTATTTTCTGCCGAAAGTATCGCAGTAATATGTTGCCCAAAAGTTGGAGATTCTGGTCTAAAATCTACCGCGACATCTAACACCTCTCCCTTCAACACCCGTACTAATTTCGCCTGAGCATACTCCCCGGACTGTGCATGTAATCCACGAATAACTCCATAACTGGATAAGGACTGGTTATCTTGTACAAAATGAATATCTTGCCCTAATGCTTCATTTAAGCTTTTTTCATTATATGATTCAAAGAAATATCCGCGATTATCTCCAATAATGTTTGGTTCGATAATAAAACAGCCTTCTAATTTTGTTTCTATTGCTTTCATCGAATTGCTATTTAGAATAATGATCGGAATAATAGTCTTGATAATCTCCAGTTAGAACCTTTCTCAACCAATCTTGATTGTTAAGATACCAATCGATCGTCAAGGCTAGCCCCTCTTGAAAAGTCACGGACGGTTTCCAACCTAGCTCGTTTTTAATTTTAGAGGCATCTATAGCATAACGCAAGTCGTGACCAGGCCGATCTTTAATAAAAGTAATTTGGGATTCGGAGGTTCCAACTTCACGACCAAGCTTCTCATCCATTTGCCTACACAATTCTCGAACAAGATCGATATTCTGCCATTCATTAAACCCGCCGATATTATATGAGCTCCCATCTACTCCCTTATGAAAAACCAAATCAATCGCTCGTGCATGGTCGACCACATAGAGCCAGTCTCTTGTATATTTGCCATCGCCATATATCGGCAATGCTTTACCTTCTAAAATATTGGTAATGCAGAGCGGGATCAGTTTTTCTGGAAAATGATTTGGACCATAATTGTTTGAACAATTCGTTATCACAATTGGGAGTCCATAGGTGTCATGATACGCTCTAACGAAATGGTCAGAAGAGGCCTTTGACGCTGAATAGGGCGAATGTGGGTCATATTTTGTTTCTTCCGAAAACAATCCATTTGTCCCCAGAGATCCAAATACTTCGTCCGTAGATATGTGATGAAATCTCTTATCTACAAAACTGTCTTTCCAAGCGTGTCTAGCTTCCTCTAGCAAGTTTACTGTCCCAACTACATTCGTATGAACAAAGGCCAACGGATTTGAAATAGATCTATCGACATGGGATTCTGCAGCAAGGTGAATCACGCCGTCGGGCCTGTATTTGTTAAATAATTCATGAAGTGAATGACGATCAGTTATATCAGCTTTTTCAAACTTATAATTTGTTGCTGTTTCAATATCCTTAAGATTCTCTAAGTTTCCAGCATAGGTCAACGAATCCACATTAACAACCTGATATTTAGGGTATTTTAAAACAAAATGTCGAACAACATGTGACCCAATAAAGCCAGCTCCGCCGGTGATTAGAATGCACTTTTTCATTCAAGCAAAATAAAGAAATAAAAGGAGAATTTAAGGAATAAGTCATCAACAAAAAAAGAGCCCCTAAGGACTCTATCAATATTTTATATTACGCTGATCTACATCATTCAAGATTCAGGCGCTATCGTACGACTCTTAAGCAATTTTTTTTTCCTGCGCAGTCTCAAACATCGTCGCATTTTTAATTGGACAATCTCTCAACAACTCGCGTACGTCATACTTAGAAACAACTCCCTTCAAAGCGTCCAAATGTCTGTTATGATGCATGTCAGTTCCGACAAAATCATACATACCAGCACGTATTAACGTTAGCGCTGCAGTCTTGACATGTTCACCATAATATTTACTAATTGACAATAAATTAAGTTGAAGCATGCAGCCAGCATTTTTAATTTCTTCGAATATCTTAAAGTTATTATGGTAGTAATTATAACGCTCGGGGTGTGCTAAAATAGGCTGATAACCTTTTTCCAGTAAATTTTTGATAATACTAAACAGGCCTTTGGATTCCGATAAATATGACATTTCAATCAATACATATTTATTGGGCATTAAACATAGCTGATCATTTTCAATCAGAAAACCCAGTTGATCATCAATCATATATTCTGCAGAGAATTTCAATTCAAAGTCAATGTTCCTTGTTGACAAGGCTGCCTTCAAGTTTTGATGAGCTGAGCCAATCGTCTGCGGCGTATTATTATGTACACCATACATCACATGGGGAGTAGAAACCGAACGATGTATGCCTAAGTCTTTCAATCCTTTAATCAGTTCAATGGACTGATCAACATCTGGACTACCATCATCAATTCCCGGCAACAAATGGTTGTGAATATCCCAAGTAATCCATGATAGCTTATTATGATAAGTTTTATTCTTTTTCTTCCTTCCCCCAAATAAGTTATTCCAAAATCCCATAGCGTTTAAAATAAGGCGTTTATCGAATCATCAAGTAAACTGACAAAGATAAACTATTCTAAATTTAACTCTTAATCTTTACTTATAGTAATACGACGATTGTAAAATAAACGCTACAGCAAATACTAAACTAGAGGAGATTGCCCTTTTTCCAACAACTCATACACTTGTTTGACTTCCTGCGATCGATTTCTATCTAAAATTAAAACTGCATCGTCGGTATTAATCAGCATACAGTTCGATAAACCTACAAATACGGTATGCTTACTAGTTCCTACAACAATGTTGCCATTTTCATCAACAGGGTGACCCTTTTCCTTTAGGTAGCTGAATAGGGAGTCGAAAGCGCCCATATCCGACCACCGAAACTTTGCCGGAACTACCTTAATTAAGTCTGATTTTTCAAGCACAGCATAGTCAATACTCTTTGAGGGAATCTGCAGTGAATGCTCCTGGTCAAGTACTAAGTCGGTCGCATACTCAAACGCAGTTTCGGCGGCAGCATAGAGCTTTGGCTCGAAACGCATTAATTCCTCCAGAAAAACGCCTGCTTTGAAACAGAAAATTCCAGAATTCCAAAGGAAGCTCCCTCGTTTGAGAAACTCTCGTGCAGTTAACTCGTTGGGTTTTTCACGAAAAGCGAGTACCGTGTTTCCTTCATGCTCGATATATCCATATCCCGTTTCAGGACGCGTGGGAATAATACCGAATGTAGCGATGTAACCCTCTTGTGCGAAAACTATTCCTTGGTTGATCGCCTCTTGGTAATCTTCTTCACCTTCAATCAAATGATCCGATGGGGTAACAATTAGGATGTCGTCAGGTTCCGCATGGAAGGCCGCAAATGCAATAGCTGCCGCTGTATTTCTGGGCGCAGCTTCAGCAATAATATCGCTATCAAATCTCTTAAGAACCGCTTCAGCCAAATCCTTGTTTTGACTAGAGCCCACTAAGGTGACCTTCGAAACTAAAGGTTGATTTCGCTCAACGGTTAATTCGAACAACGTTTTGCCCCCGAACAGTGGGAGATATTGTTTTGGCCTTGCCTTTCTGGAGAGCGGCCACAGTCGTGAGCCGACACCTCCAGACAATACGACATTTATAATTTTACTCATGATTAGCCGATTTTAAATTGTTTTTTACTTGATCTATCTTTAAGTATAACTCTGCAGTTGCACGAGCATCCGATAGTGCATCGTGATGTTGTAAGGAAACGCCCATAATTTCACAACAAATGCTAAGCTTTGTTCTTTCAAACCCTAATGCTCGATATATTTTACTGGTACATTCCCATGTCTGCGGAAGCTGCAATTGTTGATAGGACAAGTCATAAAACTTCATGGTCTCTTTCAGTACCGAGCGATCCAGTAACTCATCATGAGCAACCATCACCTGCCCCTTTAACAAATGATCAATTTGTGGGAAAAGTTCAATAAAACTGGGTGCATCTTCGGTGTGTTTTGACTTAATCCCATGAACACGTGAAGTTTGCCACATATATTTGTTTTCCGGAGGTCTAACCAAACTATAAAACTCGTTGGTAATGATTCCATTGACGACATTTACGATGCCTACTGCACAAACACTACTGTATTTAGCGGTAGCTAACTCGAAATCTATACTGGTAAATGTATTTGACATAGGTGTCTTCAAAGCAATTTCTTTAATTTAATATCCATATTTATCCTTCCAGCGTTCCTTTAAGGACGCTCGAAGTTTATCTTCAGCGGCATTACTTCCCGGTTCATAAAGCTTTAAACCTTTCAACTGATCTGGCATATACTCCTGCAAGACAAAATTTCCGGGAAAAGCATGAGAATATTTATAATCGCCGCCATAATCCAGCGCTTTCATCAGCTTGGTAGGAGCATTCCTGAGATGTAAAGGTACCGAAAGATTACTCGTCTGCCTAACGATTGCTTGCGCCTTATTAATCGCTTCATAAGCTGCGTTACTCTTCACTGAACTCGCCAGATAAGTTACCGTTTGAGAAAGAATTATCCTTGATTCGGGCCAACCTATCACGTTTACCGCTTGAAAACAGTTGTTCGCAAGTAATAGCGCATTGGGGTTTGCATTCCCTATGTCTTCGGATGCTAGAATTAATAAACGCCTAGCAATGAATTTGGGATCCTCGCCTCCTTCGATCATCCTTGCAAGCCAATACACTGCAGCATTTGGGTCAGAACCTCGAATCGATTTAATAAAAGCAGAAATGACATCATAATGCTGTTCACCGGATTTATCGTATCGAATTCTATTCTGCTGAACATGTTTTGCAACAAAATCGTTTGCAATTGGAAGCTTTTGATGCACCGCAGCTTGACTTACCAATTCCAATATATTTAATAATTTACGGGCGTCTCCCCCGGACAACTGTAATAGTGCATCGTACTCCTTAACCTCAATTTTCTCTTGGTTTAAGTATTCATCTTCGCTTAATGCTTTATCCACAATATGGATTAAGTCTTCTTTCGCTAACTCCTCCAAGACGTAAACTTGACATCTAGAAAGCAATGCCGATATCACTTCAAAAGATGGATTTTCAGTCGTTGCACCAATTAGGGTTACTGTACCGCGTTCCACTGCTCCAAGCAGAGAATCCTGTTGTGATTTGGAAAACCTATGGATCTCATCAATGAAAAGAATTGGTTGTTCCTGATTGAATTGCCTAAGTTGCTCTGCTTTTTCGATGACTTCGCGAACCTCTTTCACACCCGACTGAATGGCACTTAAGCTGTAAAAAGGCCTTTCTAGCGCCTTCGCAATAAGCAATGCGAGGGTTGTTTTGCCAACGCCTGGTGGGCCCCAAAGAATAATAGAAGGAATACCTTTTTGATCTATTGCATTTTTAAGGACGGCACCATCCCCGACGATATGTTTTTGCCCCACATAATCTTCTAGCGATTTAGGGCGCATTCGTTCAGCTAAAGGAATCCTCGTTGTCATAATTAACAAAACTATTGATTTTTGCTCGTAACGGCAATGCTTCGCTTCATGTATAACATATATAGATCAAAATGTGGCGAATGTTTTACCTTATCCTAAATTGTCGTTCGTTACTGTTGCTTTATAACATTAATTAACAGTTCAAATTATGAAATCTCAATAGAATTGATAATTTTGGAAAAAGCAATTTCGAGGATGTTCAACAAAGTGCGTGTGTTATTGGCCATAGTGCTGATTATTTCGTTAAAGGGAGTAAAAGCCCAGAGTGGCAGTGAAGTATTGGACCCTGCGGGTTTTGTTACAAAATACAATCCAAACTTCAAAGGCATTGGGCCCGAAGTCTATAACTTACCGGCTCCGAGAACTAAAGAAGAAGTTCTTGTCGACTCTTATAAGGAGAAAAACAGCTTTTATGATTCAATTGCTCGACAATTAGATTACCAAAACCTAATCGAAGAATTTCAACAGACCTCGAATTCGAGTTATTTAATTCAACAATTTCAACCATTTCCCAATAGTGCTGAAAAATGGATGGATCTGATCAATTCTTTAAAGAGAAATAATAATACGCGTTTAGCAGCAGGTTTACTTAATGTATACGCGCTGGAGGCTACGAAACAAAACGATATTAAAAAGTCAATTGCTTTACTAGCTGAAGCGCTAGGACTTATTCAAAACACTGAATTTAAAGCGGATGCTAGTATTGTGCAATTTAACCTAGCCAATGCTCACCTCTATCAACGAAGTTTTTCCGACGCTGACGCTTTACAAGAACAATATCTACAAAAGGCTATCGACAGCAAGCGTATTACCGATCAGGCTAATTCACTCGTTCAAGCTGGATTAATTCGTGCTCATCAAAAAGAATACAAAGCAGCAGAAAACAGTATTATACGTCGCGCCATTCCGATTTACAACAAGACCAAGGATTTTAGCGGAAAAACCAAAGCTTGGATTCAGCTAGCAAAGATTTATCAACTTCAAAATAAGCACACCGAAGCACAATGGTTCTTAATTCAAGCAAGAGATCTGGCGAATTCAAAGAACTTCAAAATGGATTTACCAGAAATTGAATATATGTTAGGCTATTCCAAATTCATGCAGCAAAATTATCGTGTTGCAAAATTAGAATTGGAAAAAGCTAAAACATTGGCTGATGGAGAGAACAATAAGGCCCTACAATTAGCTATCCATGATAAGCTTGGGGAAATCGATATGATTATGGGGAATTACGAGTCTGCAGAAGCACACCTATCGGAATATTGGAAATTGAGAAAAGAGCTATTCTAATATCAGTTTAAAACACTTTTCTGTCATCAAAATCAACTCATTATCTTAAAAAGTGTTAAGATCACTCATTATGGGTCAATATTTGATTATTGAAATGATAATTTTACGTTGATGCCTCCTACATTGATTTAAATTTTAACTAAATTTAGCGGCTACAATCGTCGATAAAACGATTCGAGCAACGTGTTAAACGAGGTGTCTCTAATTAAAAAAATGAACAGTATTAAGAAAACCATCTATATGTTAAGAAATCTAATCCTAGGTCTTTCCCTAATTTCGATTGTTGCATGTGGTGCAAAACCGCGTGTTGATCTTGAACAGGAAGGCTTACAATTAAAACCAACAACTCAGCACGGGGTAATCGTGAAGGAAGTTGCAAACTTGTTGGAAAACTTCAGCTATAAGCGTGTTCCAATGAACGATTCAATTTCCAATATTATATTTAATAATCTAGTAGAAGGACTTGATCAAGGACGCAACTATTTATTACAGTCTGATATCGATGATTTTCAACAGTTCAAAAATAATTTTGGAGCAGACTTTAAGGAAGGCGATTTATCAAGCGCTTTCTATATGTTTAACAAATACTCAGATCGTTATTTACAATGTTTGAATTACGCTTTAGATCAAATCGATTCAAACCATGATTTCACTAAGGATGAAACCTACAATAGCTTTCGCGAGAAATTACCGTGGTTCAAGTCCGATGCTGAGCTAAAAGACCAATGGAGAAAACGTGTAAAATATGATCTATTAAATCTTAAATTG
The DNA here is from genome assembly GCF_009557615.1 of Sphingobacteruim zhuxiongii. Classification (NCBI taxonomy): domain Bacteria; kingdom Pseudomonadati; phylum Bacteroidota; class Sphingobacteriia; order Sphingobacteriales; family Sphingobacteriaceae; genus Sphingobacterium; species Sphingobacterium zhuxiongii. The sequence continues at coordinate 4,126,550 of NZ_CP045652.1, forward strand.
ACTGCAAGTGACTCGGCGAAATTTGATTTAGCGAAAAACAAAGAGACATTAAAAAGCCGCTACAAAAATTTAATCTCTCAGGCATCCAAAGCGAATGCGAATGATGCTTTTCAGCTTATAATGACTTCCTTTACGGCCGCAGTAGATCCACATACGAATTACTATAATCCATCGTTTGCACAAGCTTTCAATGAAAGTATGTCGAACACTTTGGAAGGTATCGGCGCGCAGCTACAGATGGAGAACGAAATGGTCACCATCAAAATGATTATTGCTGGAGGACCTGCATTTAAAGATAAGACCTTGCAAATTAACGATCGCATTGTGGGTGTTGCACAAGGAGACGCTGAGTTTGAAGATATTATTGGATGGCGCTTAGATGCTGCAGTCGCCAAAATCAAAGGGAAGAAAGGAACCGTTGTCCGCTTAAAGGTGCTACCTGCTGGAGCAGACATGTCTACAACACCTAAAATTGTAAAGTTGACTCGCGAAAAAATTGTCTTGGAAGAAGAGTCGGCGAAACGTGAAATCAAAACAATCAAAGGTGAGGATGGCAAAAATTACCGCGTAGGTATTATCAACCTTCCTAAGTTCTATATCGACTTCGACGCTGTTCGTCGTGGCGATCAAAATTATAAGAGCACGACACGTGACGTTCGATTACTATTAGACAGCTTGAAAAAAGATGGCGTGGATGCTGTATTAATGGATTTACGCAATAATGGTGGTGGTTCTTTACAAGAAGCAATTGAATTAACTGGATTGTTCATTGATAAAGGTCCTGTCGTGCAAGTTCGCGACACTCGAAATCGTGTGCAAGTGGACAGCGACCAAGAATCCGGAGTTTCCTGGGATGGTCCATTCGGGGTAATTGTCAACCGCTTCTCTGCATCAGCATCTGAAATTTTTGCAGGCGCTATTCAAGATTATGGTCGCGGAATTATCTTAGGCTCGACTTCCTATGGAAAAGGTACTGTTCAAAACGCAGTAGATATGTCTAGATTTATCAGTGCAACAAACAAACTATTAATTAAAGCTTCGGGCGAAAAAGACGCTGACACACCTAATGGTGCTCCAGAATTCGGACAGATCAATATCACGATGGGTAAGTTCTACCGAGTGACGGGTAGTAGTACGCAACATAAAGGTGTTGCTCCAGATGTAACGTTCCCTACACAATATTCTGCAGAGAAATTCGGAGAAAGCTCCGAACCTTCGGCACTACCATGGGATCAAATTAAACCATCTACATTTGCGAAAATTACAGATCTTGCGTCTATCAATTCAAAATTGAATGATATTCACAAGAAACGTATGGAAAAATCGCCTGCTTATACGTTCTTGTTGGAAGATATCGAAGAATTCAACAAAGTAGATTCTATTCCTTCCGTAAGCTTAAACGAGGCAAAGTTGAAATCAGAACGTGAGAAGAACCGTCTTAAGAACCGTGATAGAATTAACAAACAATTGGGGTTCTTGAAGCTTCCATTATGGAAAGAAGGTCAACCTCAACCGAAATTCGATTATGACTTTGTTCTAGAAGAGAGTGCAAATGTTTTAACGGATTATATTCGATTAAAAACGAAGTAAGAGATACTTAAAACAAGAAAGGCGAGCTAATAAGCTCGCTTTTCTTGTTTTGAATGAAAGAGTTTTTTTGATTTAGGAGCTGCTATTTCAGAATCCATATCAACTGATTTATTTCATCAACACCATTGAATTGTCTATCAAGAGCCTCTTGAAGATTCTTGCTGTTAAAACTATATTCTGAATCGGGATATTTCCATCGAACAGGAATTTTATTTGGGGCTTCAGAATTTAAACTACTTGCTGGATTAATTTTCCATTTTGGATATCCTGTACGACGATAGTCGTAGTAAGTTGCATATTCAGATTGTAAATAACTCGCTAAATATTTCTGAGTAATTATTGCTTCAACTCTAGCTTCCAAGTTCGTTGGAAAATTAGCTGCCAAGTCTGTAACAAATGTCGATATGTAACTATCGTCTAAAGGCATTCCATGGTGATACTGTACAGTATTTGGCGTGTTGCTATAAATAAATTTCATAGATGACTCAATGCCCTTTTTGTACCACTCTTTAGCTTCCGTACTAACCCATCCCCGACTTGCGGCTTCCGAGATTATAAAACATAGTTGAGCATACGATAACTGTTGAGTAGGTTCACCTTCCGGAATTTCTAAATATCGGTCGTTTAGTTTCGAATAGTCAGTGCTGTTTTTTATCGCTAAAACATTGTCATACGGCAATGAAGGATCAATTCCAACATAAGCATCGAAATCAGAAACTTGTTTTCCATCTTTCAATCGTTTTGCTGACGGGTTTGCGTAATAAAATAGACGTCTATCTTTTAAAGATTTAAGTCTTTCAATAATCTCGCTTGAAACAATTGGATAAATAGTGAAATTGTTTCCGACCTTATAAAATGGATATGTTTGGCCACTTTTATCTGAGCGAATAAGTTGAAAATTGTCGGCATTCGAAGTGAATATTGGTCTATTATTTAGAATCTGAGCGAAGCGATTTTTAATATCCAATTCATTAACGGATTCCTTCTTGCTCAACTGGATAAGAACATTTAAAGCATAGCTATTAACCAACTTTCTCCATTTCTCGGTATTTCCAGCATACAAAGGATCCCCGGTAAACTTCTCTCCTTCAGAAAAAGCTTTATCTGCTTTATCCAATTCATTCAAAATACCGATAAAAACATCCTTCTGCTCATCAAATTTCGGAAAATAAACTTTATCAGATTCCCCTTTTAACGCCTCTTGATATGGAATATCGCCCAAATCCATTGTCGCTTCAAAAAACTTGACGGCTCGAGCGAAATACATTAATCCTTCGTACGAACGCGCCAATTTCTCGGAACTGGCAAAATCAACCATAAAGTGCGCATCGTTCAGGGATGTAAAACCGAGAGAACCGGCTCCAAATCCATTATATTGATAGCTCTCAACAAACTCCGTCCAAACAATATTCTTATTTAACAAATAAGGATGCATGAAGGACTTTTGAGAAGGTTGATTTGCCAAGTTGATTATGATTCTCGTCGCAAGCATTGCCGACGTCACTTTGTCGGTAGCCTCAGGATTACTATTAATTTCCTCAAACTTCGAACAAGATGAACAAATTCCAATCAATCCTATAAATATGTATTTAAATAGCTTTTTCATTTTGCATGTAAAAATTAACACTTAAAAACTTAGGTTTAAATTGAACCCTAGATAACGTACTGATGGTGAGTTCAGGTCTTCAGAACCGGCATCTGGATCTGAAAAACGATATTTCTTTGTCCATAGGAACAAGTTCTGCCCAGTAATTCCAACACTTGCCTTCTTGGCGCTCAATTTGGAAGCAATTTCAACTGGCACGGAATAATTTAACGAAACCTCCCTCAGCTTGATAAAAGTCTCATCCCAAATATTGCGTGTACCAGAATAGGCCCTTTTCCAGTAGTTTTCATAAGAAACAATTTGATCGTTCTTAGCAAAAACTCGATCATCATTTATTATCTGCCCATACTTATCGTAACTAACAGACCCTGAAACGATCTTTACGCCTTCTCCTATGAATATCTTATTCCCATTCACCACCTCTTCATAACGTGCTTCCGTATCTGAATCTGGATGAGCACCCGTTTGCCATAATCTTACATTCATACTTGAATATGAAAGTCCACCAACTCGACCGTCTACACTGAAGGAAAATGCAAAATCTTTATATTGGAATTGATTCGTAATCCCCCAAATCCACTTTGGCGCTGAATAGCCAAATAATCTTGCTGCATGTACCGCACTTATTGGCATCCCCGAAGCATTGTGAACGACCTGACCGTCAGTGGCTCTTTCCCAGTCACGTGTAACGTAGTGATCAGTCCTTTCCCCTACTTTCACGTACAGTTCATCCGCCGAATAATCAGGATCTAGTTTATGGTAATATTTTAGATTCTGAGACAAATTTCCTGATACTTCCCATTGAAAATCTGAGTTCTTTATAGGAATACCACCCAAAGTGATTTCATGCCCTTTAGTCATATATTCCTCTCCAATATTGATTAGTCGAGAATTAAAGCCTGTAGTTCCAGAAATCGTTGCATTCACGCTTCTGTTATGTTCCCAGCGCGAATAATAGGTATAGTTACCGGTAAGTCTATTATTCAGCAGTGACCACTCTAAACCAAGTTCTCTAAGATCTTCTTGTGAAGGTTTGATCGAATAATCTTTGATAGAATTCGGGTATGAACCCGTTGACAGCCCGTCCCATACATTATTCGTAACTGAAAACACTTGATTAACTTCATACGGATTAGGCGCAAACTTTGTAATTGCCCAAGAACCACGAACTTTCAGCAAATCCATCCAAGATGGTTTGTTTGAAAATAGTTCGGATACGAGTACACTTCCTGACACTGATGGATAAAAGAAAGAACGAGTTTCCGCTGGAAGAGTTGAAGTCCAGTCATTTCGCCCTGTCCCTTCTAAAAACACGATATTTCTCCAAGAAACTGACAATCGACCATAAAGTCCATTTCTCATTTCTTTCGTTTTTGACTCAGAAGTTGCAACCGGGCCAATTGAATTCTTTAATGAATAAAAACCTGGAATATAAATACCATTGACAGTCGAAGCAGTTATCCCATTATCTCTTCGATAAAATATAGATGCACCTGCAAGCCCATCAATCGTAAAATCGCCAAATGAACCATTCGCTGTAACTATTAAGTCATTCGTAGTTCCGAATCCGTCTTGCTTATTAGACCAATACTTTCCTTTATTATCATACCCAGCAAATCCCCCACGCGTTCCATAGATACCCATAGGATTTGTTTGCTGCCTAGTGTTTCCATAGTAGTCATACCCACTACGAAGCATTATCTTCGACCATCCAGTCATTTTATAATTCAAGGTAATCGCAGCATTTAATTTGTTAATTAATTCTGAACTAAGTTTCTCATGAGCAGACAAATAAGGGTTATCATACCAGGCCTTGTAATGCCAGTTTTGTTGCTGGTCTTTAGTAATCCAGTAATCTTTATACTGTGTCAAATCGTATTCCGGACCAGTCCATACCAAAATATTATAAATGTATCCCTGGTTGCCGTAACCAGCACCGAAATCGTTCGGAGCGAAGCGTCTATTATAGCCAAAGCGACTTTCTAAGCTAACTTTATCCGAAATTTTCGTTTCACCGGAAACCGATATATTCGTCATATTGAGCTTTGTATTTGGATACTGCCCTTTATTATAAATATGGTTAATAGATGTACGAATGCTACCGTTTTCACCTTGATTGGTGAAGCTGATGAAGTTATTTGAAATAACTCCATGTTCTAAGAAGTTCTCAAAATTATTCTTGCCGAGGGATCTCAATTCACTATCCTCCATCTGCTTGGTAATTGGATTCCACTGGGGGTAAACTCGACCTATATCTAGCTTATCGCCCCAAACTTCATCATCTGTGTTATATTTTCCTCCATATCCGGCGGAATACGATGATTGAACCTCGGGAAGCGCTAAATAGCCTGCGAAAAACATGTTATTTGAATTAACATTAATCTCCACGCCTTTCTCCTGAAGTCCTTTCTTAGTCGTTACCATTATCGTACCGTTAGCACCCTCTACACCGTATAATGCAGCAGCTGTTGATCCTTTTAGCACTGTCACGTTTTCTATGTTATCAACTGGAATATCGCGTAATGTCATGTTTTCATAAAGTACGCCATCGACTACTAAAATTGGAGTTTTACCCCTCAGAGAGAGTGTTGGTGTTGCATTGAACTCCGTGCTATTGGAAACACGAAGGCCTGATATCCTTCCGGTTAATGTAGTTCCTAGATCAACGCCTTTCACTTTTTGTAATTGATCTCCTTTAATATCCTGCACTGCATATCCTAGTGCCTTCTTTTCTCGCTTGATTCCGAGAGCAGTCACGACCACTTCTTCTATTTCTGTATCTACTTTAGTTAAGCTAATAAGCTGATCATTTTTTGCAGATACCTCCAAAGTCTTATAGCCAATACTTGTTATTTTTAGTAAAACAGTCCCTGATGTGTTCTCAAATTCAAAAAAACCGCTTTCGTCAGTTACGGTGGAAACAGAAGACGCTTCAATAGTTACAGTTGCTCCAGAAATCGGCTCCTTAGTGCTTGAGTCGATGACTTTTCCTTTTAAATTCTGTTGCTTAGAAAATTCAGCTTTTTCTACGCGATCGACTCCTTTAGTCGGTGGTACGAACGATAATGCTCTTCGAATTATGTAGCTATCGTCTCCAATTTTTTCAACCTTGATTTGTTGAAGTGTAACCTCTTGAACAAAGCTTTCAATGTCCCCCTTTCGTAGGTTTTTAAGACTGTAACCATCTTTGATTTTTAAAAGCTTCAGTGCCGACTCATAGTTAAAATGTACATCAAATTGCTTTTCAATACGCACTAGTAGCCCAACGATGTCCGTGTTTTGGTTTACCTTGAGTACATTAGTGGACGCACTACTACTCGAAGGCACGATCTCACACAAGGCGATTGCCAGCATGAGAGATAACGCATGTTTTCTCATTAGTTCTCGATAATTGATAAGTTGTGGTTTTCGAATGTTTTCTCTAGTATATCCACCGCGCGATGCAAGTCGTAGCGTGGTAGATAACCTGTGAATTTTAATTGTTTACTCTTTATTGATTTGTGAAATTTAGTCGTCGGATAAGCCTGTTGAAGTTTATCAATAACACGATCAACATCCACGTCTTTGAAATATAGATTTCCTTCAATCCAGGAATTATAAAGGAGGGTATCTACCTTCTGAAGACTGATCACATTCGTTTGGAGGTCAAGGTTAATTTTATCTTCTGGTTTTAGTAAGTATTTTTCTTTTGCTGCGTCAACCAATATGGAGCCGTCGGTTAACACGACAGCGCAATTTTCGTTTGAGAAATTGGCATTAAAACGTGTTCCAAGAACGCGAACGGTCATTTTATCATTCGCAACAAGTACGAATGGTTGTTTAGGGTTTTTCGCCACAGCAAAAAAACCTTCACCAACAAGCGCTATCTTACGGATTGAATCGGCTTTATTAAATGGACTTAACTGTGTAAGGGTAGCCCCAGGTTGTAGATAAATCAAACTTTGATCGCTTAATTTTAAAGTTTTTATCGCGTCAGTATTATTTGAATATCTAATAGGTTCGAATTGATTTTGTTTGTAATAATATAGCCATGATAGACTTAGCAATAAAACAGACGCTGCCGAAACTATGAGAAGCCATTCTCGCTTCCAAAAAGAAACTACATTTTTATTATCGCTATTAATAATAGAAAGAAAGATGGACTCAGATCGCTTTTCATCCAATTTGATGTCTCCGACGATGAATTCATTCAATTCATCTGGAGTTTTAAGTATTGCTTCCCTACCTTCAAGTGAAGCAAAGTAAGCCTTAATCTCATCAAATTCTTCAGATGTACAGTCCCCTTTAAGATACTTTTCGTATAAATATTCGAAGCGTTCTTTTCGCATATATTAACCTTCTTTATTAATATATACTAACTGCTACTTGAGAAAGACGACGTAAGTAAAAAATATTTTTAAGAAATAATATTAAATAGGATAGCCAAGCCCAACAAAGTAGAACGTTCAAGGATATAGGATTTTACGAATCGATTACCTTTCACCAATTGATCTCGTACAGTATTTTTAGAAATTTGTAACATATCAGCAATTTCATCATTGCTCATATGCTGTAATTTACTAAATCGAAATATCTTTTGTCTTTGTTCTGGCAATTTGCTGATTGCTTCATGATATAAGCTCTCAAGCTCTTTTAGATGAAGCTTTTCCTCACAATTATTTGTTCCAAATTGGATGCTATAAGCAGTGTAGTCCGAATAATTCTTAAATTGAATCTTTTTTCTAAGCTCCTCGAACACTGCATGCCTAGCGATTGTAAACAAATAGGCATTTACATTTTGGTTGACGTCGAGAAATTCAATTCGATTCCAAAACTTTGTAAAAACGTCTTGTACAATATCAGCTGCCAAATCGCTATCTCGTAGATGTAAGGCGGCATATTTGTATAACGCATCTTTGTGTTGATAAAAGAAATCACGAAAAATCAGCTCATCTTTCGATCGCAGTTTATCGATTAAATTAACCATAAAATTTTGCTACAAGTTCCCCTATCGAATTCTTTTCAACAAGTTAAATATAGTATTCGCGATGAAAAAAAACTAAATATTCATTGAAAATATTAAGCAACAGGCCTTGCCGCAAATATAATCATGCCATAAAAGGTTAGGATTAAATAATTGTTAACTAATTTGCCAACCACTTAATAAAAAATGTCTTTCTATAAAAAATCCCCTCTAATTACAGTTGAATTAGGGGGGATTTTTTATATTCTTGGAGTTGATATGTTAGAAAACGTATCTCAAAACAATACTACCTCCAGCTCTTATACTGATTAATCAAACCATTCGTTGAAGAATCGTGGCTTTCAATATGTTCTGTTCCTTTAAGCTCAGGAAGGATTTGATTTGCAAGCTGTTTCCCTAACTCAACTCCCCATTGATCAAAACTGAATATATTCCAAATAATTCCTTGGACAAATATCTTGTGTTCATACAAGGCTATTAAGCTTCCCAAAGAACGAGGGGTAATCTCTTTTATCAAGAATGAGTTCGTTGGTCTATTGCCTTCAAACACTTTGAAAGGTTTCAGACGATCGATTTCATCTTCTGACTTTCCAGCTTTTTCGAGTTCCGCAACCACTACGTCTTCCGATTTACCATTCATTAATGCTTCTGTTTGAGCAAAGAAATTCGAAAGTAGAAGTTGATGATGGTTTCCAATTGGATTGTGCGAAATTGCCGGTGCAATAAAATCACAAGGGATTAACTTTGTTCCTTGATGTATTAGCTGGTAGAACGCATGTTGACCGTTCGTTCCTGGCTCTCCCCAGATAACAGGTCCGGTTTGATAGTCTACACGATTTCCATTTCTATCGATGTATTTCCCGTTACTTTCCATATCTCCTTGTTGAAAATATGCTGCAAAACGATGTAAATATTGATCATAGGGAAGAATTGCATGACTCTCTGCTTCAAAGAAATTATTATACCAAATCCCCAAAAGAGCCATTATTACAGGAATATTCTCTTCAAAAGCTGTGTTTTTGAAGTGTTCATCCGCCTCATATGCGCCAGCCAATAATGCTTCAAAATTATCATAACCGACCGATAAGCAAATCGACAAACCTATTGCAGACCAAAGCGAATAGCGACCTCCAACCCAATCCCAAAACCCGAACATATTGGCGGTGTCAATTCCGAAGGCCGACACCCCTTTCTCATTCGTACTTAATGCCGCGAAATGTTTCGCTACATCGCCTTCTGTTGCTCCAGACTTTAGAAACCATTCTTTTGCAGTATTCGCATTCGCCATCGTTTCTTGCGTAGTAAATGTTTTAGAAGCAATCAAAAACAACGTCGTTTCCGGATTAAGATTACTAATCGTTTCTGCAATATGGGTTCCATCTACGTTAGAAACAAAATGTACATTCAACCGAGTTTTATACGATTTTAAGCCTTCAGTAACCATGACAGGACCTAAATCGGATCCGCCAATACCAATATTAACGACGTCAGTAATTTCCTTGCCTGTATAGCCCTTCCACGCTCCAGTGATAACGCGTTCGGAAAATGATTTCATTCTAGTCAACACTTCACGCACAAGTGGCATTACATCCTCTCCATCGACTAAAACAGGTTGTTGAGAACGATTTCTCAGGGCTGTATGTAATACCTCTCTACCTTCCGTTTCATTGATCTTCTCGCCATCAAACATAGCTTTGATTGCTTGATCTAATTTACATTCCTTTGCTAATTGCACTAAAAGAGCAATAGTTTGTTCGTTTATGCGATTTTTCGAATAATCGAATAGGATGTCATTTAGGTATAGGGAAAACTTTTCAAAACGCTCAGGATCCTCCTGAAAAAGTTCACTCAAGTTTTTCTCGTTGATACTGATATAATGATCGGCTAAATAGCTGAATGCTTGCGTACTGGTAAAATCTATTCTTGGTAGCATAAAATTCTTGTTTTGTTCAAATATAAGGAATAGCAGAAAGGTATCCTCAAATTTATATTATCTTTGTTCCTATGACCAAGGAACAAATTCAAGACTTGAGGGATAGGTTAACTTCCCTGAGGAGGCATCTTTGACATCGATGCCAAGAAAGCGGAGATAGAACGCGAAACACAAATCACCTTACAACCCAATTTCTGGGATGAGCCTAAGGCTGCAGAAAAGGTATTACACGGTATTAAGAACAATAAAGTTTGGACAGATCAATACGATGCTGTCGAAAGTGCTATTGACGATACGGGTATATTGTATGAATTCTTTCAGGCTGGTGACGGTACAGAAAAAGAATTAGAGCATCAATACCAAGTTGCACTTAATAATATTGAGGAATTAGAGTTTAAAAACATGCTCAGTGCTGAAGAAGATCAGCTTGATGCCATTCTTCAAATTACCGCGGGAGCCGGAGGAACAGAATCATGCGACTGGGCAGCGATGCTTATGCGTATGTATATTATGTGGGGAGAAAAGCATGGATGTAAGGTAACTGAGCAAGATTATCAAGAAGGTGATGTTGCTGGAATCAAATCCGTTACACTTCAATTTTCAGGCAATTTTTCTTACGGTTATCTAAAGGGTGAAAATGGCGTGCATCGATTGGTAAGAATATCTCCATTTGATTCGAATGCAAAGCGTCATACATCTTTCGCATCGGTATATGTTTATCCTTTGGTAGACGACAATATCGAGATCGAAATACGTGACTCAGAAATTGAATGGGATACTTTTCGTTCAGGTGGCGCTGGAGGGCAGAATGTCAATAAAGTGGAAACCGCTGTACGCTTGCATCATAAGCCTACTGGAATTATTATTAAAAACCAGGAATCTAGATCACAGTTACAGAATAAAGAAAATGCACTTCGTTTGTTAAAATCTCAACTCTATGAGATTGAAATGCGTAAGCGTCAAGAAGCAACCGCAGCAATTGAAGGATCTAAAAAGAAAATTGAATGGGGTTCGCAAATACGCAACTATGTATTGCATCCTTATAAATTGATCAAAGACTTAAGAACCAGCTATGAAACATCGAATACACAAGCTGTATTAGATGGAGATCTCGATGAATTCTTAAAAGCCTATCTAATGGAATTTGGCGGATAGTCTGAATCGCTTTTATCTAGTGAAAACATATAAAGGTTAATGAAGAAGAATTCTTTCATTAACCTTTATTAACTTTAAGGCCGCTCTAAAATACCGCTATTTCTTTCTCGCCTTTGCAATCTCATCTATAGTTATAGAATCCTGACTATCATTGATGGTCGTCCTCAAGTAATTGACAATTTCAAAGAGCTCTTTATCTGATAAAAATCCAAAAGAGGGCATAGCATATTCTTCATTCTTAGCACCATTTAATACCGTATGCATGAGTCTCTCATTATCCGCGACAATCGCTGAATTCTTTAAGGCAGGATAAATATTTTCCAATCCAACACCTTTGTCTTTGTGACATGAAAAACAGAATTTTTGATACAATATTTCTCCAGCTTTCCCCTCTACTTTCGGGTTGAGATCATTGGCTTTTAATGGTGTTTTCGTTGCCTTATCAACCTTACTAATCCGCAGTATCCTATCATCTCGCTCGGCAGGACTAGTCATTGGGTTCCAATCATGATTCGATGTACAGATATAAATATCTCCTTCAGGAGAGACACAGATATCACGAATCCGACCGTATAGCTTTTCTAAGAAGAGTTCTTCTTTAACGATCTTATCCCCCTGAGGATTTAATTTCAACACTCTTAAGCCTTGTCCTTTCAACATTGTTAATAGTAAGCTGTTTTTCCATTCTGGAATATTCGGAGCGTCATAGTAGTCCAAACCGGCAGGAGCAATTGTGGGAGTCCAAGAGATCAAAGGATCAATCGTTCCATTTGCTTTTTGAAACGCTATTTCGACATCATTATCTGACTTTCCTTCAATTACGGGGAATCCATAGTTTTTACCGGCACGAATTAGGTTGATTTCATCTTCAGTAGCATCCCCATGTTCGGATGTATAAATCCGTTGATCAGGGGTAACTACCATTCCTTGCATATTTCTAAAACCGTAAGCATATACATAGGAATTTGGCATTGGGTTATCCGAAGGAATTTTACCCTCCAAATCCAGGCGTAAGACTTTACCATTAGGATTACTTAAATCCTGTGGCGCCTCGTAGTGTGCTTGATCACCCGTTGCCCAAAGAATACAGTCTTTACCATGGAATGCTAACCGCGAACCAGAGTGCCCCTTTCCGGAGACAAAGGATAATAATACTTTTGGGTTAATCAGCGTATCTCCCTGTACGGTATATCGTTCAAGAATATTGTATCGTAAGGAGTCTGCTTTTATTTGTTTGTAATGAATATAAACGTAAGGAAACTTATCTTGATCAGGATGAACAAGCATAGACTGCGCCCCTTCTGGCCTTGCCCCTATCGGGAGTTTCAAAACAATTCTCTTCTCTCCTGTTTTTGGATTTACTTTAGTGATATAACCGCGCTCTTCGCTAACCCAAATCCAATTATCAGGTCCCCATACTAATTCCCATGGCACGACCAAACTATCGGCAACAACACTGACGCCTAGTACCGTAGAGTCCAATTGCAAATTTTCCTCAATTTCCTGATTAAAACGTTCGCCCTGACAGGAATGGCATAATAGATAAACAATTGATACAAAGAAAGGTAGTATCAACCGTGCTTTATTTCTTTTCATATTTTGATACTTAAATATTTTGCAGACTAATCAACTCTCCGTTAGTTTGCTTACTGCGATCAGCAGCAATTGTGAATGCAATAATCTTCAGTGTCTCTTGCAGTGAAACTGGAGCAATACCCGTTTTAAAGAATTGAAGAATAGCTGCCGCTAAATTGTCATAACCCCCAAATTTCCCGATTTCGAGATTGTTCTTACTGCCTAAAACGAATCCCCCAAAACCAGAGGCTCCATTTCTAAAACCTCGAAAGGTACCAATCCGACCATCGTTCCAAAAACCAATCAAATAATCAAAATCGGGAGTTGAAATTCGCTTCACCGCTTTGCAATCCGCGCCCATGATGGCAAACAGCATTTCTATTCCATGAACCCCATACCACAGTAATTCAGGTAAGTTTGGCTCTAATGAGGCCGGGCTAAAGGTATGTGCGCCTAAAATGTCCCCCAAGTCATGTTCTTTTAGAGCGAGAATGCTATCATTAAAGCGGAGACTCGAAGATGAAAATACCGGAACATTATATTTCTCAGCAGCTTTAACAATCGCTACGGCGTCGTCCCAATTTCCAGCGAGGGGCTTATCAATAAACATAGGCTTACCTGCTTTCATTACTTCCAAGGCTTGCTCCAAATGCACGTGACCATCATTACTTGTTAAAATAATGTAGTCCACCATTTTCAACAAATGTTCTATGGAGTCGACAATTTCAACCCCCATATCACGCATTTGCTGTGTATACTTCGGCACATTCTTAATCCTATATTCAAGCGTCTTGCTCCCTTTTGGAAATGCGGCGACAACGGAAAACAGCGCGCTGTCCTTTATTCTTCCACTGGAAATTGATTTAGTTAACTCTACCGCGTGTAAAGCGTCCAATCCGATAACGCCAATTCTCTTTTTATCCATGTCAAACAATCAATTTTTATTATCTAACAGAACAAATACTGAATATGCCATGCTCAAGATTGCCGTTTTTAGGCTCGGATCTAAAACTGGTTGAAACTTACCGTTGTGCACTGGATAATTCATAACTTTCCCGTCTGCGGTTGCCCTTTCGTTGGACGTTCCAACAGAGTAGATCAACGTAGGAAGCGTTGGCTCTAACGCTGTGTAATTACTAAAATCTTCACCTACCATTTCTGGAGTAAGGTGTATGATATTTTCAGCTCCCAACACCTTTTCCAATTGTTGCGAGAGCAAATTCGTCAATGCAGGATTATTATAAACTGAAGGTGTGTATTGTTCATTAACCTTTACAATTGGCAAATCTGCTTCTTTAACGTTACTAGCAATGGCAATTCCCCGAGCTGTATTTTTTATACGATCGAGGAGAAACTGTCTATTCTCCTTACCAAAAGAACGTACGGTAAGCTTCATTTCGACTTCATTTGGAATAATATTCCCAAGGGTTCCGCCATGAATCGCACCGACGGTAATTACCGATGGTGAGTTAACTGGTGAAAGCTCACGACTCACAATTGTCTGTAATGAAAGTACAATCTTTGATGCGATGACAATAGGATCGATACCTGTATGCGGACTTGCACCATGTCCCCCCTTTCCTCTGACCACAATAGCGACATTATCGACATTTGACAATGCAAAACCGGGACAATAACCAACAGTGCCGGCTTTTAAATTTGGATTTACATGTATTGCCAATGCATAATCCGGTTTAGGAAATTTGGTAAACAAACCGTCAGCAATCATTGCCCTTGCACCAGCACCTATTTCTTCCGCTGGTTGCCCAACGAATACTAGCGTACCCTTCCATTTTGATTTCATCTGCATAAATATCTTTGCAAGACCTAACCAGGTAGTCATGTGAAAATCATGCCCGCAAGCATGCATAACTGGAGTTTCCTTACCGGACGGATCTTTGACTACTTTCGTACTCGCGAAGGGCAATCCCGTTTCCTCCAAGATTGGAAGTGCGTCCATATCTGTCCGAATCATAACCGTTGGACCATCCCCATTTGCCAGAACACCAACGATTCCAAATCCCCCAACATTTTCGGTTACTTGAATTCCTAACTTACCAAGTTCTGCAACCAACAATTTAGAGGTGTTTGCCTCTTGCAGTGATAGTTCAGGATTGGCATGTAGTTCTTGATAAATAGTTACTAATTGAGGATAGCTCTGTTCAATAAGGTGGTTAATTTCCTTCACATGCTTTTGTTGGCCCTGTGCCTGTCGACTAAAAAAACAACAGCACAATAGGACGATCAATATTCTAAACATCATCTATTAATTAAAAGCCGAAATCATTATTTAAAAGAGACCCCAGATGGGGTCTCATACTATCTTTTCTTATTTCCAACCTGGATTTTGCACCAATTGCGGATTTAAAGTAATCTCGCTCATTGGGATTGGGTTAAGGTAATCACGGTCAATTTTAAATCCATAACCTCCCGGCAGACGGGTCTTAAATGGATCTAAGAAACCATTATTATCCACAGGAAAACTTGGCGTGTTGACAAATTGCGAAGCTTTAGTCCCTAACGGACGTTTACCTACGATCAACTCATCTGCTGCTGCCCAACGTGCAATATCGTCCCAGCGCAAATTCTCAAATACCATTTCAACTTTTCGCTCTCTTCTAATCTCATTAATTAATGGTGAAAGTGCAGGAAACTCCCATTTTGGATCCACAGGGATACTCGATAGATTCAAGTTCGGAATACCTGATCGATTACGAATTTTATTAATCGTTTTATCAATATCGGATTGCGTAACTGATCCAAGCTCGGCTTTTGCCTCAATATAATTAAGTAGGATCTCTGCGAATCGATATTGCGCTGTTGGCGTTTCTTCAAAATTAAGATGATGATAAGACATAATTGGATTATAGTCTTTTCGTCTAACATATCCAGTAGGTGAAGAGAAGGTGTTACCTGAAAACATTCTCACATATACATCTTGCCATTTCTTAGCGTTCCCAGAAGCATCAATTTGCCAATCCAAGCTCGGATTGAAAATAGTTTGCATCATACGAGGGTCTCTATTTTCGGTTTCCGTACTGATATTAGTATATCCTTTAAAAAGTGGACTAGTAGAAATCGGCAAGCCGTCTGTACATAAATACGAATCCGCAAACTCTTTCGTAAGTCCGAATCCTCCTGGAACTTCCAAAGCACTCAACTTATTGTGGCTATGAATTCCCAAAGCAATATTCATCTTTGTCCAAAACATCACCTCCGTGTTGGTTGCATATTCTCGCATTCCAAATAAATTCACATAGTCAACTTGCGGTTTTCCAGTGGTATAAATAGCATATTGTCCGGAAGCCATCACCTGCTCCGCGGCTGCAATTGCTTTCTGGAAATATTTGTTTGGATTAGCATTCTGTACTCCAAATGCAGTTCCATTATGATATTTCTGCCAAGTCCCCTCAAATAAGGCTACTCTTGACTGCAATAGTAAAGCTACCCACTTATTTATACGCGTCCCTTCATCTAGCTTCGACTCGCTCAGATACATAACTGCAGAGTCTAAATGCGTAATAATATTATCTGCTACTATATTCCTAGGAGTTCTCTTTTCAAAAAGCTCGGGAGAATCCGTATTCAACACTTTATCTAGCCATTGTACATCGCCAATGCTCTTTAATAAATTGAAATAGAAGAACGCTTTAAAGAAATGCGCCTCTCCAACATATTGTTTATAAGTATCAAATTCCCCTTCCACATTTTTATACTGTTGGAAAAAGTAATTGATGCTTCGAATATTACTGTAGTTCAATGCCGGAGCACTGTTAATTGTTCTTATCCCTTCTAATCGTTCATCAATACTGTTTTGAGTTAGATAAACGTCTGTTCCCAAGTCTCCACCTGCTTGAGTTCTGACATTAAAATTCCCGCGTTCATAATATTGATTAACGTAGAGTTTTAAGTCATTAGGTGTCTTGAAGAATACCGGTTCTGAGATAGCGTCTAATGGATATCGATCCAAATAGTCTCCTCTCTTACACGCGCTCAGCGCCAATACGCCAGCAGATACCAATACTATATATTTAAGTAATTTCATGTTATTCAGATTAATCGATTCTAAAATGTAAGATTTATCCCAAAAGAAAACATCTGATTAATTGGGTAAATCTCACCCATATCCACTCCACCATCGCGAGGATTTGAAGCCACTGCCGTCTCTGGCTCATAGAGTTTCGGAAGTGTAGAAAATGTCAGTAAGTTTTCTGCCGAGAAATAAACTCGTGCACGACTCACGTAAACTTTTTCCAGCATATTTTTAGGTAATGAATAGCCGATTTGAAGATTCTTCAATCGTATATAAGAAGCATTCAACACATAACGACTTTGGTCCTGTGTGTTCTTATTTCGTTCAGCAGAAAAATAAGGTTTCGGAAAATAAGAGTCCGTATTTGGTCCAAACATATTTGTCTCATCAGCAGGACGCCAATAATCTAACATTTTCCCGTCTTGAAAAATACCAGAATTTGCCGGTGCAGCCATCAGACCCCAAAAATACTCGGAGGTTGTGTTCGGCAGAAAATCACGCTTTCCAACGCCTTGCCAGAACATATTGAAGTCAAAACCTTTCCATGTCAATCCCGCAGATACCGAATAAAAGTATCTAGGTGCCGTGTTTGCTATAATCGACAAATCACCATGATTGCTTAATGTTCGATCACCTTCGTTGATTTTACCATCTGCATTTAGGTCCTTATAGATCATATCACCTGGACCCCACTTGTTGTGATAAAAAGATTGATCCGGCATACTTTCACCTGCTGACTGCATAATACGGTCAGTTGTCAATCCCCATACCTCGCCATATTCTTTTCCTGAATACCAACTATGCACAAGCCCCGTCTGGTTATAGTATTCTAATATTTTAGTCTTGTTATCTGAGAAACTTGCTTTCAAATTATAACCCAAATTTTCGGATATTTTATCGTTCCATCCTAAACTCAATTCATAACCTTTTGTCGAAAGTTTCGCATTATTACTTTGAGGCAAGGTTGCGCCTAGCGTTCCAGGAAGCTGTGCTGTTGGCCCTAACATATCCGAAGTAACTCGATTGTACCAGTCAAAGACAAAATCTAATCGACCTGAAAGCAGGGAGCCTTCCGCCCCAATATCAAGCGTTGTAATTTTTTCCCAAGTTAAATCAGGACTTAACAAGCCTGGAGCCGAAGCATACAAAGGAATTTCATTACCAATAAGGTAGCCTGGATTGGTTGAATTATCCGTAATTCTTCGGTATCGAATTGGGATCGTAGGCAAATATTGATAATTGACCACATTTTGATTCCCTAAAGCTCCGTATGATCCTCTAAGCTTAAAGAAGCTTAAATATGGTCTTATTGGCTCCCAAAACTCTTCTTTCGAGATGTTATATCCTGCCGAGAAGGAAGGGAAAAATCCCCATCTTTTTTCTGGTGCAAAACGCGAAGAGCCATCATAACGAGCACTCAACTCTAAAAGATATTTTTCTTTAAAGTTGTAGTTTAATCGTCCGAAAACACCTTGGGTTGCCCAATGTTCCATGGAATCATCCAAAGTAAAATCACCAGTAGCTGTACTGATTGAAGCTACTTGATCTGAAATCAAGTTCCGTTTATATCCATATAAGCCTTTGGACTTGTCTAAATCCTCTTCGTAACCGATCAAACCTTTAATATAATGCGAACCAATATTTCGCTCATAAGAAGTAAATATGCTCAACAAGTTATACTGCGCCTGATGAAGAGAAGAACGGTATCCTGAGGCTGCTTCTCCGATATTTCCAGTCGCGCCATTTGGAATTGGCACAGGAACCGGTAGCGGATTTTGCGTATTAGAGCCCCAACGATAATTGTACTTGTATGAAAAATTGGTTTTCCATCCTTTAATAGGTTCAACTTCTGCTCCTAGGTTCATCCATAGATCGTGGTCTTCCGTTAAGATTCTGCCACCTTTATCTAATACCAACACTAAAGGATTGGAAACGCTGCCATCGATATTATGCATCGGCATGGTTGGCCAAAAATTTATAAATTGAGACCAAGTATAAGTACGTTCCAATCCAACCATTCCTAATGGCAGGTTATTGTTACTTCTTCCGTATCTCGAACTAAAGCTAAAAGATAGCCAGTCCGCCACTTGAGAGTTTACATTCGCTAAGATATTATAGCGTTTATAACCATCATTTCCCCATGTTGCTGCTCCCGGTTGATCATATAAACCTGTACTTACATAAAACTGGTTTTTATCACTTCCACCACTCAGGTTAATATTATGCTTTTGTTGCAAAAACGACTTTTTGTAGTATTCGCGCGTCCAATTATAGTTTGCGTTTCCGTCCCAACGACCACGCCAAAGGTTATAAGGTGGTTTGTTCGGATCATATTCAGTTAAATACGTTCCGTCTATATATCCTTTAATTCGATCCAATTGCTCCTGTCCGAAAGTTGGGGTAATGCCTGCATTAACAGCTGCCTGATTAAAGGCGGTTGCATAAACCAAAGAACTCTCCATATTTGGAACATAAATCGGCACATTGGCGGAAATATTGTTACTGTATTCAATACGTGTCGGTTGATTCTTAGCACCTTTCTTAGTCGTAATCAAAACAACACCAAAAGCGGCACGCGATCCATAAACAGCAGATGCAGAGGCGTCCTTTAGAATTGAAATACTCTCTACATTTTCTGGATCTACTAAGTTAATATTGGATTCTACCCCATCGACTAAGATCAGGGGAGTTGTATTTCCAGAAATAGAACCTACACCACGAATTTGCCATTTCTGTGTGGCACCAGGTTCACCTCCAAGGCTATTCAAGGAGATATTCGTACTTGGCGCAGCTCCTTGAATTAACATAGAAATGTTTGCTGCCGGTCTATTTGCTAATTCTTCCTTACCGACCACGTCGATTGCACCAGTCAGATTTACCTTCTTCTGGGTACCGTATCCCACAACAACGACTTCGTCCACTTGTTGTTCTGCATCTTGTAGCGTAATATTTTTCCTACCGTAATCCTTAACGGTAATTTTTACGGTTGTATACCCTATTAGGGAAAACTGAAGCTCATCGTCGAGGCGCACATTTTCAAGCTCAAAATCTCCATTTTGATCCGTCGTTAATGTGTTGCCGTTCGTTAAATTTCGTATGGTTACCGCAGCCAAGCCTTCTCCAGCTTGAGAACTAACCCTTCCCGCGAGTTTTTGCTGAACAACTTCAACAGGTACAGTCTCCGTTACTTTAGGAGCGCCCTTTTTTAAAACAATCGTTCCTTCATAAACAGAATAGGTCAAAGGCTGCCCTTCAAGCAACTTATCGAGGACGACCTTCAGTGGTGCATCCGTCACATGAAGGCTAACTCTTTTACTGTTCTTTAACAGCTCGTCTTGATAAATAAAACGATAGCCTGTCTGCTTTTTTATGGAGCTTATTGCCGACTCCATTGAATTATTTGACAAATGGAGTGTTACAGTTTGTGCCAGTCCTTTAGAAAGGGCATTCATACTGCAAAAAATGAGGATTAAAATCGTCAATTTCATCACAAGGATAATTTTGAATAGCGTTTGCCAACGGTATGCGTACCGTTGAATTGATAAGATATTATCCATACCTTTGAATAGATTTAGGTTAAAAAAAATGTTAGTTCATTCGATAGGCCTGATCTTCAACTGGGGGTATGAGGGTACCTCCAGTTTCTAAGCCTTTCTTGGTTAAGTCGTGGTTTTTATCATAATTTCAGCTTTTAAGTTTTATTTACTTTATCAGTAAGGTTCGGTCTTTAATTTCTATTTGGTATCCCGTTAGATCGCTCAACACGCTACATACCATCTTTATCGAAGCACTCTTTTTTATCCCACCCTTGAAACGCTTATTGGTCAGCGTCGATTGTATTTTCAAATCAACATCATACCACCTCGCAACCTCCTCGAGAACCTCTTTCAATCCTTTACTATCAAAGTAAAAGTAGCCATCCTTCCATGCTAACGCTTCTTCGGTATCGGCCTCTTTCATCACGATCTGACCATTCCCCGTTATCACAGAATAGCCAGGAACAACCTCCTGCACATTGCCATTACTCCGAACTTTTATTTTCCCTTCTGTAAGGATCGTTTTGATTCTGTCTTTATAGAGATGTGTATTGATATTAAAGGCGGTACCTAATGCTTCAACTTGCGTCCCTTCGACTTCTACGCGAAATGGTTTTGACTTATCCTTGGCGATCTCAAAATATGCCTCGCCTTTCATCCGCACTTTTCGCTCATTCCCAGGAAATGCGGCAGGAAAATCCAGTTCGGAATCCGAATTTAACCAAACCTTTGTTCCATCGGCCAAGATTAACTTAAACGAGCCTCCGACGGGCACCTTTAACTGATGATGCTCATCAGATACATTGTGCATCTTCTGATAGTCCAACGCGGCACCGTTTAAGGAAAGCTTGATATCACCATCTGTTAAACTATCCGCAGCAATATTTGTTAAATCGACAATTCTTCCATCAGAAAGTGTCAATATGGCTTTATCTTCACCAGGAACAATCGGCCGTATTTCCTTTGCCAACTGCTTTTTTTCATGCTTATCCGCTTTGTTGATAAACACGAAGGTTGAAAATGAACCAATGAGTACAATACTTGCAGCGATGGCCCACCATCGAAAACGAAAAGTCTTAATACCTTTCTTCTTAGCTTGTTGCTTTTCTAAAATTAGGCTCCATTGACTTTCTTTCGATACTTCATCATAAATAGGCATTCTTTGCGCTATCTCACTCAATCGCAAGTCCTTCTCATCTAGCCATTTGTCCAGAGAGGCGTATCTTTCTCGAAAGCGTTCAAGTTCAGCGAGCTCATCGTTGGATAATTCATCCGTGAGAAATCGCGTGACTAGCTCAGTAATTCTAAACTGTTCTTGATTCATTGGTTGTACATAATCTAGATTCCTCTCTCCCTACCCTTCTAAAGACTAAGACACATCAGAAATAAAAAAGGATGAAAGAAAACTTAAAAAAAGAGTAAAATAAAATTTTTTAACGTTGCTAAGCTTGGAGAAAGCCGCCCACGAAGAAGTTCTAGCGATCTTTTCTTCTGTGTTTTTATCGTATTAATCGACACCCCGCATAATTCAGCCACTTCACTGTTAGACTTTCCTTCAAGGTAGGTAAGTCTACATACTTCTTGACATCCTTTAGGTAAGGATTGTATCGCCGTATATAATTTATTAAGTGCTTCTGCACTTATTATAGCATCCAACACATCTTCATCAGAAACCTCCTGAATCGGATTCTCTAGGTTATATGCTTCCGAGATTTTTAAATGTCTTGTATAGTTTAATGACGCATTTCGAACCGCGGTATATAAATAGCTCTTGACTGCATTTTCATGATCTGGTAGAGCGATATTTTTATCTAGTATTTTGACGAAAGTATCTTGTACGATATCCAAGGCTGTATCGTGGCATTTTACAAAATGCCATGAAAATTCGACCAGTGAAATAAAGTACTGATCGAAGAGTTCCTTAACACGAACTTCCAAATGGGTTGTCATTGCATTGAGTATGATTTAGGTTAAAGCAAATGTAAATAATACAAGTTGCATTGTCAAACGAGGACTACGCTTATCCCAACAAGTGACCATAACAGTAATTGTTTAGTTAATTTTGGCCGCTTAAAAAAACACATTAGCTTAGAAAAGCGTCAAAATTGTATTCCTACGAATTACATTAAACTATCTTTTCTAAAACTTCAATCGACCTTCCTATATACCTGCTTCGTGGCTCAACCCATCAACAACGAATATTCGTTGCAGCATTCTACATTTAACTACAACAGCGAGATATCCCAATAAAAAAAGGGGCTGTCTAAAAAGGTCTCTTAAAGAAAGAACCCCGTCATTAAAAAATGGCGGGGTTTTTCTGTTTTTTTGTCCTTAAGATTTTGTATCTTAAGGTGCACCCAAAAAAACAATATGGCAAACATACAATTCAAAGCGCTTCCATCCAATAGTCCGAGTCTATTTCCTGAGAATATTTTAGATCGTATTCCAATGAACCATCGGGTTCGGTTGGTGAGTCAGGTTGTTGATCAGTTGGATCTAGATCATATTATCCGTCAGTATAAAGGCGGAGGCACCACTAGTTTTCACCCTAGAATGCTCATTAAGGTGCTGTTCTACGCCTATTTAAGCAATATCTATTCTTGCCGAAAAATTGAGCGCGCCTTACAAGAGAATATCCATTTCATGTGGCTTTCGGGCAATAGCACACCTGATTATCGTACGATCAATTATTTCAGAGGAAAGCGTCTTAAAGGACAGATACAAGAGCTGTTTGCAAGTATCGTTCGTATGCTGCATGATATGGAGTATGTTAGCCTGAAAGTTCAATATGTTGATGGCACCAAGATCGAGTCGGTCGCTGGTCGTTATACGTTCGTTTGGAAGAAATCGGTCGAGAAGAATAAGGTAAAGCTAGAAGCAAACATTGCTTCGGTTCTTTCGGAAATCGAGGCTCAGATCGCCCAAGACCAATCTTCATTAGGGCATCAAGAAGTTAGCAAGGCCATTGATAGCAGTCGGTTGAAGGAAAAGATCGAAGCGATCAATGCCAAGTTCAAAGGAGCCAATAAATCTACTGATAAGCAGCTTAAGAAACTTGAAGAGGACTATTTGCCTCGACTAGAGAAATATGAAGAGCAACTGGAAGTACTGGGAGATCGCAATAGTTATAGCAAGACCGATACCGATGCTGTGTTTATGCGAATGAAAGAGGACCACATGAAGAATGGCCAGCTTAAGCCAGCCTATAATACCCAAATCAGCACCGAAGATCAGTTCATCACCCATTACAGCATCCATCAAACAACTGCCGACACCACAACCCTGCCGGAACATTTGGAAGGCTTTGAGTCCCATTACGGAAAACAAAGCGAACAGCTTGTAGCAGACGCCGGTTATGGTAGTGAACAGAACTATGAATTGATGGAAAAACAGGGCATAACTGCCTTTGTCAAGTACAATTACTTTCATGTGGAACAGAAGCGCAAGCATAAACAGGATCCTTTCTCGGTACAGAATCTGTATTACAACCAGCAAGATGACTATTATGTATGTCCGGCCGGACAGAAGCTCAGCTATATCGGTCATGCAACCAGAGTTAGTACCAATGGATATACTGCCCGGGTAAGCTGTTATCAGGCTCAGCGATGCGAAGGCTGCCCAATGCGCAGTGGGTGCCATAAAGCAAAAGGCAATCGTATTATTGAAGTGAACCACAGGCTTGATCAGCTCAAGGCTAAAGCCCGAAAAAGACTGCTATCAGAAGAGGGAATGTACCATCGAAGCAAGCGACCCATAGAAGTGGAAGCTGTTTTCGGTCAGATGAAAAGCAACAACAAGTTTACCCGGTTCACGATGAAAGGACTGGAGAAAGTCGCTGTAGAGTTCGGTTTGATGGCCATTGCTCATAACCTCAGAAAATGGGCAAAAAAGTGGGCAAACGATGTCTTGTTTCGAAATGGTTATAGCGATAAAACACTATATACGATAAAAATTGGAGTCAGGAGCGTTAAAACCACAAAATATAGACTTACTGCTTAAAACTCAAAAATGAAAACAGTAATGGAATCGCAAAAGCTATAAAACAGAAGAAGGTGCCTTTTTAGACACCTTCTTCAGTTCTCTTTATATAAAATAAATGAATGCGTTAAAATGCATTCTTCCACATCATACTCTCCACAGGACGAATCGTTTTGTTATTATACTTTGCATTTCCTTTGCTATTGTAGAATGTTTCAATATCACCCTCTACAACGAAATAGATGAGTTGTCCTATTGGCATGCTTGCATATACACGAACGGGCTGAGCAACGGATATCTCTAGCGTCCATGTGTTACAAAAACCAACATCCCCTTTACCTGCAGTGGCATGAATATCAATCCCTAAGCGTCCAGTACTTGATTTACCTTCCAAAAATGGGACATGTCCATGTGTTTCTGTGTATTCTAAAGTAACACCAAGATAAAGCATACCAGGTTGTAGTACAAAGCCTTCTTCTGGGATTTCGAAATGAACGATCTCATTATGCTTTTTAGCATCTAGTTCGGTATCCTTATATGTGGCTAGGTATTTACCTAAGTGAACGTCGTATGAATTTGTGCCTAAGCACTTGCGATCAAAGGGCTCAATAACAATTGTACCGTTGTCGATTTCTTCTAAAATTCTTTTGTCTGATAATATCATAAGGGCATGCTAATCTGCTGTTCGCTAGCAGGATTCAAAAATACATTATTCGCAGACAGCACGCAAATTTAGCTTGCTAGTTTTGAATGCATTCTTTAATAGGAACGTTTAAAAAATCATCGCTTCAGAAACCATATAATTAAGTGTTTGTTATGTATAAAAGCTAAAAATCTTATACATTTGAGTATGGCATTAGCATATTTAAAAGAGATTGACCAAGAGAGTCGCATTGCTTTATGGAAGATTGAAGAGAGTGAAGCAGAACTGCTAGCCCACTTACAACTCGATGAGCAAGAACAAAAGAAGCTGAGTAGTTTGGCAAAAGGTAAACGCACCTTGCACTGGCTAGCTACGCGTGTACTTCTACGTTATCTCTTGCAAACCAAGGAATATATCAATTGTCCCTCGGATGCGAATGGTAAACCCTATCTTCCAGATTACCCTTATGAAATTTCACTAACGCACTCCTACGATTATGCTGGCGTGATGCTAAGTAGCAAAGGCTATTGTGGTATCGATTTGGAGATTGTTAAAGACAAGGTTCTTCGTATTCAAGATAAATTTTTGAAACCTCAAGAACTTGCTTTTATCAAGCCCGACGAACAGATAAATCAACTCTATGCATGCTGGTGCGCCAAGGAGGCTGTTTACAAACTTCAGGGAAATAAAGGTGTATTTTTTCTACATAATATCACCATTGATCCGTTCGTATATACCGCGCAGGGCGTAATGACAGCACACCTAGATAAGGAAGGTGAAATTAGCAGCTTCCAAGTCTATTATGAGCGATTTAATGAATATATGCTTGGCTACGTTGTCGCTTAACTATGTAGCTCATCGACTTGATCTTGCAAAAGGTCTCTTTTCAAGGACAAGCGCTTATTCCCTTTGTAAATCCGAACAG
This sequence comes from Sphingobacteruim zhuxiongii, assembly GCF_009557615.1. Taxonomy (NCBI): domain Bacteria; kingdom Pseudomonadati; phylum Bacteroidota; class Sphingobacteriia; order Sphingobacteriales; family Sphingobacteriaceae; genus Sphingobacterium; species Sphingobacterium zhuxiongii. The sequence goes on from NZ_CP045652.1 coordinate 4,152,487, forward strand.
CAATTAAAAAGTAAGCTAATAGTAGGGGGCCGTAAACCAATCCCATCAGCCCAAATAGCGGGATACCAATAATAACTCCGATGACCGTGATGATCGGATGAATATCTCCTACCTTTTTGGCGATGATTAATCGCAGTACATTGTCAATATTAATTACCAGTCCGAATCCCCAAATCAAGAGTCCTATCCCTTGCCAATTCTGTCCATTAGCCAACAAAACTAACGCGGCAGGTACAAATATCAAGGGAGGTCCTAATAAGGGAACGAAGGATAGAATAGCACATATAACGCCCCAAAAAACAGGATCCTTGGCGCCGAAAATCCAAAAACCAAGCGCAAGACAAGCTCCTTGAATAATCGCAATAATTGTTTGGCCAATAATATTGGCGTAGGTGATGTTTTTAAGCTCTTCTCCAAACGCTACAGCATTCTCGTCATCGAATGGCAAGTAATGGATTAAACTCCCCTCAAAACCCTTATAATTAACAAATAGGAAATACAGGATGAAATACATAACCGTGATGACAAGGAAGGCATTTGCAGCACCACCAAGTGTCGAGGTTAACAAGCCTCCCAGGTAACTAGAGCTTGCCTCGAGTTGTTTTTCCAATAAGTCAGGTTGCCCTAATTTATCCCCAACAAAATGATCGACGGCATCCATTATTTTCTTTACCCATTGCGGATTCTGTTGCAACTCTATGGCTTTATCGAACAGCATTTTCCCAATGCCGACAAAAGGGAGGACAATGATAATAATGGATAGAATAATAAGGAATATGGAAGATGCTGGTTTTGGCCAGTTCCATTGCTCGATCAGAAATATGTTCAGGTTACGAAAAAGCGTATACATGACCATGGTACCAAGAAAGGCTCCAAAAATGCCACGCGTCGCGTAGAGGATGATACCCCCTAAAATGACAACAATTATTAGGATAATCACATTTCGCTCTTTCTGCGAGAAAACATCATTTTTGCTCATAAATTTAGATCTACCTTATGAGTAACAATAAATTAGAAATTTGGTTTTCTTTTCTCTAGAAATGCAGATACACCTTCGTTGAAATCTTCCGAACCAAAGCTCTTTCCGAAACTTTCGATCTCTATTTGATAGCCATTTATGGCTTTCTCCATTCCTGCGTTTACCGCATGAATAGCGTTAGCAATAGCCGATTTCGAGCGTTGATACATCTTATCAAGTAATGCTTGGGCGGCATCTAATAGTTCGTCTTGAGCAACCACTTTATTCACTAGCCCCCATTGATAAGCATCTTTCACATCAATCATATCCCCTGTCAAAATCATTTCCAATGCTTTTCCACGACCTACGAGTTGCGTGAGGCGTTGTGTTCCTCCATATCCGGGAATCAAGCCTAACGATACTTCTGGCAATCCCATTTTTGCAGTTTCAGCAGCAATGCGGATATGACAAGCTAAAGCAAGCTCAAGCCCTCCTCCAAGTGCAAATCCGTTAATCGCGGCAATGATTGGTTTGGGGAAATTGGCAAGCATGTCCATTAGTTCATGTCCAAATACGGAGAGTTCCATCGCTTGTTCATCCGATTTACCTACAAACTCCTGAATATCTGCCCCTGCAACGAAGGCCTTTGCCCCAGCACCAGTCAAGATTACACCGCGTGTATTCTCATCTTGTTTCAATGCTGTAAATACAGTTTTCAACTCAGCAATCGTATCGTAATTTAAAGCGTTGAGTTTAGACTCACGATTGATCGTCACGTAGGTGGTAAATCCTTTATGGGTTAGTAATACATTTTCGTAGCTCATAATTAAAAATTGATGTTAATAGATACTCTAACTCTTTCCTTTTCCCCATTTGGTAAACCCTGGTAGGTTAATCGTTTCACATACTCAACCCTCAAAAAATTTAGGATATTGTCAATTCCGACAGAACCTTCCCAGTATGGAGCGGTATTTAAAATCTGTGTTAAAATTTGTCCTTCGTTATTTTTATCAAATTCAACGACATCATTACTAATATAAGGGTTATTACGATCACTCATCTTTCCATAAAACATATTGGCTCCCCAAATCTCCCTTAAGTTTAATTTTTTAAGAAGTGGAATCTTGTTAAATAGAAATCCCTGCAATTCATGTGAAAAGCCAAATTTCAGGTATTGATCTGCTGCGAATTCCATTTGGTTCATCATGCTATAATCAATTGCGTGTCGATCATCTGGTTGCTTCACATTCGGCATCTCAAGTAGTGTATAAGGTAAAGTTCCCCAAATCTTTCCTCCTGTTAATTTTACATCGGCAAATCCCAATTGATTTAAGAAAAACCGTTTAGAAGCCGCAAGGGATAGCTTTTCATAGGCATAACTTGTATTCCAAAAGCCATCTAAACTTCGCGTATATTTAACGTTGAAAACGGGGTATTTTTCTTTGATCGTCCTTCTTGTTAAGTTTCTATAGTAGAATTTTTCATAGGGTGCCCATCTTAAATCCACATGCGCCTCATTCGTATTCACTTCCGTTACTAATAATTCAGGGTTTCCTGAATTTACCAAACGCAAATCGCCTACTGTGTTTCTACTTTGATGGGTAAAGCCTGTGGTTAAGCTTAAGTGGTTACCAAATTCGATTACATGCTGAAGTTGATATCCCTGTGTATCAAACCACTTTGTAGGTCTATTTTTTCGAATCGATCGAAAAAAACTATCTCCTTTCAAGAATGCTAATTGCTGTCCAGGCTCCATAATATCGCTTTGAACTGTTCCTTCGATGTAGTGAGCCGGGAAAGTCACGACAGACTCGCCATTTAAGGAAACCGCTGAGCGGAGATAATACTTCAGCTTTTGGTCATCCATGCCATACGCTAAGTAGCCTTCAAAAAAAGCTTTATTTGTTAAATCTTGAGTGGTTCGACCACCAATACGAATTCGATTTCCTTCAATATTATTTCTGCTATACAAGTATTCAAGCGGTCCAAGCTCGAATTTGCCTAAGTTGTAATAACCTTGCGCTATTAAGTAGCCTAAGCCTAGCATCGTCTTAAAACTCTGTTTATTATTGAGTTGTTCAATATTCTGATAAGTTGCCTTTTCAAAAGAGCTGAGCTCGACGGGGCGCTTTGTTGCGATAAGTTTTGCTTGCGGTTGCAATTCGATGGGAGCCCCTTGAAACGCGCCATCAGGGATTGTTGCTGGCAACTGATAATCAGTATGTACACTCAGGCGATCTGCAAAAACCGCATCACCTCGTTTAGTACCAAACGATATAAAAGCATGTGCAGTATCGAGTAACATGATTCCTTCTTCATTCTTGCGGTAGTGAAAAGTCAACTCTCCTTGATTCACCCAGTTGATATTCGCCTCTTTATCGATGGATAAAAAAGCCTTCTTTACTGCATAGCTTCCATCCATACTTACTTGAAGCTTTCCTTTGAACAAGAGATCCGTAGCGTTCCTAGGTTCAAAAGCTAACTGAATGAAATAACCTTCTTTATTGAATATGGTATCTAGAATGTAGTATTTGTAGAATACTTTCCCATTGTCAGCAATAGGACTTAAAAACTGTTTATTGAGAATAAAGATACTCTCGTCGTAGACGTCAATCGGCTGAAAAACATAGTTCAAATAAGATTGGATATTGTGGTTGTTGATATATCGCTTATCAAACTCTGTTTGCTTTTGGCTGTAAACTAATTTCTTATACTTGGATGGATTTTTCTTGTTGTATACTTTGGCGTTGCTCTCTTCCATGAAGATGGTGAGTAGCTTCTTATCTTTATACTGAGTGGTATCTAAGTTATTGAAGAAAAAATTCAGGTCAGAAAGCCCTAATTTGAACATGGGTTTAGGATTCACCATTCCGAATTTGAGCTTATCGTATTGCTCAAAAGACAAACTATCCTTTCCCTTTAATCGATTTTGCTGTTTATGTTTAACAACGAGATCAATTAGTTCAACAGCCTTATTGTTTCTATTTCTATATTTTCCACGATGTGTTATGGAAATGGCTTCAAGCGTATTCGCTTCGTCATCCATCAATAAAGTTATGGCTGTATCTGCCGTACTGATGGTTTTATGCAACACTTTATACCCCATCGCGCGCACTTCGACCTTATACTCTCCAGCTTTCAGCTGTAGGGTAAATCGCCCAAGGGAATCTGTAGATGTTGCCTGTTGATCTTTTATCGAAAGAATCGTGGCTCCAGCAAGGGGTTCCTTCGTATCCTTATCTATTACCCTTCCGCTAATCGGCGATTGTGCATATACGACAGCATTGTTGCTTAGGGTAATAAATAATCCGAAGAACAATAAACATAGTAATCTTACAATCCGCATAATCAACTCTGAATGTTTATAAAGATACAATTTGTTGTGAAAGTTCAAATTATTTAACGAGAAAAGGTCGACAAATTGTACAGCAATTACTTACATACCTAAAAATAAAATCCAGTAGGTAGGTATTTTCAGCAAATTTTCAAAAACAAAAAGCCCCGTTAGTAAACTAACGGGGCATATATCTGCTATCGATTATTAAATTAATCGAATAATAAGGTCCGGATAAATACCAATTACAATGGTTAAGATCACTGCCAATCCGAATACAAATTGAAAGTTGACTGGAAGTTGTACTTGTGATTCTTCTTCTGATTTCATAAAGTACATATGTACAATAATTCGGAAGTAGTAGAATATACCAATCGCTGCATTTATAGCTGCTAAAATTAATAATACGGTATGGTAATCGTTCATCACATTACTAAACATCATAAACTTACCAATAAAGCCCGCAGTTAGTGGAATACCGGCTAACGATAACATCGCTATTGTGATTGCGAATGCTAAGCCAGGGTTTTTCTTTCCGAGCCCGTTAAAGGATTCAAATTGATCTGATCCGATATGACGTTTCACCAAGATAAGTGCACCAAAGGCTATAATCGAGGAAAGTCCATAAGCAACTGCGTAGGTAAGAATCCCAGACGCAGAGGTTGCACCAATGGAAAGGATCGCGAATAGCATGTATCCAGCATGTGAAATACTAGAGTATGCCATCATACGCTTGAAACTTGTTTGCATCAACGCAGATATGTTTCCAACGAACAAAGTGATAATTACTATAGTCAGCAAGATAGGCGTCCAGAATTCATTCAATGGTACTAATACCGTACTGAATAAGCGTAAAAATCCAGCAAATGAAGCAATCTTCACTACTGTACTCATAAAGCTCGTAATTAAAATAGGCGCTCCATCATATACATCGGGTGTCCAAAAGTGAAAAGGTGCCACACCGACCTTGAAACATAAGCCAACAAGCATTAATAAGATACCACCATAAAACAAAGGTGATATACCTGTTGGATTTGCTACAATATATTCTTTTAAAGCTGTTAAATCGAAGGTTCCTGTCGCTCCATACATGAGGGTTATTCCAAACAATAAGAAACCCGTAGAGAATGCCCCCATAAGGAAATATTTTAAGGACGCTTCATTCGAGGCTTTATCTTTTCTTCGAATACCAACAAGGATATAAAGTGCGACAGACATAATCTCTAACCCAATGAACAGCATCGCAAAGTTGTGGTAAGAACTTACCAGAAGTGCTCCTGTTAGCGAGAAGATAATTAATGTGTAGTATTCTGCAATATTATCGGAGAAACTATTGAAGTACTCCTTAGACAGAAATAGAATGAGAATAGTCAGGCTGATACATACAATAGAGAATGATAAGGCGAAATGATCAAATAAGACCATGCCCTTATATAATGTCACCGCTTCGATATTCCAATAATATAATTCAAACGCCAATGCTCCTAGGAGTCCTAGAATACTTACAGGTAATAATGCATTCTTTGCTTTAAACAAGCCTAAATACAAAATAAGAATACCTAATAAAGAAAGCGTAATAATAGCACCCATAATATATTGTTAACTTGTTCTATTTAATTTGTTGTAATAATTGACTTACCGATGCTTCTGAAATATTCAATAACATATTCGGCAAGATACCGATTACAATTACCAATGCAACGATTAGTACTAATACTAATACTTCTACTCCGTTAATATCTTTTACTTGTACATTGCTGTCAGATATATTTCCAAGCATGGTCTTTTGAAATAAACGCAACATATAAACCGCACCTAAAATTAGTGTAGTCCCTCCGAATACCGCAAACCATACACCGTTAACTGGATATGCAAAGATTCCCTTTAACAATAGGAACTCTCCAATAAATCCATTGGTTAGTGGTAATCCGATTGCTCCCATGATAATAATCAAAAAGCAAGTAGCTAAAATCGGCATACGTGATGCTAGCCCACCTAAGTCAGCGAAGTTTCTCGAGCCCGTACGCTGCTGAATAATATCTATAACAAAGAATAATCCAACAACAGAAATACCATGATTTACCATTTGGATGATAGCACCTTGTATACCCTCTTGTGTTAATGAGAATATACCTGCTGAAATCAAACCTACGTGCGCTATGGAAGAATATGCTATAAGACGTTTTGCGTCGTTCAATTTGAATGCAATTAAAGAACCATATACAACCCCAATTATACTTAGAGTCATCGCTAAAGTTCCGTACTGAGCAACTGCATTGGGTACCAATGGTAATAACCATCTCAGTAAACCAAATAAACCCATCTTAAGCATAATACCAGACAACAACATCGTTCCTGCCGCTGGAGCATGAGTATATGTATCCGGCTGCCATGTATGCAATGGAAATAAAGGAATTTTAATAGCAAAGGCGATAAAGAATGCCCAGAAAACCCATGTTTGAGCACTCTCGGTTAATTTGAGGCTCGTTAAAGTCGACCAGGAAAGGTCGTTCGTTCCGGTTTGTTGATATAAATAGATAATCGCAATTAGCATCAATAAACTTCCAAAGAACGTATAGATAAAGAATTTTAAATTGACACGAATACGATCTCCATCACCCCATAATGCGCAAATAAAATAAATCGGGATTAAGGCAGCTTCCCATCCTACGTAGAATGAAAAAGCATCCAGTGAAATAAATACCAACACCAAGCCTGCTTGCATAAAAGAAATCAAGGCATAGAAATTACCAGATTTGTTATGCGCAAAGCTTGCGAGTATGATTAGCGGAATTAAACCATTAGTCAAAATGAGCATCGGTAGGCTAATTCCATCTATTCCGATTTGAAACTTGATTCCCAAACTTTCTATCCACGTGAATGATTGCGCGAATTGTACGCTTGCATCCGGGATAAAGTTACATAGGAAAGGGACAGTCAATCCCAGTTGTATTAAAGACAAAAGCAATGCTGCCCATCTTGCAGATGATGACTTGATAAATGCTAGGATTATAGCACTTAAAACCGGTAAAAACAGCAGTATAAAAAGGTTATCCATTGATTCCTAAATTCTTTTACTAGACGGTAAATAATCCATAAAGCATGATTGCGATAACACCTATCACCATCATGAAAATATAAAATCCAACATGTCCACTTTGTAATTGTCTAATTCCTTTTCCAGAAGAGACAAACATATCACCAATCCCATTCACTATACCGTCTATGCCCGAAAGCTCAACGATACGCAGTAAAAATTTGGATAGCGCATTTAATGGGCGAACAAATAGGGTATTGTAAATTTGATCGATGTATAGTTTTTGATAAGATAAATTATACAATCCTGTCGATGGTGCATCTGCATCCGCCAACGGAATATCATTCTTCTTTACGTATTTGTTGTAAGCAAATATAGCCATCACAATAGCGCCGACCGCAGAAGCTCCCATTAGGATAAATTCTGTCGAATGTTCCATGTGGAATGGTTCCACAATTGCATTTGTTTGTTTGAATACTGGACTTAAAAAGTTTGCTAACCAATGTCCACCACCTAAGGCTTCAGGAATGTTTAACAATCCACCAACTACAGATAAAACTGCCAATACAATTAAAGGAACAGTCATCTGCCAAGGAGATTCATGCAAGTGATGTTTTTGCTCCGCAGTACCTCTAAATTCACCAAAAAAGGTCAGATAAAGCAATCTAAACATATAGAAAGCTGTACATAGAGCACCTAATAATCCTAATACCCAGTACACAGGGTTGGCAACAAAAGCATGTGCTAAGATCTCATCTTTAGAAAAGAAACCCGAGAGTGGAGGAATTCCTGCTATTGCAATCGTACCTAATAACATCGTTACATAAGTAATCGGCATAAACTTCTTCAAGCCGCCCATAGAACGCATATCTTGATCGTTACTCATCGCGTGAATAACAGAACCTGCTCCTAAGAATAGTAATGCCTTAAAGAATGCGTGAGTTAATACGTGGAAAAACGCTCCTGTAAATGCCCCAACACCTAAGCCTAAGAACATATAACCAAGTTGAGATACCGTTGAATAAGCAAGAACTTTCTTTATATCGTTTTGTGTTATGGCAATAAATGCGGCTATTAATGCCGTTGCGATACCAATGATGGCGATAATCTGCATCGTCACAGGCGAAAGTGTAAACATGATGTTCGAGCGAGCAATCATATAAATCCCTGCTGTTACCATCGTCGCAGCGTGTATTAAAGCCGAAACCGGTGTAGGTCCCGCCATCGCATCCGGTAGCCATGTAAATAATGGTATTTGTGCTGATTTACCTGTCGCAGCAACAAACAGCAATAAAGTAATGGTTAATAATGTGATATCACCCATTGGTAATTTGCCCGCTTCCGTAAATACAGCTCCGTATTCCAATGTTCCAAAGTTGAACAAGATGAAAAACATAGCAATTAAGAATCCTAAGTCTCCAATCCTATTCATTACAAAAGCTTTCTTCGCCGCTTTCGCATAAGTGGAGTTCTTATACCAAAAACCGATTAAGAGGTAGGAACATAGTCCTACGCCTTCCCACCCGATAAACATCACCAAGTAATTTGATCCTAAAACCAACAATAACATGAAGAAAACGAACAGATTCAAATAGGCAAAGTATTTTCCAAATCCTGGATCACCAGCCATATAACAAGCCGAATACAAATGGATTAAGAATCCCACCCCCGTAATGATCAGCAACATGATGGAACTTAAAGGATCCACCAAGAATTTAATATCTACACTAAAGTTTCCAACAGTAAACCAATTGAATATCTCTTTAATAAAAATCCCATCCTCGCCTAACTGTCTAGCTGCATACACTTCTTTGAAAACCCCGCAGCTTAACAAAAACGAGATCAGGATAACACCGCAACCAATTATGGAAATCAGTGGATTTGGAAATTTGTCTCTCAACAATCCCACAATCACGAATCCTAAAAAGGGAATTAATGGTATGGCCCAAATTAATTCTATCATATCTAGTATCTATCTAAATGCTTCTAATTACCACCTTAATTTACTTAAGGACTCTATATCCACCGATTTCGTATTCCTATATACCATAATGATAATAGCTAGACCTACAGCTACTTCTGCCGCTGCTAAAGCCATGATAAAGAATACGAATACTTGCCCGCTAGGATCTCCACGATAAGCGGAAAAAGCGGCCAATAATAAGTTTACTGAGTTCAACATGAGCTCAATTGACATCATAATAATGATGACATTACGACGGATGAGCACACCAGTTACTCCAATCGCAAAAATAATACTGCAGAAAATCAAATAATGATTTAGGGGTATCCCCTGCATATTTTGAATAAGACTATCCATGCTGTTTAACTCGTGTTTCTTTTTTCGCTAATAATACGGCACCTACCATCGCTGTTAATAACAGAATTGATGATATTTCAAAAGGAAGTAGGAAATCGCTAAATAACACTTTCCCTAGATTTTTTACCAATCCTATATTCTCATGTCCCTGAACCATTTCGTTGTTGCTTTCTAATAGTCTGAAAGCTCCTAAGAAAGTTACTATTAAACACATCCCCGCAACAATGCCCATAATCTTTACGAGATTAGACTTCATCGGCTCTGTTTCTTTATTAAGATTTAACAGCATCAGTACAAAAAGGAATAACACCATAATGGCGCCCATATAGACAATAAAATTGACTGCCGCCAAAAACTGCGCATTCAATAAGATATAATGAACGGTAAAAGTTGCAAAGGTTATCACCAAATACAATACACTGTGTACTGGGTTCTTCGTGAAGATAGTCATCAACGCAAAGAATATAGATAAGAATGCTACAAAATAGAATATCGTCATCGCTTAGTTAGTAATTTGTTGTTGATTTAATTTCGTGATATCGAACTTTGGTTCCAACAACTTATCTTTTCCATAAATAAAGTCTTTACGTAGGTAATCTGCCGTTACGTGCTTACCATCTAGATAAATAGCTTCTTTTGGACATGCTTCCTCACATAGGCCACAGAAAATGCAACGTAGCATATTGATCTCGTATACGACAGCATATTTTTCTTCACGGAATAGTAGCTCCTCTCCTTTCTTACGTTCGCCAGCAGTCATCGTAATCGCTTCTGCAGGGCAGGATAAAGCACATAACCCACATGCTGTACATCTCTCTCTTCCTAGTTCATCACGTTTTAAGGAGTGTTGTCCACGGAAATTCTTGGAATAAGGACGAATCTCCTCCGGATATTTGATAGTCGGAATCTTTTTGAAAAAGTGCTTTATCGTAATCGATAAGCCTTTCGCGATCGCCGGCAAATATATTCTTTCCCAGAAGCTCATAGGCTTCTGTTCTAATACTTTCTTTCTATTGGATAACGATTGCATACCAGATTATTTAAAATATTCATCAACAACAATAGTTATTACCCCAGTCAATACGATGTTCGCAATCGCTAGAGGTATTAACATTTTCCATCCCAAATTCATTAATTGGTCGTATCTGAACCTTGGCAAGGTCCATCTAATCCACATAAAGAAGAAGATAAATCCGAATATCTTAAGGAAAAAGACAATTACACCAATAATCGTAATCCAGTTTTCAGATAGCCCAAGATCGTACATAAACGGAAAGTTGTATCCGCCAAAATACAAGGCTGCCATTAAAGACGATGACACGAACATATTAATATATTCAGAGAACATATATAAGCCTAACTTCATGGAAGAATACTCAGTATGGTATCCACCAACAAGTTCAGTTTCACATTCAGGAAGATCAAAAGGAACACGGTTACACTCTGCGAATGCACAAACCATAAATATTAAGAAACCTAAAGGCTGAGCCCAAATATTCCAGTTTACAAAACCAGACTGCTGCGCTACGATCTCTCCTATTGATAAGGTTTGAGTAACCATTAATAGCGCAATGATGGACAGTCCCATGGCGATCTCGTAGGAGATACTTTGAGAAGCTGCACGAATTGCACCCATTAACGAAAATTTATTGTTGGATGCCCATCCCCCCAACATAATGCCATAAACACCTAATGCAATTACACCAAATATGTATAAGATTCCGATGTTGACGTCCGCAACTTGTAGACTAATGGTATTGTCTCCAATAGTAAGATTCTGCCCCCATGGGATTACAGCCGAACTAATACAGGCCGTTATAATTGCTAAGGTTGGGCCTAAAACGAATAATGACTTATGTGCTCCTGCGGGGATAATCTCTTCCTTAAAGAAGAATTTACCACCATCACAAAGAGGCTGTAATATACCAGCAATACCCGCTCTGTCCGGACCATATCTGTCCTGCATAAAACCTGCAATCTTACGCTCTGCTAAGGTCGAGTACATGGCAATAACTAAGGTTACTACAAAAACAATAACCACTAATATCAATTTCTCTAATATAAACGCTGTTTCCATCTTCCCTTCCTATTACTTTAATTTCTCAGATCTCGCCAACTGCTCAACATTAGCTTCCTTCAATTGAGGATTCTCCTGAATAACAGCTGGTGGATTAAATGCATGGTAGTGATTGGATGCAATCACAGATTGATCACTCACATTGGTAGGATGCTCCAAGACCCAATCATCGGTATGTTTCTTTTCGAATCGACAAGTATTACAGATAAATTCATCCACCTCATCATACTCATCCTTTCTACCCGTTACACGTATCACATCTGTACCTTTATACCAAAGTGTTACTTTCCCAGAACAAGTTGGACAATCACGATGAGCATCAACTGGCTTCGTAAACCAAACTCTATTTTTAAATCGGAAAGTTTTATCCGTTAATGCACCTACAGGACATACATCAATTACATTCCCAATAAAATCATGATCTAATGCATTTTCAATATAGGTAGATATCTCCGCGTGGTCACCACGGTAAAGAATACCATGCTCACGCTTGCCCGTTAACTGATTGGCAGTAAATACACATCTATAGCATAATATACATCTGTTCATGTGCAATTGAATCTTATCTCCAAGATCCACACGGTCAAAAGTTCTTCTCTCAAACTCATAACGCGTATTAACTGCACCATGCTCATAGCCTAGATCCTGTAATTTACACTCTCCTGCTTGGTCACAAACTGGACAATCTAAAGGATGGTTAATCAATAGCATTTCTACCACCGCTTTTCGTGCATCGACAACATCAGGAGATGTTATGTTCTGTACTTCCATACCATCCATAACCGTCGTTCTACACGAAGCAACTAACTTAGGCATAGGACGAGGATCTTTTTCGGAGCCCTTGCTTACTTTCACTAAACAGGTACGGCATTTACCACCACTACCTTCTAATTTCGAATAATAACACATTGCTGGAGGTACAATATCACCTCCAATTTGACGCGCTGCATTCAATATTGTAGTTCCTGGATCCACCTCAATAGCGATTCCATCGATACTAACTTTAAATTTTTGAATTTCTTCTGCCATTGTCTCGTTCTTTAAAAATAGCTGCTACTGAGTCACTGGTTCCAATGGGTCAGCGTAATGTGCTAAACCATAATTTCTTTGTTGAGACTCCCCCGGATTCAGTATATGCCATTCGAACTCATCTCTAAAGTGACGAATTGCTGCCGCTACAGGCCATGCTGCTGCATCGCCTAATGGACAAATTGTATTCCCTTCGATTCTACGCTGAATATCCCACAATAAGTCGATATCCGCTAAGCTACCATTACCAGATTCTATCTTGTAAAGTAACTTTTCCATCCAACCCGTTCCTTCACGACATGGCGAACATTGCCCACAACTCTCGTGTCTATAGAAACGCGTATAATTCCATGTATTTCTAACGATACATTGATCTTCATCAAATGCGATAAATCCACCGGATCCCATTGCTGTTCCACTTACAAAACCTCCATCTGCTAGAGACTCATAAGTCATTAATCGAGGATTTCCGTTAATTGTCTTAGTAATTAGATTTGCTGGTAGAATAGGAACTGAAGATCCTCCAGCAACAACCGCTTTCAGACGCTTTCCATTCGCAATTCCACCACAATATTCATCAGAAAAGATGAATTCTTCCACTGGAAGTCCCATCTCAATTTCATATACACCCGGTTTAACTAAATTTCCTGAAGCAGATATCAATTTAGTCCCCGTACTTCTTTCGATTCCAATCTTTGCATATTCTTCTCCTCCATCATTGACGATAGGAACGGTAGCAGCGATTGACTCTACGTTATTCACCACAGTTGGACAACCGTATAAGCCGGCAACAGCGGGAAAAGGAGGTTTTATACGCGGATTTCCACGCTTACCTTCTAGTGATTCCAATAACGCAGTTTCCTCTCCACAAATATATGCACCACCTCCTGGTTGAACATATATCTCTAGATCATAACCAGTACCAAGAATATTCTTCCCTAACCAACCCGCAGCTTTTGCTTCTTGAATCGCATTCTCGATAATACGAATCTGCGGCATCATCTCTCCACGGATATAGATATAGGAAGTATTTGCTCCCAAAGCATAGCTGGACACGATCATTCCCTCAATTAAAGCATGAGGAATATTGTTCATCAAATAACGATCTTTGAAAGTCCCAGGCTCTGACTCATCACCATTGCAAACCAAATAACGTGGAACACCTTCAGGTTTTGCTAAGAAGCTCCATTTCATCCCTGTTGGGAATCCTGCACCTCCACGACCACGAAGACCCGATTTCTTCACCTCTTCAACAACATCTTCCGGAGACATTGTCTTTAAAGCTTTCTCGACTGCCCTATATCCACCTTTTTCTCTGTAAACAGCTAAGGTGTTGATACCCGGTACATGAATATGTTCTAATAATAATTTACGTCCCATATGATTAAGCCTCGCTTTTAGCTTTATCTTTTAATTCATTAATAAGCTTATCAACACTTTCCTCGGTCAGGTTTTCATAAAACGTATATGAAGGTCCTATTTGAAGTACCGGTCCGAATCCACATGCTGCAAGACATTCAACACCTCGCCAAGAAAAAAGTCCATCTGAAGTAACTTCTCCCTCCTTAACACCTAACTTATTTTCTATGTGTGTCATAATTTTCTCCGCCCCAACTAAACAACATGGTCCAGTTCGGCAAACCTCTAAAAGATATTTACCTTGAGGTTGGAGTAAAAACATAGTATAGAAAGTTGCCACTTCATATACTTCAATCGGCTGTATGTTAAGAAACAAGGCTACTTTATCCATAGCGTCAACACTTAACCATCCATATTCTTCTTGAACTAAATGAAGAATTGGCAGCAGAGCAGACTTTTGTTTGTCTCCTGGGTAACGGCTAACGACATCGGAAAACTTGTTCAATAGTTCTACCGAAAACTCGACAATAAGATTTTCTTTAACACTAAGCATCTAATTCTCCTGCTATAACATTTAAACTACTCATATTTAAAATTGCATCCGATAACAACATTCCGCTGCTCATTGGAGCAAACATCTGATAGTTAATAAAAGATGGTCTTCTAAAATGCAAACGATATGGCGCTCTTCCTCCATCATGTACTAAATAGAAACCAAGTTCACCATTTGCTCCTTCTACAGCATGGTAAACCTCATCCTTTGGAGCATCCCATTCCCCCATCACAATCTTAAAGTGATAAATTAAAGCCTCCATATTGGTATAGACTTGCTCTTTTGGCGGCAAATAGAAATCTGGTACATCTGCATGGAACACCCCTTTAGGTTCTTTTTCAATTTTCTCTAAAGCCTGCTCAATAATGCGCATTGACTGCCACATTTCTTCATTACGAACCATATAGCGATCATAGACATCTCCATTAGTACCCACTGGGACTTCGAAATCAAATTCCTCATACGAACAGTATGGTGAATGCGCTCTAACATCATAATCCACTCCCGTAGCTCTCAAAATTGGCCCAGACCAACTATAGCTCAAAGCTTCTTCTGGAGTAACTGATGCTACATTTGACGTACGCTCAACGAAAATTCTATTTCTATCGAAAAGCTCTTGAAACTCTCTTAAAACAGGAGGGAAACGCACCAAGAATTCTCTAATTTTTGCAAAAGCAACATCGTTGAAATCTCGTTCAAATCCTCCTATACGACCAATATTAGTGGTTAAGCGTGCTCCACAAATTTCTTCGTAAATCTCATATATAAACTCACGTTCTTGCATTACGTACAAGAAACCAGAGAATGCTCCCGTATCAACACCGAGAATACCATTACAAATAATATGATCCGCAATACGAGCAAGCTCCATCACAATTACACGCATATATTGCACCCTTTTCGGGATTTCGATATCCAACAGCTTCTCCACCGTCATATGCCATCCCATATTATTGATCGGCGACGAACAATAATTTAGACGATCCGTCAATGGGGTAATTTGATAAAACGGTCGGTGCTCTGCGATCTTTTCAAAAGCTCGGTGAATATATCCGATTGTTGAAACACCACTTACTATACGCTCTCCATCAATTTGCACAACATTCTGAAACACCCCGTGTGTTGCTGGGTGAGTTGGCCCAATATTCAGGGTGATCAAATCTTCTTGAGGATCATTATCCTCAAAAACAGGGCTGTTTGTCGATATACGCGTTATTGGTTTACTCATGATTACAATTGCACTTAGCGTCCAAAATAAAAGTCTTTCTTATCAACACGGTTCGGATCCTCTAATGGATACTCTTTCCGCATTGGAAAAACACCTAAATCATCCATGTTCAAAATTCTTCGCAAATCAGGATGTCCCTCAAAATTGATTCCGAAGAAATCGAAGGTTTCGCGCTCCATCCAGTTAGCACCATTCCAAAGGACCGTTGCCGAAGGGATATTCAGATCATTAATATTTAAAAAGACCTTGATTCTGATTCTAACATTAAAAACTAAACTGTGAACATGGTAAACAACCGCAAATGCATTTTCCAATTCTGGATAATGAACTGCAGTTATATCTGTAAGATAAATAAATTGCAGTGTATCATCCTCTTTTAATAGGCGAAGGATTTCAATAACACTGTCCTTGCCCGTCACAATAGTTAGTAAACCTTTCGGTTCAGCGACATGCAAAATTCTATCCGCAAACTGCGACTGCAGCTTATCTAATACTTGTTGATTGTTCAACTTATCCATTGTCAGTTACAATTCCGTACTTTTCCAATAAGGCTTTGTACTCTGGTGTATTTCTTCTATTTAACGACTCGCTTTTTACGATGTCTTGCAAACGTAAAACGCCATCTAGAATAGCTTCTGGGCGTGGTGGACAACCTGGTACATAGACGTCAACAGGAATGATTTCATCAATCCCCTGTAGAACAGAATATGTATCAAAAATACCTCCACTCGAGGCACATGCACCAACAGCGATCACCCAACGAGGTTCCGCCATTTGCACATAAACTTGTTTTAACACAGGAGCCATCTTTTTAGCAATGGTCCCCATTACTAACAACATATCCGCTTGTCTAGGTGAAAAACTCGGACGCTCTGCACCAAACCTAGCTAAATCATATGTAGAACCCATCGTAGCCATAAATTCAATCCCACAGCAAGAAGTCGCAAAAGGAAGAGGCCATAGTGAATTAGCACGTGCTAAACCAATAGCTTTATCCAATGTCGTTGCGAAAAATCCCGCTCCTTCAACACCCGGAGGCGCATCTGATAAGGTAATATTGCTCATTTCAGTATATTTAACGTTTTAAGCTAGCCTAGATTAATCCCAATCTAAAGCTTTCTTTTTAATGATATAAATAAAGCCTAATAACAATAAGCCCATAAAAACAAACATTTCAACTAATCCTTGCCATCCAAATTCCCGAAAATTAACTGCCCAAGGATACATGAAGATAACCTCGATATCAAAAATTACAAAGAGGATCGCAACAAGAAAATATTTAATGGAAAATGGTTGTCTAGCATTACCTACAACCTCAACCCCAGACTCGAAAGCCCCCAGTTTGTTCTCTGTACGAACTTTAGGGCCAATTAAGTGCGTTCCGATAATCGTAACGACCCCAAAGCCCACTGCAACAATTAATTGGATTAATATGGGTAGATAATCAATTGGCGTACTCTGACCTGCTAGCTCATTCATACCTTCAGTTTAAAGTTTATTAGTAGTCTAACAAAAATAGAAAAATAAGTCATAAAAAAAAGGGGCTATTGTCACCAAA
This sequence comes from Sphingobacteruim zhuxiongii, assembly GCF_009557615.1. Lineage (NCBI taxonomy): Bacteria > Pseudomonadati > Bacteroidota > Sphingobacteriia > Sphingobacteriales > Sphingobacteriaceae > Sphingobacterium > Sphingobacterium zhuxiongii. Next base: position 4,169,940 of record NZ_CP045652.1, read on the forward strand.
AGCCCCTTTTTTCTTATTTTGAATGATTATAAATTACTTCTGATTTAATACATCCACCATCTGCTTCGCAAATGGGTCTTCTGCATTGATTTTCAATGATTCAGCAAAGTGAGTCTTCGCTTTTGCTGCATCACCTTTCAAGTATGCAAAGTAACCTAAATAGTTATGCGCATCTGCAGCGTATGCTTTTTGAGCATCCGTAAGATTAGTACTTGCAGCGATTGCAGACAATAATTCAGTAAATGAACCTACAAATAAACCTTTAGCGTTTTCAGCATCATGAATTACATTATCTAATGCTAACTCAGAAAGTCCCTTGTAGTATAAAGCATTCACTTTATATTTATCAACAACCTCTTGTTTTGTAGCCTTTGCAACTAAATCTAACGATTTAACAGCTGATTCTAAATGCGGTTTCGCCTCTTGGAATTTTGCAGCAACTACTTCAGGAGTAGCTTCTGCTTCTGGAACACTAACCAATTTAGATCCAACACCATACTCTCCAGTTCCCATGTAGTAGTTTGAATCGTAGTAATAATCCGACTCCGGATTAGAAGCAGGGAATGCGAATAATTTTCTAGCTACTTCTTCTTCACCATCTTGTAATTTAGCGAATGCTGTTTCTGCAACTTCCTCGTCTAAATTCTCATCTTCACTTTGTTTAGAGATAGCAACTTTTAAATCTGCATTTCCTTGAGCATCATTACCATTGATAATTTCACTCATCCCTTTAATTAAAAAGTCACGAGCAATAAGACGGCTAGTATCGACTTTAGAGAATAACTGAGTCATATACTCTAAAGATTTAGCGTAATCTTTATCTTGTAAGAACGAAATATAACCTAAGTAACGAAACACCTTAGCATCCACGCCTGCTTGATTAGATAATTCTTGAGAAACTGTTTTCAGTTCATCATAGTTACCTGAATATACCAAGAAGTCAGCGTAACGTACTTTTGCGTCAAGAGAAGCGTCACCAGTTAATGACAAGTATTTCTTGTAATTCTCTACAGCCTTTTGGTTAATCTCACGATATTGATCTTCCGGAGCTTTTTTCGATGACAAGTAATACGTCTCAGCTAATTCACGATAAATTGGACCATACTCAGGGTTTTCACCTGCAAGTGTCGTTAATTGCTCTAATACTACATCGTAAGCTTGCGCTCTACGAGAGATAATCGCTTGACCGATTTTTGGTGCTAATAATTTATCGTTCAACGTTAATGCATCACGATATGCCACATATGCTGGGCTACTTTCGCGTAGACCTGCGTAAGCATCACCTAATGCAGTAGGTACTAATGCGTCCTTAGGAGCACCTTCTTTTGCTTTTGTTAAATATTCAACTGCTTTTTTGTAATCAGGTTTTGGAGCATCAATATATGCTCTACCAATGTAATACAATGGTAAATAATCTTTCTTACCAAGACCAGTAGTAGCTTCAGTAAATTTTGACTCAGCACCACTCACATTACCCTTCTCCAATTCCACGATACCTAAACCGACAACGTTTAATTTTTCTTTTGGAGCGTTGGTTACACCTTGTTGAAAAACGTAAGCAGCAGAATCGATCTTATCATTCACCAAGTGAATTTGACCCAAATAAAAGTAGTTTTCACCATCTTTTGCTTTTTTCTCTACTAGTTGCTGAAGCATCGTTTTAGCTTTATCATATTGCTCCGCTTCCATAGCAGCTTTCGCGTCTTTTAAACTTTGCGCACTCACTGTTCCTACAGCACCCGCTAACAAAAGACTTAAAAATAATTTGCTGTTTGTCATAATCTATTATTTACTCTTTGTTATAAACTAATTTATATTATCCCTAATAATAATTTCTCTTCCAGGCATTGTTGCAGGCAATAAACCTGATTTTAACACGATACGTTGCCCACGATCTCCTGTTAAGAAAGCCGAAAATCCAATACCTAATCCCAGATTCGGTTGATAGTTCAAGACAAAAAACTCAGACTTTAATGGATATTCATTCGTCGCAAATGTACTTTGCGAAGGTTTGAAATACCCGCCTTTTCCATCTTTACTGTCATTTTGAAGGCTTAAGATACGAATTTTATTTTCTTCTCCAAATTTCCTGCGGTATTCTAAATACTGTCCATAAGACACTGCGCCTATGGCATTCGTGTTTTTCAATAGATAGTCAAATACTTCTTGAGAATTCTTGAGTCCTATCACGGAAACTCCAGAAACCTTTTCAATCTTTGTTAATTCTTTAACTCTTCTTAGACTACTTGAATTAGCGTTATCAAACACCAACGATTTTGCCTTCGATTCGCCTGTCAACAATGAAGATAACGTTTTTATATCCATTGAAGTATCTGCTTCCGCAATATTATTTACAAAAACTACGCCATCATAAAAAACAGGATAAATCCTCGGACTAATCGAACGATGCTTAAAACCAACGGATTCTTCCTTACTCAATTCACGCGCAAGAACGGCAAGCGAGGCCTCCCCTCTCAACAACGCATTGATTGCTTCACGCTCAGGCAGAGGAATTAAATTAATCTTCGAATTCACATAACTATCCTTGAACACATCCACTTGTTCGAGCATGATCGGATAAATTGCTTCATCCACAATAACGGACATTTCCCCGGTCAAGATATCATCTTTTCCCGCAGTTGCTTCCTTATTCTCTGCCGCTGCCGTTTCCGATTTCTTATTATTTGAACAGGAATAGACAATAGCAAGTCCTAAGAAGAGCATAACAATACCATATATTCTATGCTTTCTCATATACTATTAGAATGAATAAATGCGCGAAGGATTAACTAATTCCTAAAGTTATTTTGCCACAGGCGGGCAAAGCGCATAAATGAATAAACGATTAACAGGATGCCAAAAAGAGTTTTATAAGTCGGGTTTATCTCAATTGGAAAATTATTCCAAAAAATCACAAGTAAGCCCACGACAAAATAAAAGCCAAACATGAACAGTCCTAAAATGGACAGAAATCGCTGTGTGGGCGATTTCTGTCTAAATTTACTTCTTGTTGAATGATCCGACATATCGAATTACATTTGTGACAAGTCTAAGCGCAATGGAATCGAATAGCGTACCGGAACTGGGCGACCATTCTGAATACCAGGGCTCCAATTTTTAGATTTCTTCAATGTATTGATCAAAGCTTGACCAGTACCATAAGATAAATCTCTATTAATTTTGATGTCTGTTACTTTACCAGATTTATCGATTACGAAAGATGCTTCAACCGTACCCTTAACACCTGCGTCAATAGCCGCTTGTGGGTAAGAGTAGTTATTTTGCACCCATGTACGGAAGGCGTTTACACCCCCTGGATATTCTGGTTGTACCTCGATGGCTTCGAAATCGTAAACCTTGTTCGCGTCACCACCTTCTACACCTTTTGTACTACCTGTAATTGCACCTTCAACTTTTTTAGGACCAAATTCTCCAGTAGGAACACCAGCAGCGCCGGGAGTACCTTTTAAAGTGATACGTGCAGGAGTAGCGTTTTTCTCTTTGATCTCTTCCTGAGATACAACTTCCTCTTTTACTTGTCTCGCATCAACAACTTTCGGCTCAGGGAAACGGATTAAGTCTTCCGCTGGCGGCTCTTCAGCGATACGTTGAGGAGGTGTTTCTTCTTCAGGAATTGGCTCTTCCTCTTCCTCAGGCTCAGGAATCTCTAAGTCTTCTAAGGTAACCTCAGTTACAACAGGAGCTTCCTCGACAGCTTTCTCAGGAAAAATCTTGATATCGAAAGCCTTTATGGCTACGAATAAAAGAACAACCGCCGATACAGAGAATAGAGCAATATTGGTAGCAATCGGTGCATACTTACGTAATGCATAAGCCCCATATTCTTTATTTCTATTCTCGAAAACGACATCAAGCCATTCTTTCTTAAATAAATCTAATTTTGAACCTATCATGTTTTTCCAATTTTTTATCTTGAATACTAGTCGTTATAGATTCCATTCGTTTTTAAAACTTCAACCTCTTCAGGTTTAATTTTAGAAATCATATAACGTTTAATATCCGTGATTTTCATTTCATCTAATATGTCAACGAGGTTACGTTGAACTGATTGATCACTTGGACGAATAACGACGATTAAGTCCTTACCCTGCGCTACCTTAGGAACTTGTGCTTTCTTTTCTAAAAGAAGTTGACGAATTCCTTCTTTACTGTAATCAACTACAGTTGGAGGAGTAATCGGCTTTGCCAACTGACCATAATACCAGGCAATCTTGTTATCTGAGCCTAAAAGCAAAGTGATTGAACGGTTATCCGCGATGTCAATCTCTGGCTGTTTATCGTTCCAGTCTTTGTTTTTATCTGGCATTGCAACATCCATTGCTTGTGGCTTATTCAAAGACGTTGTAAGCATGAAGAAGGTAATCAGTAGGAACGCTAGATCCACCATCGCGGTTAAATCTACGCGGCCACCATTTTTCTTCGACCTTACCTTGCCGCCTTTTTTGCCACCACCGGAGTCTTGATTTAATTCTGCCATTTTACCTTGTTAATTTTCCTGACGTAAACCTGTCACAAAACTAAATTTGTTTTGCTTTTGATTTCTCAGGGTTTCAATGATCAAATTCATGATTGAATACTTCTCTTCAGCGTCTGCTTTAATCGCAACTTTCATCGGCCCTGGATCTACCCAGTTTTTAACCTTTGTCTCTTGATCACGATTAAACTCTACTGTAGCTAGGCGAGCTTGTTGAACCCATTGGTACAATTCGTTCGTGTTGGCTTCTGTACTATCCACAGGAATTCCTGGTTGGATGTCTTCCGTACGTTTGTCATTCTCTAGCGAAAGTAGGGCGCGCAAATTCTTGATAGGAACGCCGAATTCGTCTAGTGCTTTAAACTTCTCATAATCTTGTTCCGAGAAAGCTACACCATATTTTGCAGACATGTTCTTTAAAGTTATTTTTCTAACTTCCGGATTTTTTACTCCGAAGAACACTTTTCCTTTGTTACCTACAGTGATTACCGACAAGTTATCATCTGGTAATTTATCCAATGTAGTTGACGCGGGGGTATCTACTGGCATAACCTCTGGCTGACGCGCAGTTGCAGTCAATACGAAGAAAGTAAGAAGTAAAAAAGACACGTCACACATCGCCGTCATGTCGATGGCGGTACTGGCTCTTTTTACTTTTGCTTTTCCCATTTCTTTACTTCTTTAAGTGAATACTCTAATTCGTTCTATTATAATGATGATCTAGTGTTAAAGATTCCATAAAAAATCTTCAAATTTTTAAATCATCTTATTTGTGGTTCGCAGCGTATGTTTGTACGATTGAGAAACCAGCCTCGTCGATAGAGTAAGTTAATGTATCGATCTTAGAAGTTAAGATGTTGTAGAAAATAATAGCGATAGTAGATGTACCGATACCTGTAGCCGTATTAATTAAGGCCTCAGAGATACCGTTTGCTAATTTAGCTGAATCTGGAGCACCACCTGTTGCCAATGCCGAGAAGGCCTTGATCATACCTGTTACTGTTCCTAATAGACCTGTTAATGTACCGATAGATACTAATGTTGCAAGAACTGTTAAGTTTTTCTCTAACATTGGCATCTCTAAAGTTGTAGCTTCTTCAATCTCTTTTTGGATTGCTAATACTGATTTTTCAGTATCTAAACCTGGATGAGCTTCAACATCTTTGTATTTTAATAAACCTGCTTTGATCACGTTTGCAACAGAACCTTTTTGTTTGTCACACTCTTGAATCGCATTATCAATGTTACCTGATCTTAATAAACCTTGTACTTTTCTTACAAAGTTTCCTACATTTCCAGTTCCAGACGCCTTACCGATAACGATGAAACGCTCGATTGAAAACACCCATACCATTAAGAATAATCCTAAAAGCACTGGCACAACTAAGCCGGCGTGGTAAATCATACCGAAATAGTTACCTGGTTTTGGTTGGTTCTCTGGGTTGTTGTCGATAAAGTTGTTAGGATCACCCATTACAAACTTGTAAACCAAGAAACCAATGATTAAACAAATGATAATTGCTAAACTCGCAAATAAATTACCCGCATTGCCACTTTCTTGTTTAGCTGGGGCTGTTGTAGTTTTTGGTGCGTTTGCCATTTTTACTAATTTTTAGATTTTTTACTGTTGTTTAATTATTAAGTTAAATTCAATTTAATGCAATCCAAATGCCGTTATATTACATTAATTTAAAACAAATATAGCATTTTATGTTAAAAACAAAATTAATTTGAAGATATCTGATTGTTCAGCTTTTTGGGCTCTGTTATGTTTTCATTGATATGCTTCAGCAGTCTCCAATCAATGCTTACTTGTTCGTACTACATAACGGTTGAATATTCCTGTCATATTTTTTACAATGAAAACCATTTTTTTTTTGATATGCAAATTATCAAATCGTTAAATGTAAAAATTAAGTGAGCGTTCACTTACAAAAGTTAAGTGTCAAAACAATGTCAGCTGAGCCTGAGCTTTGAGTATACCTTTGTTTTTTAGTGAATTAGCGCATATAAAATTCACTATCCTCCAAATCCTTTCACTTGGTAACCTTCACTCTGTAGATATTGGATTATTTTGTCTTTAAATTCCCCTTGTATCAAGATTTCACCATCCTTAGAACTACCGCCAACACCACATTTCTGCTTTAAAACCTTAGCTAAATCGTCCAAATCACCTTGTGTTCCGATAAAACCGGTAATTAAAGTAACTACTTTCCCTTTTCTAGCTTTCCGATCTAACCCAACTTTCAGTTTTTGCTTACCTTTTGGTAAAGTATCAATATCGACACTATCGTCAGACTCCACGTATGAAAATTCGTCCGAAGTCGAATACACAATTCCTTCAAATCGTTGCTTCTTCTGCTTACTCATTTATTAACATATTATATTTAACGCTTTTTCCATCACTTCTATTTCAATTCGCTGACCTAAATCTTTGGGTTCACCATCCAAATGCACCGGATCTTTCCCTTCTTGCTCAATAATTATATGCTTGCCAGGTATAATTTCAACGTATTCAGACTGATCAGCCGTTTTGTTAAAAAGATGAAAAATCATCATCGGAAGCGTGTAGAGTGGAAACTTATGAACGATACAAACGTCCAATAATCCATCCGTAATAGAAGCGTTAGGAGCGATATAGGCGTTATTTCCATACTGTGGTGAATTGGCCACAGAAATCATAAACGCTTCGCGCTCATAGCTTTTGCCATCAATTGTAAACCGATATTTCTTCGGCTTATAGTTACTGAGAACGTTGATAACTGTTCTAAGGTAGCCTACCGGCCCGCGGAACGTTTCGTTAGCGAATTTATCACTTACCGACGCATCGAACCCCATACCCGCAATATTAAAGAAACGCTCGTCCCCAACTTTCGCGCAATCAACCGCAACGGAATCAAAGCGATTTATTCGACGCAAGGCTGCCGATTCATTCATCGGTATACCTAGATAGAGTGCTAATCCGTTACCGGAACCTTCTGGTATAATACCTAAAGGAGTATCCGTCCCTGCTAATGCAGATCCAATTTCATTGATTGTTCCATCACCACCAACGGCAATCACCGCATCATATTTTTCATCGATTGCTTGCTGCGCCAGTTCAAAGGCGTGATTCACATGATTGGTAGTTTTAAAAGTTGGTTCGAAACGACTCAAATCAAGAACCTCCAACACCTGTTTATTGAACGCTGTTTTCTTCTTACCTCCTGATACTGGGTTCACTACAAACAGAATGCGTTTTTTTGTCATTTTAAAATATAAATTCTGCTAAAGATAATAATTTGAACGAAATACTTTTTAAATATTGCAAAGTATCGTAGCTTTGTGCCACACAAAATGTGGACTGATTTGCATTTTGCATTATTATAATGTAAATGGGAGATTGCAACCACAGTAAAAAAGTGCTAAAACTATCTATATCCGTGTTTTTCCACTCGCTGTAAAGTCTTTTTCCCCCAATTCGATAGAATATTTATGGCTTATTTATTTACTTCCGAATCTGTATCTGAGGGACATCCAGATAAAATCGCAGACCAAATTTCGGACGCTTTAATTGACAACTTCTTAGCATGGGACGAAGATTCTCGTGTAGCAATTGAAACCCTAGTTACTACTGGACAAGTAGTACTTGCCGGTGAGGTAAAATCAAAAATTTACTTAGATGTACAAAAGATTACCAGGCAGGTAATCGAGAAAATCGGTTATACCAAATCTGAGTATATGTTTGAGGCTAATTCCTGTGGTGTATTATCCGCGATTCATGAGCAATCAGCAGATATTAACCAAGGGGTAGACCGCATCAGCAAACAAGAGCAAGGTGCAGGTGACCAAGGGATTATGTTTGGTTATGCCAATAACGAAACGGATAACTACATGCCTTTGGCATTAGATATTTCGCATCGCCTACTGTATGAGCTTGCCGCATTACGTCGTGAAAACAAGGACATCCTTTATTTACGTCCAGATGCAAAATCGCAAGTGACATTGGAATATGATGATAATCATCAACCTGTCCGTATCGATACCATCGTTATTTCTACACAACACGACGACTTCGCCTCTGAAGCGGAAATGCAAGCGAAAATTAAATCAGATATTATTAACATCTTAATTCCACGAGTTAAAGCACAATTGAAGCCTGCTCTTCAAGCTTTATTCAACGATGAAATTAAGTATCATATTAATCCAACTGGAAAATTCGTTATCGGTGGACCACACGGAGATACAGGATTGACTGGAAGAAAGATTATTGTCGATACCTATGGCGGTAAAGGTGCCCACGGTGGTGGCGCATTCTCTGGAAAAGATCCATCAAAAGTTGACCGCTCTGCAGCTTATGCTACGCGTCATATCGCGAAGAACTTAGTTGCTGCAGGTGTTGCGGACGAGATCTTAGTACAAATTTCATATGCGATCGGTGTCAAAGACCCTATGGGGATTTATGTGAACACATACGGGACTTCTAAAGTTGGAAAAACAGATGGAGAAATCGCTGCAGTGATTGCTCAACTGTTTGATATGACTCCTTATGGCATCGAAACGAGATTAGGATTGCGAAACCCAATCTATTCGGAGACTGCAGCCTACGGTCACATGGGAAGAACTCCTAAGACGGTAAGTAAAACATTTGAAAACTCAAATGGTGATTCAAAGACTATCGAAGTCGAATTATTCACTTGGGAAAAACTAGATTACGTAGACCAAGTAAAAGCTGCTTTTGGAATCTAAGAGTTTGCTCTAGCATATAAAAAAGGGCTGCATTAGAAAATACAGCCCTTTTTTTATAGGTTAAATACGATTCATTCTGAAAAGAGCAATGTACAATTATGTGTACCTCATTTAGATTGAATACCGAAACTATTCGCCAATCTTTGCCGAAGCAGTAGGGATTTGACGATCTACCTTTTTCACTAGACCTTGAAGAACGGCACCTGGACCAACCTCGATAAAGCTCTCTGCACCATCCGCCAACATCGTTTGAACGGTTTGTGTCCATCTTACTGCACCAGTCAATTGTGATATTAAGTTTTCTTTGATAGCTACTGGATCTTGATAAGGTCGTGCATCGACGTTCTGATAAATTGGACAAACAGGTACTTGAATCTCAACATCAAGAATTGCCTCTTGTAATTCTTTCTTTGCAAGTTCCATTAATGGAGAGTGGAATGCGCCACCTACATTTAACTTAAGTGCGCGTTTAGCACCTGCTTCTAACAATTTTTCACAAGCCTTATCAACTCCTGAAACCGAACCAGAAATAACCAACTGACCTGGGCAATTGTAGTTTGCCGGTACAACAATGTCATCAACCTCCGCACATTTCTCTTCAACAATAATATCTTCTAAACCCAAAATTGCAGCCATCGTACCAGGCTCTGCTTCCGTTGCTTTTTGCATCGCATTTGCCCGTTTTGCTACTAAGCGCAATCCATCTTCAAACGTCAATGCACCAGCAGCTACTAAGGCCGAAAACTCGCCTAATGAATGTCCTGCAACCATTGCTGGTTGAAACTCCGCTCCTAATGCTTTCGCAAGGATAACAGAATGCAAGAAAATAGCAGGTTGAGTAACTTTTGTCTCCTTAAGGTCCTCTTCCGTTCCATTGAACATAATATCCGTAATACGGAAACCTAAAATATCATTAGCTCTTTCGAACAAGGCTTTCGTTTCTTCATTTAAGTTATACAAGTCTTGGCCCATGCCAACAAACTGAGCTCCCTGTCCTGGGAAAATATAAGCTGTCTTCATTTGGATTTCTTTATTTAGCAAATATAAAAATATAGTTAATCTTCCGGGAGAAAAGTCAGGGACGATAATTTGTCGTCAGCGAAGAGATCGTTAGAAATACCATGGATATCCGCAACAGTAACCGCATCAATCTTATCGAAGACCTCTTGTAGCGAAATCACACGATCATAATCTAACAAGTTTTTAGCTTCAGCAATGATCATACTCATCCTATTCTCTTCCGCTAAAGCAATCTGTCCCTTGAATTTAGTTTTTGCACGCAACAAAAAACTCTCACTTAAAGGCTGATCTTTCAGCTTGTTTAGCTCCTTATGAACAAGTTTCAGGGCCTTTTCTGCCTTCTCTTCATCTGTTCCGAAATAAATACTAAAGAGTCCTGTATCGCTATACAAACTATAATTTGATTCAATGGTATACGCTATTCCATATTTCTCTCGGATATTTAGATTCAAAATAGAAGCCATCCCAAAGCCTCCTAAAAGACTATTGAGCAATAGTAAGCCTGTCTTCCGATCATCATATATGCTGTAAGCTGTGCTCCCTAAAACACAATGAACTTGATTAATTGGGCGTTGTAGTTCGACCTGCGTTCCACCAACAAAAGATACGTCCTCGCGAACATGATCCCATTCATGGACTTTAACCTGACCAAACAACTTATTAGCCAACTTCAAAAGCTTTTTTTCATCATAATCACCAGCGATAGCAATCACCATCTTTGAAGTAGCATAATGCTGACTGATAAAAGTCTTGATGTCGTCTTGAACGATCCCCTTCAAATCATCTTCTAAACCCAAGATATTATGCCCCAGACCAGAGCCCTTAAATATCTGATCCTCAAAATCATCCATGATAGACTCTTCCGGACTATCTAAATAAGATGCCATCTCGTCTAGAATAACTCCTTTCTCTTTCTCCATTTCATCTTCCGGAAAAAGCGAATGAAAAATAATGTCTTCGAATAAATCGAGTGCCCTGTCTAAATAAGGGTTTAAAAAAGAGGCTTGTATGCAGGTATATTCTTTTGTCGTATACGCATTTAAATCTCCTCCAACCGATTCCAGTCGATTTAGAATCTGATTCGTTGAACGACGTTCAGTCTTTTTAAATAAAAGATGCTCTATAAAGTGCGCGGTCCCAAATTTCCCAAATTGCTCATGTCGTGATCCCACATCAACGATCAAACAAGCATGCGTAATTGACGAAACTTGAGGATGTAACAATATCCGCAATCCATTTTCAAGCTGGAAAATTTTATGATCCATAGTTATTGCAAAGGTAGGGAAATAAGTAGAGAGTATTTAGTAGTTAGTATATAGTAGTTAGTTGATGGTATAGACGAAATGAGTAAGGTTCCTATCTTGATATCACAGCAGTATTCATTCCCCGTGGAACATTACTGCAATTTCTAACATAGTGTCCGATTTATACAATTTTCTTTTCGCTCTTCGCTATAATTTTGCTCCGTATTATTTTAAAATATGATATCGATGAATACAAAGGACTATAAATACCCAAAAGAGCAAATAATCATTGTCGGTGCCGGGATCGCTGGTTTAAGTTTAGCAATACAGCTCACCGAAAACAACATCCCCTGTCTTGTACTCGAAGCTAGAGATCATTTTTCTGGAGCTACAAGTGGGGTAAGAATATCCGCAAATGGTGTAAAGGTGCTAGAAAAAATGGGAATCCATCATATTGGAGAACCTACTGAAAAACTAATCATGTATTTCGGAAACAATAAAATTTCATTCAACGTAAATAAGAAACCGAACGAAAGTGCTGCAATTATCGTCACTCGACTGGCCATTTTCGAAAAACTTCGACAAAGGGTTGAGGAAATGGATATACAAATCCTGTATGACTTTACACTAGATCATGTTATAGAACATGAAACCGGCGTAATAGCGATATCCAGCAACGGAAAACATATTGAAGGAAAATACCTTGTGGGTGCTGACGGAGTCGGTTCGAAGGTCAGAAGCCTGTTAAACCCCGATAGTAAATCAAATAAGCGATACGCTGGATATTTAGGTATTGGACTTATTTATCCAAGCGATCAGAAAATAGAGATGTCGCTATTTAATAATGTAAATGGGAATATTGGCTTGGGTTCCATCGGCAGAATACACCCGAACGATAACTATACAAACAACTTTCTTTGAACCCACATCCATATGGATGAAAAGACAGCGAAAAACATGAAAGACCAAGACGTGTACAAGCTCTTGCTAGCAAAATCAAAACATTGGCCTGCTGCTTTACAACAAATCCTTAAAACCTGTCAAACCACGAAGAACACGGTAATGTACCATCAACCGGTCTACAATGGCAACATACCAGAGAATTGGTATAATGATCGATTGTTTCTAATTGGAGACGCCGCTCACCCCTATGGACCCGGCGGACAGGGCATGAGCTTAGCCATGCTAGATGCGGAAGCCTTGTGTGGTCTACTTACCCAGGAACTAACCGCCGAAGGAAAGGAAAACTTCCAAAAGACACGGATGGCTATTGCAAAATCTAAGGGGGAAAGTTCGGAAGAACGAAATAAACCCGAAAACCAAATATCGAGCAAATGGAAACTCACGTTGAAGGGTGTGTTAATGCGAATATATCAACTAATCAATGCTGGAAAAATCGAATTATAATGCAAAAATTGAGTCTAGAAGAACGTATCCAAAAACTTGAAGACAGAGAGGCCATCTTGAATTTAACCTTTCAATATGCGTTAAACATTAATTTGGGAGCAGATCGTAGCCATATAAACACGAAAACTTTAAGGAATATCTTCACCAAAAATGCAATTTGGGAATGTCAAGCGATGAATATCCGTGAAGAGGGAATCGACAATATCATCAGTAGTATTATTTCAGAAACAAAATCTGTTTTATTTTCGATGCATAGCTACTCCAATCCAGTTATAACGATCAGCCGAGTAAACGCACATGCCCATTTCTTGTTTTGGGTGACAAGCAAGATAAAAACAAACAGTATCAATCAAGTTTTCATGAGCCAGGATCTTCAGTACGTAAAAACCAAAAATGGGTGGAGAATTTGCAATGTGCAACTATACTATGGAGACCATATAAAAAGTGTGTCTGAACAATAGGAAATTGCATATAGAACTTCTACTTACTGAAGCTTAAAATTTATTAATTTTAATTTATCATGAAGATCGATTATCGTTTAGTAACACCTCCAAAATTTCTTGACGATTTTGTCGAGAGCTTTTGGATGTTAAGTAATTTGACCGATGAAAAGCAAGACATCATCGTTTTACCCGATGGTCGCGTTGATCTATTTCTAACGGTAGCCGATCACGAACCCTTTAGAATTGTGCTATTGGGACTTGACACAAAGCCGATTGCAAGAGTAATATTACCCGGAAAATTAATTTACGCGATTAGTTTTAAACCGATTGCAATATCCTATCTTTTCAAACAAAAAATAGCTTCGATAAAAAACACAGCACTTGTTTTACCAAACGATTTTTGGGGATTTCAAGAAGCAGACTTAAACGACTTTGATCAATTTTGTGTTAAAGCAATCGATATGCTAGACCATCTAATGCCCAAAATATATGATGATGAAAGAATAAAGCTCTTTAACCTGATTTATGAGCAGCGTGGTGAAATCAAAGTGAAAGAAGTTGCTAGAACTCTTCAATGGAATGAGCGTAGTATGCATAGATTCTTTAACAAGAATTATGGTATATCCCTAAAGCAATATGCCACAATCGTCAGGTTCAAATCTGCATTCAAACAGTTAAAAGAAGGCTTCCTTTATCCCAAGGGAGATTTCACTGATCAGTCTCACTTTATTAAGGAAATCAAGAAGAACGCAGGTGTTACCCCCAAAGAGCTCTACGTAAATGAAGGTGATAAATTTATTCAAATTACGATTGAAAATTTTGAAGCCGCAAAGACTTTATAGGTCTCAGCAAATTAAAAAAGCGGCTTCCAATCTAAATCGGAAAGCCGCCTGCATTCATAGGTATTAAGATTCTTACATTCTCGGTCTACGCATTCCGCCAGGGAAAGGACTTTCCTCAACGGGAGCAATTCCAGAGAATTTCTGCAGTTTAAACGTAAACGTCAGCATAAAGTAGCGACCAAGACGATTTGTCTGTCTGTCAAGGATCATACTCTCTTGCGCTAATCTAGAAAGATTTGTTTGCTCATTCAACAAGTCAAAAGCTTGCAGACGGATCGTTCCGCGCTGACCTTTCAACATCTTTTGCTCAATATAAGTGTTGATAATGAATGGATTCGCACTAGTCAAAGGGCCGTAACCTGAATTGAAAGACTTGGAAACATCAGCACCGAAAATTGTTGTCGGCGTTATATTTACGGAACCAATAATTGTTGGTGTCCAGGTCGAAACATTATTATTGTTTGTCCCTATGCTATTTTTTGTATGATTGAACGAGTAACGTACTCCAGGATTAATTTCTAAATTTTCTGAAGGGTTATATCGAAACATCAAACCTTGATTGAACACCCAATTATTTGCAATATTCTTTGCTCCTTCTGTTGCATCCAAATCCTGTGAAATATAGGAGATGTTTTTATTATAGGAGATTCCCCCCATCAACATGATATTGTATGTTTTTTCCTTTAATGACTTTCCGTAATGATAAAATGAATTCAAGTTATAAACGGGATCGGACTCATTCAAATATTGAGTTTGAGATACCATACCGACATTCTCGACGCGTTCTCGCTTAACATAAGTGACGATACGGTCTGTTGTTAAATTACCATTAAACATCGCGAAAAATGTATTCCCCTTTTGGAAATCCCCAGCGCGGTATCGCATCATCACGCGATGTCTAAACTCAGGGTTTAGCGCAGGATT
Organism: Sphingobacteruim zhuxiongii; assembly: GCF_009557615.1. NCBI lineage: Bacteria > Pseudomonadati > Bacteroidota > Sphingobacteriia > Sphingobacteriales > Sphingobacteriaceae > Sphingobacterium > Sphingobacterium zhuxiongii. The sequence continues at coordinate 4,185,043 of NZ_CP045652.1, forward strand.
ACCAAACGTAATATTTGTTGAGCTATTACCCACAGCAAACGGAAGCACTTGATTTAGTGACGGTTCGGTAGATTGTCCTGAATAGTTAACACTAATATTCTTTTGACGAGAGAATTTATATTCAAATCGCGCAATCGGCATCCAATTTAGATTTGTTCTGTCAATAACTGCACTTTCATCATCACTAGATGCGTCCCCGAACATTTTCGAAGGTTGTACCGCAGCTCCAACAGAATATTTTACCTTATCATTTTCGAATGCATAACTTGCGCCAAGTCGGTGAGTCGTGAAGGAATAATCCTGATCGTAATGATAATTTAACAAGCGCTCAGCAGTATTTGGCAATAGCCCCCCGTCTGCATCATATGCATCCTGATATTGCTTGTTATCATAGTTGTTTTTATTAAAATCGTAAGCAATCTCAATTTTACCGTGTTTAGACACTGGCTCTAAGTAAGAAAGACTAGCCCCCGCATTCCAACTCTTATTATTTAATTCTTGTATCGTGCGCTCGTAAATTTCACCCAAGGTTGAACCTTGTGCGTTCGGATCACTTAGCAAACGTTCTAAAATACCCTCATAATCTTTTTGAGTTGATGAGTTATCATAATTAAAGTTCATAAATAAATTACGCCCTTTATCATTCAATTTACGATTGTATAAACCGCTAATTCCAAAACGTGGAGCATCTGAATTAGAACCTTCACCTCGTGTATCAGAGTTATCTAATATATTATTTTCGTCAAAGAATTTCCCAAACGAAGACGAATTAGCCTTTGTTCCGTTAAATCCGAATTGCGGAGTTATCTTCACATAATCCTTATCGGTTATATTCCACTCTAAGTTTCCTTCGAATCGGTGGCTCGACAAAATATTGTTCGCTGTAGAGTCAGACTCTTGGCGTTGAATTCCTCCTTCGACATAGTATTGCGTTAAACTGTTCGTTAACAAATCATTGTCATCACGCCCATAGGAATAACTACCATAAACCTTTAATTTGTCCGAGAAATCATGTCGTACGTTTAAACCAATTGATCCCGCATTGGTAAGACCAGAAGATCCACCAAACATACCGCCACCACCTGGACGTCCTCCACCTCCCATACGACGACGGGCTCCTCCTCCCATCGTGTTAAAATCAAACAACGGCGCATTGATGTTATTTAAGTTCCCTAATACAGAGACTTGAGTTTTGTCGGTCATACCCATCCACATACCAGTCGCCTGATAGCGATCCTCGGTACCATAGCCACCACGTAAGGTGGTCATAAAACCTCTATTGTATTTTGGATCGATTTGAATATTAATAATCTTTTCAGAATCGCCAGACTTATTCCCCGTAACATTCGCCATATCACCGTAATCATCAACCACCTGAATTTTTTCAATGATATTAGCCGGCAGGTTTTGTGTAGCTGTTTTCACATCTCCCCCAAAGAAATCCTTCCCGTTGATACGAACCTTTGTCACCGTTTCTCCTTGTGCAGTTACGTTACCATCTTTATCAACTTCAACCCCTTGTAATTTCTTTAATGCATCCTCTGCAACCGACCCTTCACGAAGTTTCAAATCTTTCGTCGAATATTCTACCGTATCACCTTTCACTTGCACCGTTAACACACCTTTTACAACAACCTCTTCGATCATGTTCGCATTGACTTTCAACACGAAGGTAGGTACCCGAACTTCTGTTTGTCCTTCAGGAAAATCTACCTCTTTCTCAGAAGCATCAAACCCAAGGCTGCTCACACGAATCTTAAACTTTTGAGCTTTCACCTGTTCGAAAGTGAAAAAACCAGCTTGAGACGAGCTTGTTCCCATTGAATCACCATCAGCAATAAGCTTCACTGAAGCACCGGAAATTGGTCTTGACTCTGTATCAAGTAACATTCCCTGTACGACTCTTTTTGTCTGCGCCTGTGCCGTAACACCTATGACGAACAAACAAATACATAAAAGAGCCTTTACAATTTTATCCATATCTATTTTATCTAATTCTTATTTAATGGCGTAATAATCCAAATGTCGGTTTTTGCCGTATATGGGGTACGCACTGACGTCGTTGTTGGACGGCCATAAATACCTCTACTCGGTTGAACTCTACTACGCATTGCCTTCTGTAATAAGGCGTACTGATTGTTCAGTTGTACTTGAATTGCGACCGTTTGATCAAAGTTCTGAAGCCCGATGGCATCAATTGGCACTTTTGCTTCATAAATTAACACGTTAGCCTCTGTTAATTTTGCTTTAGCTAAGACGCCATAGGTGTTCTCAAAAGATAGCAGACCATCAACAATATGCTGAAATCCCCGTACGCCGTAACCACGACTTCTTTTAATTAACTCTTCACGGACATTCATGTTTTCAAAATTGTCATCTTGACTCATCGCGCGTCTCGATTCACTGTCAGGAATTGGAAAGATTAGCTGTGCGCCATCTTTTTTCTTTCCATCTTTATTAATATTGAGGATAACCCCATTACGAACGGCCTCATATTGAAGCATTTCATTTTTCACCAAAACCGCGAGGTAAATAAATTCGCTATCGTTTGTAACCGCGAAACTCCAGCTTGAATCCTGATCTATCGGCGTTAATTTTCCATCCCACTCAATCAAATCAGCATCTACTGTAACCGGAAATGGAGAAACTAGGTGGTATTCTTCTTTTTTCTTCTTTTGAGCAAATACATTTACACATACCAAAACCATTAGGATAACGATAATCGTCTTTCTCATAAGTCTATATTGTAGTTTACGTTTTGACATAAGAATACGCTAAATAGTTTACTCTCCCAAGATTCCAATGCAAAGAAAATTATAAGAAGTGTAAATAAATGTAAATGGTTTAGAATAACAGAGAAGTTACATTGAGTTATCGCGCAAATGCTATTATTTGATTCAATCACCTTGATTGATTTTATTGCATTTTACCAAAACAAAAACAGATTAACTCGATCTCGGGAGCTAGAATCTAATTTCTACGGTCGATTTTCTATCTTTACAAACATGAAGAATCAAGCCGTTTTATTATCAAGTTTCCAACAGGAATTCATTGAGGCTGGTTGCGATGAAGCTGGACGCGGTTGTCTTGCCGGGCCAGTGTTCGCGGCCGCAGTTATTTTCCCCGCAGATTACCATAATGCAATATTAAATGACTCAAAGAAGCTCTCCGAGAAGAAAAGGATGGCATTACGCCCGATAATTGAACAAGAAGCACTTGCGTATGCGGTTGCTACTGTCTCGGCAGCAGAAATTGACAAAATCAATATACATAAAGCATCTTACCTAGCGATGCATAAAGCGATCGATATGCTGAAGATGAAGCCAGAATATTTAATAATTGATGGGAATAAATTTATTCCATATCCAGATCTACCCCACACTTGTATCGTGAAAGGCGATGGAAAATACCTATCTATCGCTGCAGCGTCAATATTAGCGAAAACCTACCGTGATCAGTATATGGAAGACTTATCAATCGAATTCCCGGAGTATGATTGGTTACAAAATAAAGGCTATCCGACGGTCAAACACCGAGAAGCGGTTATTCGATTAGGTCTCACTCCACACCATAGAAAAACCTTCAGAGTTTCGGATCCACAACTGGCCTTATTCTGAAGGTTTAAATAGAACAAAAATATCTTATATCGCTAGCTTGCTTTTACAGCAGGCTTATTTTTATTATTGTGCTTATATCCCATCCATGCAGCAAATCCCAATCCGATAACCAAGACAATTGATGCTATTAGCGAGATGATATTGGAAATACGCATAGACTCTGGAGCGAATACAAACTCCACTTTATGATTTCCTCCAGGGAGTTTTAAACCACGTAACAAATAATCTGCGCGAATAATTGGCGCTTCTTCGCCATCCACGTAAGCTTTCCAGCCCTTATCGTAAAATATTTCTGAGAATACGGCAAAGCCTTCTGCAGGTGTACTGTATTCGTATTTTAGCGTATCCGGATGATAAGAAATCAACTTAATTTCCGCATTTGGAGAGTTGGCGATTCCTTTATCATTGAACTGGTTTTTGAATCCCTCATTGATTACCGCTTCTTTGCGCGGATCAATTGTCCCTAAGGCGCTCATTTCTTCATTATTACTCTTTACGAAACTCACTTTGTCAACAAACCAAGCATTTCCTAAAGCCGAACTACGGCGTTGAATACGATCTGAGTTGTTCGACGGATCTTTCGTAATCACGTAGCGAACATTAAGCATATCCAATACGTCTTCATTGATATTATTATTGAATTGATTTTCCAATACTTCTTGGAAGCGCATCAATTTAGCGGCATGATAACCACCTATGCTTTTATGGAAATAAGAAGCTCCCGCATCTTGAAAGGGGCTGGTTGTCAAATCGAACACTCGGTAAGAAAGATCTTTATCCATATGGATCAATTGATCAACCTCGCGTTCAGGAATTGGTTTATCGTAGATGCTTTTGTCAACAAACGCGTCGTTGTTTAGATAACGTTTATCAACTGACCATAAATCAACTAAAGTAATTAATGTGATCGCTGCTATTAGAATAGTCGCTGAAACTTTCTTTTTCACGAATGCAAAGACCAATCCCAAGGTCAAAGCAACGATAAAGAATGATCTCCACGCATCCTTCGACGCTAAGTCCGAACGATCTTTTAATAATGAATTTGCCAATTCATTGGCAAGATTCTGATCTCCCACCAATTGTTGCAATTGACCAACATATTGCTGATGTTGTGATGTTCTTAAGTCCAATACACTTGGCATCAAAGCAATCAATAGACAAAGCGCAGCAACTGCTCCGCCTGTATACAGAATTGTTTTATCTAATTTAGGAATTTCATTACCCCTTGTGATTAATTCGTTTAATGCCAGTATTGCCATAATTGGTATCAGAACCGCAGGAATCACTAAGATCGACTCAACCGCTCTAAACTTATTGTACATCGGAAAATAATCAAAAAACAAATCCGACACCAATGGGAAGTTTTTACCAAACGATAAAAGAATCGCGAGAATAGTAGCCGTCAAAATCCACCATTTTAAGCGATTTTTGACGATGAACAAACCTAAAATCGCAAGGAATATGACAGCAGCACCAAAGTACCAAGGTCCGGAAGTAAAAGATTTCTCTCCCCAATATGTTGGGAAATAGCTTTTCGCCATTTGCACCGCTTCGCCTTGAGGAGCTCCAACTTTTACCAAGGTTTTTACTACATTCGATTTCTCATCTAAGACGCCCGATGAACGTCCACCATATGCGTTTGGAATAAGGAAAGTAATATTTTCTCCTACTCCTTGGCTCCAAGCATAAGCATAATCTTTGTCTAATCCTCCTGAAGGCGCTTCTGCATCTCCAGTTTTTGTTAAGTTCGCTTTCCCACGAATAGTTTCTTTTGCATATTCATAGGTTGGAAACAATACAGAAGCATTAACTAGCACGGCTATTATGACACCTACCAGTTGCAATACCGACGCTTGCACAAAATTCTTAAGCTTCTTATCGCGGATTGCATAATATAACTCAAACCCTACTAATACCAAGATACTTAAGAACAAATAATAAGTAATTTGGACGTGGTTGGCCCGTAACTCTAATGCCAGAAATAAGGCTAATAATGATGGCCCCCAATAACGACTCCCTCTGTAACAAAGAATAACCGAAGCAATTATAGGCGCCATATAAGCGATCGCGTAGGCCCTACTTAGGTGTCCCGCTTCAACATATATGATGTTATAAGATGAAAAGGCCAAGGCAATGGCACCTAATGCCGCCAGCCAAGGACGTATTTTTAATACAGAAAATAAAAAATACCCTCCCAGTAAGAACAGTAATAACACATCTGATGGAGGTGGAAAAACAGCACGAATTGCTGGTCCTATATGTGTTGTCAAGTTGTTTGCGTGGTCATACCAAATTTGGTAGGTAGGCATTCCGCCGAACATTGAGTTTGTCCACAAAGGAGTCTTTCCATCCTTTTCTTTGTAGTCGAAAATTTCCTTCTGGCTGCCTCTCGCCTGCATCACATCATGCTGCAATAACGTTTTCCCTTGCCATACCGGTGTAAAGTAGAATACAACCAACAGCAGGAAGATCCCTATAACAGATAGGTGATTCGCATTTTCCTTAAACCAATTTTTCATTTATTATATAGGATTATTGATATAGCCCCAAAAATATAGAATTGATTTCAATTATCCGTATCGTCGCGTAGATTTTAATAAAAGCCTTTGCAGAGTCGTTTCAAACTACTACTTGAAGGGTTAAGGTCCGAAGGAGTCTTGTAGGAACCCTATTCTTTAATTAGATTTTTTGTGTAATTTTTTTCGAACAGATTTTATAAATAATTGGATATATCTAAAGGTTCGGCAGGTTATTCCACACGGTATTTATTCAAAGCGAATATTCGTTGATATAACTCCTCAAGCGTGTTTTCAAAGGAGTCTACAGTAAATAGGTAGATCCCAAATGGGCATAAAGATCGCTAACAATAGGATGTTTTAGTGAAACGCAGATTTCACTAACCTTTCTGAATTAGGTTCTTAATATTAGCCAGCTCACCAAACAAAACTAACAAATCATTTTCACGCAACACTGTATCTGATTTTGCAATTCCAGAAGCTTCCTTCAATAATTTCGTTGCCCCTTCTGCCGTTGTTTCAGTTTCAACTTGCAACGTGGTTAATACAATTACCTTGTACTTATTGGTTAAATCAGCGTCTTTTAAAGTCATTCCGACATACTTTGCTGGCACACGTGTTTCCACAATACTATATTTATCAGACACTTTAAAAGAGTCAACGATATCAATATTATCCAGTCGCATCGCTAATCGCTCGGCGGCCTCTTCTTCCGGCATAATGTATTCATCGATATTCATCGCCTCAAGAACTGTTTTTTGCAAATCCGATACAACGCGTCCAATAATTCGTTTGACTTTCAATTGCTTTAAAAGCGCAACAGTCAATAAACTTGCGCCTTCTTCTTCCCCAATAGCAACGATAACAGCATTGCTATCACGTAAAGGCAAGGAGCTTACTGCCTCCTTGTCGGTCGAATCTAAACACACGGTATGCGTTATTTTATCCTTCGTTTGTTCAACGATACTTAAATTTTTATCAGCAGCAATTACTTCATGTCCTAATTCTGTTAAATGAATAGCCAATGATCTTCCAAAATGTCCGAGTCCCAGTACGATGTATTTCATAATTAAAACAGAATTTTTTCAGTTGGATAAATATAGCTTTTGTTCTTCGTATTCTTAATAAACGCGACAAGCAAAGTCAGCATCCCCACACGTCCCACAAACATGGTCAACATTAAAATAATCTTACTCGTCGCGGACAACGAGGCGGTAATACCCAAAGACAAGCCACAGGTGGTATACGCGGACACCGTTTCAAAAAGCAAGGGCACCATCTGTTGGTTGGGATCTGAAAAATTAAGTAGAATAAAGCTGAATAAGATTGTTAATATGGATAAGAGTATAATCGCGAATGATTTATTGACCGATTCGGCTGCAATCTTGCGTTTAAATACTTCGATAGATTCTTTTCCTCTCGCTAAAGCAACAATATTCATGAGCGCAATAGCTACCGTTGTCACTTTCACTCCCCCACCAGTTGACCCTGGAGATACGCCAACCCACATTAAGGTGACAACCATGATTAACGTTGGAATATTAATAAAATTAAGGTTCACACTGTTGAATCCTGCTGATCTGGCAGAATTGGCCATGAATAATGAGGTTACCCAATCACCATAAACCGTCTTGTCATCAATTAAGCTATGGTTTTTCTCGAGCAAAAAATAAGAGATTGTCGCTACGATAATTACGAAAAGATTACAGATCACAATAAAACGCGAATTGAATGAAAACACCTGCGGTCTATGGATATAATTGCGTTGGAAAATATACTTACAGATGAAGGCATCGATTCTAGCTTTTATTAAAGTATAGAAGTTAAAAATAGTTCCAAACCCTAAACTACCAATAATAAACATGGACGAAACTGCCAATTGAAAATTATAATTAAACCGATAGTTTTCGTTGTTTATGCCTTCTTTGATAATCGTAAACCCAGAGTTACAGAACCCGGATATGGCATGAAAAGCTGCAAAAAAAACTCGCTCTCCGAAGCTGTCGAACAATTTAGGGTCTAAAGAGAAAAAGATTAACAATCCACCAATAAATTCAAACAAGAAGGTGATTAAGATAATGGTGATTAAGGTCGATATGACCGAGTTCAGTTTATTCTCTCCCAATATTTCTCCAAACATCAATTGATTTTTAAAGGAGAAACCTCCGGAGAAAAAATATCCAAAAAACCCTGTAAAGGTCATGATTCCCAATCCGCCTATCTGAATTAGCGCCATGATAACCGCTTGTCCGAAGAAGGAGAAATTCGTCGAAATATCTGTCACAGTAAGCCCTGTAATACACACGGCGCTTGTTGCCATAAAAAAGGCATCAATAAAGCTTAATGGAGCTTCCAACGTTGTTCTAGGCAACATCAACAGTACCGCCCCGAGAATAATTAATCCAAGAAAGCTGACAACGAAAAGTATAGTTGGATTAAAATAAAAGTTATCGAAAAACAGGCTACTCCGAGAAAGTTCAGACAGAAACATAATTGCAATCCCCATATACAGCCATTCGTCTTTTTCAAAGGTGGATATAAGACCTCCCGAATGCCTTGCAATGGTAACCAGTAAAAAATATGCCGTGATTACAACGCCAGAATAATGCGAAACATCGATCCGCCTTGCTACCAAAATCGAGGATACTGTTCGAATCGTCTCGAATAGAAACAATCCGTAATACATCGAAATGACTATTTTCTGGGTGATATCCGCTAATTCTGGATCGGTAATATAGCCGACGTGAAGCACCATTGTAACTGCGCAGATCAGGCTTAAATAAAAAAGTACTTGATCGACAGCTTTATTATGATATCTAAATATGAATTTGAGAAAACTAAAAATAGAGTCCATGTGCTACAAACTTAGGAATATCCACCGAGATACACGCAGCCCTTTTCACGTGAAACTAGTTCTCCTTTTCTTCATTTTTGTTTTTCTTCTTGAAGATACCTTTAATGAAATTACCCGTCTTGTTAATCACTTTCTTCGATTCATCCACTATGGTTTTCGCCTCTTCAGCTGTTCCCATCAGTTTCGCTTCTCTTTCTTTGCTAATGCCAGCACATTGTTTTATACCATCAAGAAGGCTCTGCCACATCGTTTTAAAGAAAGAATGTTCGGGAACACGGCGGTAGTTGATTTTGGCGACGTGATACTTCTCATTGGCGTCGGGATTACTATCATTTATTAGAATCTGATTGACAATAAAAGAAGCAATACCTTTCTTCTCTATATCCGAACCCGGTGCATTTAGCAGACTAATTTTCAAATGGTCGTAATCAAAACGAAAATCTCCCCAGTTCCGATGATCATTTGCAGACATATTGAAATTGATTTTTCGGATATTCCCCGAAGCAATTTCCACGTTCAATAGTGGCTTCAATATTTTATTGAATGATGTCGCTTGCATACTTCCCAAGGTTCCGCTGTAGGTATGCGAACCATCCTTGCTCAGCATATCAAATCCAAAATGAATATTTAGATTTCCCGCATTCATTATTTTCGCAGATAGATTGGCTTTCATCATTCTATCCTTTTGTAACGATAAGCTATCGTTCGTTAAATTCGTGATTGTCCCTTTCGCATTATTAAATGTTAGCGTTCCTTCTCGATTAAATTTCGCGCTGTGTTCTCCATAGAGAATGTCAATATTATCTACAAAAACCGTATCTATTCGAATCAACTTCTGGACTTTCATCAATTGTTGATGCGGGGAATTTCCGATCTTTGAAGTCGCCTTTTTCGGATATCTTTTATCGTTGTAGAGAGATACCGAGCCGTTTTTTATCTGTATGCGTTCAGCAATTGTTTGTTGATCATCGATTAATTGTTTGAAATTCAACTTCTCCAAACGCAATGTATCAAACTTCATGACCGCCATAGTCACATTCTGCCCTTTTGTTTTAAAGTATGCAGATTTGCTCATCTTTGGAGCATATTCCACCTTCGTTAAAAGGACGTTTTCATCTCTAGTATTGATTTTTAATCGGTCAAACTTTGCCTTATAAATTCCATTTGAAAGGTCATAAGTAAACCCCGGCACATCGATGTCAACCATCTTCGTATAGAACAAGCGTGTAGAATCATTAATCGAAGTCTCATCCAACAATACGTCATGTACATTAATCCCTATACTATCTAAAACTATATCACTGGATTTCCCATTTTCAATCTTAGAGAATTTAAATTTGACGTTATCAATTTTTATATCTCTAACATTTACCGCGTTAAAAACATCTTTTATATTATCATATAATGTTTTGGTTTTTCTATCTACAATAGTATCATTATAAGCATGATACTCCTGTACCATATGGATATCTGGCGATTCGAAATTAATAGATTTAATGAAGAGTGTTTTATTTTTCAATACGTCCCAAAGATTGAAACTTCGGACTTTTAGTGCCGCTAACTTGATATGATATCGACTATTTGGCGCCAATTTCTGTGCTACCATCTTTCTATAGACATTGGTATCAGGCACCAATTCTGCATTTTTGAGCGTCACATTCCCTAACGCAACATTCAAATCTAAGTCGTCATACTTTATACTGTACAAGCCATTTGTTGCATTCGTAACAGTTTCCTTAAGTTTCGTTTCGACAAGCGGTTTCCAGTTTCTACTGAAATACCATGCAACACCCAATACTATAAGTACGAGCATTAAAAGAATGCCAATAATCCATTTCCAAATTGGTTTCATAAATCTATAATGGGTTTTGCCTATTATCCCTAAGCAGAAACAATGATATAGACAATATGTTTAGCTAATTTCGATTATTTTCGTTGTTGTATATACTAATGTAGCTATCGTAACGTGAGGGTTCGATCTCTCCAGCCTCTACCGCCTGCAATACAGCGCAGCCTGGCTCATTAATATGTCGACAGTTGTGGAACTTACATTCATTCAATAAAGCGCGCATTTCCGGAAAGAAATGAGATAATTCCTGCGGTTCGATATCAACGATACCAAGTTCACGAATTCCAGGGGTATCAATAAGCTTTCCGCCGAAAGGCAATTCAATCATTTCAGCGAAAGTAGTCGTGTGCTTGCCTTTATCTGACCATTCTGATATTTCACCTGTTTTCATAGCGGCTTCGGGAACAACAGCATTTACCAATGTCGACTTACCCACGCCTGAATGCCCAGATACGACTGTCGTCTTGTCTTTCAATAATGTGCGTACCTCTTCAATATGTTCTCCTTCTAGCGCCGATACCGCATAGCAAGGATAGCCTAGGTGCTCGTAAAGCCCCATAAATTCATCAAGCAGTTCCAATCCCTCCTCGCTGAATAAATCGAGCTTGTTAAAAATTAAAATAGCGGGGATACTGTAAGCTTCTGCCGTTACCAAAAAACGATCTATGAAGCCCGTAGAGGTCGCTGGAGAAGCGAGTGTAACAACAAGAATCGCCTGATCCAAGTTTGCACCAATAATTTGCGTTTGCTTGGATAGGTTAACTGATTTCCGAATAATATAGTTTTTGCGGGGCTCCAGTTCCGTTATAATTCCTTTCTGCTGTCCGGGTTCCAATTCAAATTTTACCCAGTCGCCGACAGCAACAGGATTGGTACTCTTAATCCCATGGGTTCTAAATTTCCCTTTTATCCTGCACTCATAGCGAACGTCATCAGGTCCTAAAACCAAATACCAACTACCTGTAGATTTCGTTACTAAACCGCGCATATAAAATCCCTCATACCTGTTAAATCTGTCATTATTCTACGCAAAAATGGAAAAAATTTATTAATCTTTACGTCTATTTGAATTTGTTAACTTTGTTGTTAGCGCATTAATAAAAAACGATTTTGAAGAAATTATTCCTTTTAGATGGGATGGCCTTAATCTATAGAGCGTATTTTGCCTTAAGCAAAACGCCTCGATTGACGTCCTATGGCTTGAATACAGGTGCAATTCTTGGATTTACTAACACCTTGTTAGACGTACTGAAGAATCAACAACCAACACATATTGCTGTGGTTTTTGACACCGCCGCTCCCACCAATAGACAAATAGAATTTGAAAGCTATAAAGCTCATCGGGAAAAAATGCCAGAGGATTTAGCGGCATCAATTCCTTATATCAATCGATTAATTGAAGGTTTTAATATACCAATATTAACGATGGACGGTTTTGAAGCCGACGACATCATCGGAACTTTAGCAAAAAAAGGAGAACAATTAGGTTTTACTGTTTATTGCATGACTCCTGACAAGGATTTCGGTCAATTAGTTTCCGAGAACATTTTTATCTATAAGCCAGCAAGGATGGGAAATGGTGCTGAAGTCCTTGGGGTTCCAGAAATCCTTGAGAAATGGGAGATAAACAATGTTCATGAGGTTATTGATATTTTGGGTCTTTGGGGAGACGCTGTCGATAATATCCCTGGAATACCCGGAGTTGGAGAAAAGACAGCAAAAAAACTGGTTCAAGAATTTGGTTCGGTTGAAAACTTAATCCAGAATACAGATAAGCTAAAAGGAAAACTGAAGGAAAACGTAGAAAACTTTTCTGAACAGGGATTGATTTCCAAAAAGCTAGCGACCATTTTATTAGACGTACCTGTAGAACTAGATGAAAAAGCGTTCGAACTGGAAGAACCCAATCGTGAGCTACTAGAGTCTTTATTCTCTGAACTGGAATTTAGAACCTTGGGCAAGCGCGTTTTCGGTGATGAATTCTCTGTTGCCGATTCGCCAGTTGCAAAGTCTGCTCAAATGGACTTATTTGCTCCGATTTCAGATATAGATGCTGCCCCTAGTCTTCAGGCAAGTCCAGAAGAAGTTCCGGCTAGTTTAAATAATATCTCCACGACAACACATAACTACGTATTAGTTGATACTTTAGAAAAGCAACAAGAACTTGTATCTACATTAAATAGTGTAAAATCATTTTGTTTTGACACAGAATCGACAGGATTGGATGCCATGACTGCAGAACTGGTAGGTATGTCATTTTCTATTACAAGTTCAGAGGCGTACTATGTTCCAGTTTCTTCAAATAAAGTAGAAGCCCATACTTTAGTCGACCTATTTAAGCCTGTTCTACAAAACGACTCCATTCAAAAAGTTGGACAGAATTTAAAATATGACCTATTGATTTTGGCTCGTTATGGTGTTCGTGTTGCGGGACCCTTGTTTGATACAATGCTCGCCCATTACCTAATCGATCCGGATACTCGTCATAATATGGATATCCTTGCAGAAACTTACTTACGATATACACCAGTCTCTATCACCGAACTGATCGGTCCTAAAGGAAAAAATCAGGGCAATATGCGTGACGTTGAGTTAGAGAAGATAAAAGAGTATGCTGCTGAAGATGCAGATATCACCCTTCAATTAAAGGAGTTATTTGAACCTTTATTGAAGGAGACCTCAACATTAAAGCTTGCCGAGGATGTTGAATTCCCGCTTGTTTATGTTTTAGCGGAGATTGAAAAGAACGGAGTAAAGATTGATGAACAAACGTTAAAACAGTTTTCTGTTGAAATCGAATCCGAAGTATCGAAGCTAGAATCGACTATATACGAAAAAGCGGGTGTTGTCTTTAATATTGCATCTCCGAAACAACTCGGTGAAGTGCTTTTTGATAAGTTACAATTAGATCCTAAAGCAAAGAAAACCAAAACTGGACAGTACAAAACGGGCGAAGATGTTTTACTGACACTTGCAAATAAATCCGATATCGTTAAAGACATCCTGGATTTTAGACAGTTACAAAAATTAAAATCGACCTATGTTGATGCTCTTCCAAGTTTAGTTAATCCGAATAGTGGCTTAATCCATACCTCATACAATCAAGCTGTTGCAGCAACGGGACGTCTAAGTTCGACAAATCCAAACTTGCAAAACATTCCGATTCGTACAGAACGTGGGCGTGAAGTTCGTAAAGCCTTTATCTCTCGACAAAGTGGATGGACCATATTATCTGCCGATTACTCCCAAATTGAATTACGTTTAATTGCAGAATTGAGCCAAGATGCAAATATGTTGGAGGCATTTCAACAGGGCTTAGATATCCACCGAGCAACAGCGGCTAAAGTTTACGGCATCGACTTGGAAGAAGTGACGTCTGATATGCGTAGAAATGCAAAAGCTGTAAATTTTGGTATAATTTACGGTCAGTCAGCGTTCGGATTATCTCAAAGTTTGGGAATCCCTAGAAAAGAGGCTGCAGCGATAATCGATCAATATTTTACGCAATACACTGGTATTCGTAAGTACATGGGAGATATCATTGAGTTTGCGAAAGAACATGGTTATGTTGAAACGCTATTGAAACGTAGAAGATATCTGCGCGACATCAATTCTGCGAACATGACTATTCGTGGATTCGCTGAGCGAAACGCCATTAATGCGCCTATTCAGGGCTCCGCGGCTGACTTGATAAAAATAGCAATGATCAACATTCAAAATGATATTGAGCAACAAGGCTTGGCGGGAAAAATGATAATGCAAGTTCATGATGAACTTGTTTTTGATGTTCCGGAATCGGAAGTTGAAGCTTTCAAAACGATCATTACAGATCGTATGAAAAATGCGATGAAACTACAAGTCCCTATTGAAATTGAAATTGGTCAAGGTAACAACTGGTTAGAAGCACATTAAATTTTAAGCATGAGGTATTTGCTTATTTTCATTCTATTTATCACATCGGGATGGTCTTTTGCACAAGAGTCCAAACCAGTTTACTTTGAACGGACCGCAGATAGCCTGCTACGTTTTTATTACGATGCGAATTATTATCTAGTTGATAAGAACTGTGAATTTAAAAGTATAGAACGCGTTGCAGAATTTGATACTCGTCAGAGTAAGTTTGTCGGAAAATTTGTGGACTATTATCCGAATGGCCATCGTATGTTGGAAGGAAGCTACCAAGACGGTATGAAGGAGGGCGTATTCACTGCCTACCATCCAAACATGCAAATAAAATGGCAGGTTACTTACGCGAACAACACGCCTCAAGGTGATTGGAATTACTTCTATCCTGACGGCAAGCCCTTGATGACAGTGAATTACAGTGCATCGGGATCGAAATTTGTCAGTTTCTTCGATCAAAAAGGAGTTCAACGCGTTAAAGAAGGTAATGGAAATTATCAATTTAAAGTTCCTTTTCCTGGCTATAACCCTTATGGCTATCCTTTTCTACGACTAAAAGGTAAGCTCGTTAATGGTATTCCGAATGGCCTCTGGAGTATCTTCTATGAAAGCGAAAAAAATAGTGAACTCGCCGCAACGGAAGAGTATTTCGATAATCGATTAATTATTGGTGAGGACTACTTTACAGGGGAACGCTACAAGAAGCAACGTTTTCCAATTATTCCAATTGAGAGCTTTGTTAGAGCTGAAGGCATTATTTCTAAGAACTGCTCCTTCGATGATTTTTCTGGATTCATTATTTACCTAATTGATTACTTTAATAATTCATTTGCGAGTATTCAGATTCCAGAGCGAGGAGAATTGCCTTTTAGTTACGAGGTGATGCTTGATCGCGAAGGCGTGAGTAAAGGCGTGACAGTGACCAATAATCCCTTTGCTGAGCATAAGGAACTAGGCAAGGCATTTGAACAAGTTGTTAAATCGTTGGAATACTATCCACCGTCTTTTAAAGATGGTGAATATATAGCGGACCAACTGGAGGTTAAAGGAAAAGTCATTGTTACGGAAGACAATACATTACAATTCCATTCCTTTGAGATCTTTCGTGAGAACGAGTTAAAAAAGTGAAAATAGTCAATTGACTTTAGGAGAGTTGAAATGCAGATTTTATATTTGCGTAAATAGATTTATATGAGATTTCACAAGGAGGGATATACCAGTTTAGCATTAGTCCTATTGTTCTTTTTTATTGTCAGTGCATTTGCGCATTATTATGAGGCCGGATCTTTATTCAAGGGACTAATATACATTCTATTTGGAATGCTTTTTTTAGTCGTATTGTATTTCTTCCGAAGTCCTACGCGTATCATTAAACAAGACCCTTCTCAAATATATGCTCCATCAGACGGAACAATCGCTAGTATCGACGAGATTGTAGATGAAAATAATCTAGAACATTCTCTGTTTAAGATTTCAATTACCATCTCCGCCCTCAATGTTCGATTAACAAGAGCCCCAATTTCAGGAACCGCATTCACGAATAGTCTTGAATTCCATGGAAAATTTCGCCAATCTATAAAAAGCAACAACGAAATTGATGTTGTTGTCGAACACGATGGAAACTTTTGGAAAGGTCCGGTGTTTTATAACCAGAAAATGGTAAATCAAGGCGATGTAATAGGCTCAATAAAATTCGGATCTAGCGTTGACCTATATTTTCCAGCGACTGCAGTTCTAGTCGCAAAAAAAGGAGATACGATTCGAGCCGGCGAGACTATGCTCGCAAAAATCTAGCATTAGTATTCCATATTATTTGATCGTTGAATATGAATTTCCGCAGCTTAATTTTAATTATCAGCTTGATTTTCTCCCTTTTGCTAGCTGGAATGAATTATTATCATGAACAGCATCTTCCAACCCTCGCGTTTATCGCTATTATCAGCTTTATACTAATATTCTCGCTTTTAAACTACGTTTTTCAGAAATTCGTATACGAACGCATCAAGGCTGTATACAAATTAATTCACAATTTAAAGCTTGGCAAAGAACTTAAAGACGCCTTGGGTGATCATAAGTCAGATGATCCTATTGGCGACGCAGAAAAGGAAGTTCGCGATTGGGCAAAACAAAAAACATCTGAAATTAATCAGTTAAAGGCACAAGAGAAATTTCGAAAGGAATTCTTATCCAATATTTCACATGAATTTAAAACTCCCCTATTTGCGATTCAGGGGTATATAGAGACTTTACAAGACGGAATGATTGAAGACAATCCAGATATGGCTGTATCCTTTCTAAAGAAGGCGTCAAAAAACTTAGACCGTTTGAGCTATTTGATTCACGACCTGGATGAAATTGCAAAATTAGAATCGGGGCAAGTGCTAATTAGTAAGGAAAAGTTTGATATTCAAATTCTAATTCGTGAGACGATCGACTATCTAGAAGATAAAGCAAGCGACAGTGAAATTCAATTAAAATTCAATCCGAAGAGTCATAACCCGATACTTGTTAAGGCAGATCGAAAAAAAATTCAACAAGTTTTAGTAAATTTAATCGATAACTCGATTAAGTACGGAAGCCGCGGTGGAAAAACACAAATAAAAGCAATACCACTAATCGATCAAATTCTAATAGAGATTACAGATAATGGACAAGGTATTGAAGAAAAGAACCTTCCTCGTGTTTTTGAGCGGTTTTTTCGAACCGATAAAAGCAGATCACGCGACATCGGCGGGTCTGGTTTAGGTCTCGCAATTGTTAAACATATTATTGAAGCACATCAACAAAACGTGCATGTTCGGAGCACCGAAGGCATCGGTACAACATTTTCGTTTACCTTAGAAAAAGCCTAACAAAGTGTTGTTACAGAAAACTTAACATTAACTTAACATTAAGTCCATATTTTTGCGCTACTAAAATAACAAGTATATGTCTTTGAACAGCATTTTTCAGTATTTTGTCCCTAAGGACAAAAAATTCTTTCCTTTATTTGAGCAAGCTGGCTCAAATTTAATTGATATGGCTAAGCTATTGAAGGAAAGTGTTCATACATCTGATTTACAATTAAGAACAAACAATTCGAAATTGTTGGAAGATTTGGAACATAAAGGTGACAACCTAACCCACCAAATCCATTTAGAACTAGGAAAAAACTTCATCACACCATTTGATAGAGAAGATATCCATGCATTAGCAAGCTCATTGGACGACGTTGCCGACTTTATTCATGGCGCATCCAACCGTATGGAACTTTATAAGGTTATCAACACGAGTGAGCCGATGAAAGAAATTTCTAGTTTAATCTTGGAGGCTACAGAACACGTTGCAAAAGCGCTATTCGAACTTAAAGATTTAAAGAACATTCGTAATATCACCGATTCTTGTGTTAGAATCAATAGCGTTGAAAATAAAGCTGATTATATTTTTGATAAAGCAGTTGCAGAATTATTCGAATTCGAGAAAGATGCAATCAACCTTATTAAGTACAAAGAGGTTTTATCTGCCATGGAAGATGCAACAGACAAGTGTGAAGATGTTGCCAACGTATTGGAAAGTATATTAGTTAAGAACGCATAATTGCGATTCTTCCTCAACATATTATAACAGATGGATTCAATTTCAACATTATTAATTGTTGTTGTTGTATTGGCCATTGCATTTGATTACATCAACGGTTTTCACGATGCAGCCAATTCAATTGCAACGATTGTTTCTACGAAAGTATTAACGCCTTTTATGGCAGTACTATGGGCAGCCATATTCAACTTCGTAGCCTACTTCGTCTTCACTGACCACAAAGTCGCAAACACCATTGCAAAGACGGTCATTGAAGAATATATCACCCTCGAGGTTATATTCGCCGGTTTAGTTGCCGCAATTTCTTGGAACCTATTCACTTGGTATTACGGTATCCCTTCTAGCTCTAGCCACACATTAATTGGTGGTTTCGCGGGATCGGGTATGGCATATGCTGTGTTTATGGGTACTAACCCGATTGAGGCAATCAACATAAACGCGACATTAAAGATATTATCATTTATCGTTCTTGCGCCAATAATCGGTATGACGATCGCGATTATCATTACTCTTATTATCATTAATATTTGTAAAAAATCGAGACCCAGTATCGCTGAGAAGTGGTTTAAGATTCTACAGTTAATCTCATCCGCAGGATTGAGTTTTGCTCATGGAGGTAATGACGCTCAAAAGGTAATGGGTATTATTGCGACAGCATTGATCGCTGAAAACGTAATACCGAATTTTGAAGCCATGCCAGGATGGGTACCTCTTGCATGTTACGCTGCAATCGCAGCAGGAACAATGAGTGGTGGCTGGAAAATCGTTAAAACGATGGGAACAAAGATTACTAAAGTGACTCCGCTAGAAGGCGTGAGTGCGGAAACAGCGGGAGCGATTACTCTAGGTATTACAGAGCATTTTGGAATCCCTGCTTCTACTACACACACCATAACTGGTTCCATAATCGGGGTTGGTGTTGTAAAGCGCGTGTCGGCTGTTCGCTGGGGTGTAACGATCAGTTTGCTATGGGCATGGATTCTAACAATCCCTGTCAGTGCATTATTAGGCGGGCTTACATTAGCGGTTATTCATTACATCCTGTAGTAAATTACGTACATCGCAATGCATTTTATTGTTAAATAATAAAGATTTAACAAAAAATTTGCGTGCTATGTTGTTTATAAGTATTTTTACGCGTCAAAAGCCGGGTTTTAAATGTACAAAATCAGGATTTTACCAAGTTAACATTTTTTGGCATCGTTATTGTTAAGTTTTGTTAAATTGATTTTACAACTAGAAACAATTAAAAATTTTAATAACCTTAAAAAAAAGAGTATGAACTATTCTACAATTAAAAAAACAGCTGTTGCAGCTTCTTTAGTAGCCGCTTTAGGTTTCGCAGAGACTGCACAAGCACAAACCCCAACTGTATTTGGTGGTAGATCACAATACAGAACTTGGTCAATCGGTGTTCAAGGTGGTATCACTACGCCTAACACAATTTTAGGTGGACAAAATGGTTTTGGACAAAAGGTTGGTTACTTCCAAAATAAAGTTGGAGAGTACTACGGATTAACAATTCGTAAACAATTTTCTCACTTATTCGGTTTAGAACTAGAAGGTAACCGTGGTCGTATTAAAACTTACAACCATGAATTAGCTGCTAATGGTGGTGTTGAGAACAGTCTTTTAGCGAAATCTGCTGAAACATCAGTAAACTGGGCTGCTAGCTTAAATGGTGTATTCCAATTAGGTACTATCGACTTCATGAGAAGAGAAAATGCAGTTAACTTCTACGCTAAAGTTGGTTTAGGTGTTATGGCTCATAACCCAGTTCAATTCTCGAACAACGACTTCACAGGTACAGAAGTATATAACAACGAAGGTCAATGGGGTGAAGAAGTATTCGGAGATCGTGAAGCTACTGGTGACCGTGATAACCGTTTAACTGGATTTATTCCTGTAGGTGTTGGTGTTAAATTTAAATTATCTGAAGTTGTTGCCTTGAACTTAGGTTACACAATGAACTTCACTGATGATAACTTGTTGTACGGTCCAGTACGTTACGATGGAAAACAAAAATTCTCTAACGTATACGGTGGTTTAGAATTCACTTTAGGTTCACGCGATAAAGAAAGCTTAACTTTCACAAACCCAGTTGCTACTTTATATGATGAATTGAAAGATCCTTCATTACGTAACGAAGTTGAAGCATTGAAACAACGCGTATCTACTTTAGAAGGTACAGTTGATCAATTAAGCAAAGACTCTGATGGTGACGGTGTATCTGATAAATTTGATAAATGTCCAGGAACTCCTGCTGGTACAGTAGTTGATGGTTCAGGATGTCCTATCAAATTCCCAGAAGCACAACAATTGACTGAAAGTGGTTCAGGTTACTTCGCTCCAATTCAATTCGAATTCGATAGCTCAGTATTGAAAACTGAATCTTACGCAACTTTAGATAAATTAGCTAAAGATTTACGTGATAACAATTCATCTGTAACTTTAGATGGTTATGCATCAGCAGAAGGTACTGAAGCTTACAACTTAAACTTATCTAAAGACCGTGCAAATGCAGTAAAACAATACTTAGTTAACGCTGGAGTATCTGCATCAAGCATTACAGCTAACGGAAATGGTGAGGCTAACCCAGTAGCATCTAATGATACTGAAGAAGGTCGCGTTCAAAACCGTCGTGTTGAGATCAAAAAATAATTGTAAAAGCAATTATTAGATAATATGGAAAGCCGATCCTTTGGGATCGGCTTTCCTATTTTACACACACTTTACATTATTTAGTTTACCTTTGCGCGTGACCTTAGTCTAATAATGTGGATATGTTGAAAATAAATTAAGCTTCAAAACTTAAAAAACATTATTTTCATCATTGAATAGAGACATTAGGTTGAATAATATAAAGAGAGGAGAATAATGGAAGAAGATTTTGAATTTGGATCACCAGAAGAACAAAAAGTTTCTGTCGATCGTTATGAAGAAATGCTGCGGAATGAGGATCAATATTTTTTCGACGCGAAGGCATTTGAAAGCATCATCGACTATTATATCACTAAGAATGATCCAATAAAAGCCTTACAAGTAGTAGAATTTGCGGCGGCACAACATCCTTTTGAAACCATGTTTCTTTTAAAGAAGGCGCAGCTGCTCGCAAGCACTATGCAATTTGAGCAAGCTTTAGAATCTTTATCAAAAGCCGAACTACTGGAACCTTCCGAATCGGATATCTATTTGATTAGAGGCACAATTCTATCATCATTACAAGATCATAGTCTTGCTGAAGAGAACTTCTTCAAAGCATTAGAACTAAGTGATAGTCCCGATGAAATCTACTATCAAATAGCAGGCCTCTACCAAATGCAGGGTTCTTATCAAAAAGCAATTGACTATTTACAAAAATGTCTTGCTTTAAATCATGAAAATCATGATGCATTGTATGAGATCGCCTTCTGTTATGATGTATTGGAGAAACAGGAAGAGAGCGTTGCTTTCTATAATAAATACATTGACTCGGATCCATACTCTTACACTGCTTGGTATAATTTAGGTAATGCATATCATAAGCTAGAGCAATTTGACGCAGCCATAGATGCGTATGATTATTCTATTTTAATTAAGGAAAACTACTCATCAGCTTACTTTAACAAAGGGAATGCCCTGGTTAATTTAGACCGCTATCAAGAAGCAATTGATGTATATAAACAGACATTTGAGTATGAACCTGCAACGGCCGATACGAATTGTGCGATTGGAGAGTGCTACGAGAAGCTTGAACGTATGGACGAAGCTCGTCAATATTATAAAAAAGCTGTCAAATTAGATGCAAATCAAAGTGACGCATGGTTCGGCATTGGAGTAACCCTAGATTTTGAAGAACGGTATTTCGAGTCTTTACATTTCTATAAGAAAGCATTGGAGATAGATGATGAAAATCCTGATTATTGGTTTGCGATAGCTGATGCACGATATAAATTAAAACAATTCGACGAGTCGCTGGAGGCTTATTCAAAAGTCGTTGAACTGAATAGCACCGATATCGAAGCATGGTTAGATTATTCTTCACTATTATATGAACAGTCTAAGCTTAATGAGGCGATAGAAGTAATCTATGAAGCGATCAAATGTAATCCCGATGAGGCCTTACTATATTATCGATTAGTCGCCTATTTATTTGCAGCAGGTCAATACAATGAAGCTTTGAATTTCCTAGAAATGGCATTGCATAATAATCCCGACAAACACCATATCTTATTCGAATATCTACCCCAATTACAAGGAAATAAGGTGATTATCGATATCATAAAAAAATTCACAGAGAAATAATGAGGAAACTAGGGTTAATAGGATATCCCCTGGGACATTCCTTTTCCAAAAAATATTATCAAGAGAAGTTCGAAACAGAAAATATTGAGGGTATAGATTATGATCTATACCCTATTTCTAAAATAGAAGAATTCCCCAGTTTATATCAGAACGACAAGGAGTTCTATGGTGTAAATGTAACTATACCATATAAACAGAGTGTCATTCCTTATCTTGATGAACTTTCCCCGGAAGCGAAATCAATTGGTGCTGTCAATTGCATTCAAATTAAACAATGTGAGAATGACCAACCAAAACTTATCGGATACAATACTGATGTAATCGGTTTCATGAATTCATTGGAGCCCATTTTAAATAGTAACCATAGTAAAGCACTAATATTCGGAAATGGTGGAGCAACTAAAGCGGTTTGTTACGCTTTAGAAAAGCTAAACATCGAGTTTAAAGTTGTTAGCCGTACGAAGTCAGAAGACACAATTTCTTATCCTGAACTTACAGAAGAAATAATAAGAGATCATAAATTACTAGTCAATTGCAGTCCTGTAGGAACTGCTCCAAATATAGACGCATGCCCCGACATTCCTTATGAAGGAATTAGTGATAAACATCTCCTTTACGATTTGATTTATAATCCAGAAATAACACTTTTTCTTAAAAAGGGAAAAGAGAGAGGTGCATCAATTAAGAATGGCTATGAAATGCTGGTGTTACAAGCTGAGCAAAACTGGATAATTTGGAATCAATAAAATATATTCTGCTTTTATCTATCACCGTACTAATCTTTAGTTGCGGAAAACAAGATTATAGCCCTAAACCAAAAGGGTTTTATCGAATTAATTTACCGGAGAAATCCTATCGAAAGGCAGCTTTAAATTGTCCATATGAATTAGAGATACCGGACTATGCTAAGCTAGCTAATGACGAAAAAAATAATAAAAATAGATGCTGGAATAACATTGAGTTTCCCCAATTTAATGCGACTCTACATCTTAGTTATTTTCCAATAGATTCTAAAGCTACTTTCCAACAACTCTCGGAAGATGCAAGAACATTTGCATTTAAACATACTCCAAAAGCAACCGCTATAGATCAGTCGACGATTAGTATCCCTGCCCATGATGTTTACGGAATACAGTATTTAATCGGAGGAAATACAGCGTCAAACTATCAATTTTTTATTTCTGACAGCAGTAAACACTACCTCCGCGGAGCTCTTTATTTCAATGAGAAACCCCATCTCGACTCCATACAACCTGTTCTCGACTTTTTAAAAGCTGATATAAAACACTTAATTCATAGTGTAAAATGGAAATAATGTCTATTTTTGAGCATGTTGCAGATAAAGACCTTTGTATTTAATCCCTATCAGGAAAATACCTACTTAATCATAGATGAGCACAAAAACTGTCTTATCGTTGATCCAGGTATGCACAATTATATCGAAGAAAAACAATTTTCAGATTATATTGAAACGGAAGGGTTAACACCAATCGCTTTGGTAAATACCCATGGACATATAGATCATGTCTTGGGAAATAAATATGTAGCAGAAACATATGGATTGACTCCACAATTTCACGAAGGAGAGCTCCCTCTTATTATTCAAGTACAAAACTATGCTCCTCAGATGGGGATACGTTACGAACCTTCACCAATACCTGAAACTTTCTTAACAGAACAGGATACATTAACAATTGGAGATGAAACCATACGTTTTATATTAGCTCCCGGTCATTCCCCAGCACACTTATGTTTATACAGTGAAAAATATAAATTTTTAATTGGAGGCGATGTGTTATTCCGTGGAAGTATCGGACGAACAGACTTACCTGGAGGCAATCACCAACAGCTACTAGATAGTATTGCTAATAAAATATACACACTTCCCGAAGATATTATCGTATATCCAGGACACGGTCCTTCTACTACAATCAAAGAGGAAAAATTAAGTAATCCATTTATCAGAGGGTAAGTTCATGAGATTAGCACTTTTTTTCGCAAAACGCTATCTATTTTCGAAGAAATCAGTTAATGCTATCAACATTATTTCATCGATTAGTGTTGTCGGTGTTTTAGTAAGCACTGCTGCACTAGTTATCGTATTATCCTTCTACAATGGTTTGGAAAAGTTTATTCTTTCCCAATACAGCATCTTTTCTCCAGAACTGAGGATAGAACCGGCGAAAGGAAAAGTCTTCTCGACTTCCAATGAAACGTTCAAAACCCTTCGATCCAATCCAAAAATACAATCTTATACAGAAGTCCTAGAGGATAAGATATTAGCAGAGTATAATCATCAGCAATTTATTGGACGTATTAAAGGAATTGAACCCGAAAGTATACATCGACATGCTTCTCAAGAGATGCTCTTCGCGGGGCAACTAGATGTTCGAATCGACAGTGCGAATTACGCTATTCTAGGCGCTCAAGTGCAAGCTAACCTCCAAGTACCACTTCAGGGTAACGAAAACTACTTAACGCTTCATATACCCGATAAAAACGCGTCTGCTACAAGTATTAATCCCCTTGATGAGATTAGGACAAGAACAATCGCGTCAAGTGCAATCTTAAAATTCCAACCAGGTTTCGATGATCTTATCTTAGTGCCTATTGACTTCGCTAAAGATCTATTGAATGAGTACAATAGCATTTCCGCCATCGAACTATTTGGAGCAAACGATAATTCGAAAACACTTCAAAACGAAATACAAACACTTATCGGAAAAGACTATATCGTCAAAAACCGGGAACAACAAAATCCAACACTTTATAAAACCGTTCGATCAGAAAAGTGGATTGTGTTCTTTATTATAACCATAATTGGAATAATAGCCATATTTAACATTATTGGATCATTAACGATGCTAGTCATAGACAAAAAGCAAGATATGGTCGTTTTAAATAGCCTAGGAGCCAATAGAACATTGATTCAAAACATCTTTTTCTACCAGGGAGTATTAATTGCTCTTATCGGAAGTGTCGTTGGTGGAACGTTAGGCCTAATATTTTGTGTTTTGCAAGAGAAATATGGATTTGTACAGACTAATGAGGGATCGCTATTTGACGCATACCCTGTAGACGTTCGATACTATGACATCGTAATCATCTTTCTAACGGTATTACTCGTGTCCATCATAGTTTCCTATGTGGCATCAAAATTAAGTATCAAAGGATTTAAGAAAATTGAAGAACTAGATTCTAACTAGTATTTGAGGCGTTCGCGACTAAAGTCCCCTCTTTTGATTTGATTAATCAGCTGTCCCCAAGCAAAAGGATTCAGCAATGGATTTGCAAAATTCTGGTTAATGGCTTTATTTGACATATTGATATGCCTTTGGAAATTATTATAAGCCTGAATCTCATCGGCACTTCTTGGAACAATCTTAGATAATGCTGCTAAGGCCTGCGGAGACAAGTTTCGTTGAGCAGAAAGAATATCATCAGCACCGACATTTAGCGCCAGAAACTCTCGATTAAATTCCTCAATACTTGCCCATGGCAAGGGACGCCCAATTGTGACAACTGGGAGCTCTTTTACCAATGGCGTCAACTCTATATTTAACGTGTATTTATCGGTTGAAGTTTGAGGGATAGTAATAGCCAACGTGGCATATCCAATTGAAGAAAGCTCAATAATATCTCCTGTACGTACGACAAAAGTGAAATAGCCTTCATGATTCGCAGAATAGGTTTCATTGCCAAAAGAAGTGTTCCTAAGCGTTACGTAAGGCACAGCGACGTCGGTACTTACGGCAGAAATAATTCCAGAAAATTGCACAATACGCTTCTCCTGTGCAAATGTAGTCATACATAAACACAGCAAAACGCATACAGATAAAATTTTCAGATATAAATTCATTTACTCACAAAACTAATGAAAACGAATTATAGACGCTGTTAAATTGTGTTAACGGCATCTATCATTTTAATTACAATTGATTCGGAGTAATTGCATTAGGGTCATTAATATCCGTCAAGTTGATTGCTTCGACAGAAACGATCTCTGGAACTGCCTTTTTAATCGCCTGTTCCAATCCCGCTTTAAATGTCATTATGCTCATCGAGCAACTCGCACAGGTTCCAAGCAACTTCAATTTGACTACATTGTCAGGTGTAATTTCCTCGATAGAAACGTTTCCACCATCAGTTTCCAAATAAGGTCTGATAGACTCCAGTGCCTGCTCTACTCTCTCTAATAAGGTCATTTTAATATTTTTAATAGAATTTAATAGTAAATATAGTTATTTTTTCAACAAATGTAGTTTACGCCTCGTAATTCAACAATCCACTGACTTTGCCTGATTCTTAGTTAAAGATTGTTAAAAGCATGATAACAAAGCTTCTTCTCCATAGAATTCAACTATTTTAGCACCAAAATATAATTGAAAATTAGTATTAATTGACGTATCTTTGTGAGATGTTTTTAAAGAATCATGTATTTAGCCTAATTGTCGGCGCTTCATTGCTATTTGTTTTTGGAAGCTGCAAAAGCAAATTCGAAAAACTACGTGCCAGCAATAATATACAAATGAAATATCAAGAAGCTATTAAATACTACGAGAAAGAGAAGTATTCAAAAGCCTTGACTTTATTTGAAGATTTGTTAACGCGTTATCGAGGTACTGCGGATGCAGAAGACCTTGCTTATTATACTGCTTATGCAAGTTATAGGCTAAAAGACTATATTTCTGCGAGATACCATTTCAAACAATTTGCTCAAAATTACCCGAACAGTCAACGTGCAGAAGAATGTCGATTCATGTCTGCTTATTGTTTCTACCTAGACTCTCCGAGATCAAATTTAGACCAAGAAAACACACGTAAGGCGATAGAAGAGCTTCAATTATTCGTGAATCTATATCCTGAATCTGATCGTGCTAAAGAAGCATCCGAACTTATTCAGACTTTACGCGATAAATTGGAAAAGAAAGCATTTGACAATGCAAAATTGTATTATAATATGGGGCTTCCAGATGATTACCGTGCAGCGGTAATTGCATTGGAGAATGTTCTAAAACAATACCCAGACACGAAGCATGCGGAAGATGTTGAGTATCTATTAATCAAATCACAGTACTTGTTTGCTGATAATAGCTATGCGCATCGTCAGGAAGAGCGATTTAACCAAATGCTTGACTACTTTGAGAGCTTTTCTGAGCACTTCCCTGAAAGTAAATACGGCAGCGAATTAAAAGGATTAAGATCTAGTGCTGAACGCAAAATTTCTTTAGCAATCAAACGTGTTGAGGAAGACAAGAAATTGAGAAAACAACAAGAAGAAGAATTAGGTATATCTACTTCAACAAGCGGACAAGCTTCCTCCGAGGAAAATAAAGAGAAGAATTAATTATCTTTGTAAATAATATCATTTTAAATATGAGCCAGAATAAAACTTCAGTTGCAAATAGTACGGTAACACGAGATTTAAGAGAGTTGGATAAAGGAACTGATAACTTATACGAGTCAATCGTAGTAATCAGCAAACGTGCTAACCAAATTTCTGTCGATATCAAGGAAGAATTGAACCAAAAGCTTTCTGAGTTTGCAAGTAGCAATGACAATTTGGAAGAGGTATTTGAAAACCGTGAGCAAATTGAAATCTCTAAACACTACGAACGTATGCCAAAACCATCGTTAGTAGCGATTGACGAGTTTTTACATGATAAAGTATACTTTAGAAACCCATCTAAAGAGCAAGAATAGGTTTATACCATGTCCTTGCAAGGAAAACATATTGTAATTGGCGTAAGCGGCAGTATTGCCGCTTATAAAATTGCAAGTCTAATTAGACTTCTACGCAAGGAAAATGCTTCTGTACAGGTTATCATGACCGAAGAAGCTTGTTCATTTATCACTCCACTTACGCTTTCAACATTATCCAATAACCCCGTTTTTGTAGATTACTACAACAAAACAACAGGGGAATGGAATAATCATGTCCATATTGCAGAATCTGCAGACCTTATCCTAATCGCACCTGCGACCGCTAATACAATTGCTAAATGTGCACAAGGTCTATGTGATAATTTGTTATTAGCGACTTATCTATCTGCGAAAGGTGTTGTATACTTCGCCCCGGCAATGGACTTAGATATGTGGAAACATCCCGCCGTACAACATAACATCGATCTTCTAAAGCAATTCGGAAATCAAGTTATTCCCCCAGGAAAAGGAGAGCTTGCGAGCGGTTTGGTTGGCGAAGGACGCTTAGCAGAACCTGAGGAGATATTGCACTTTATTAAGAACAATTTAGGGCAGTCAAAACCTCTAAAAGGCAAAAAAGCATTGGTTTCCGCTGGGCCAACACATGAAGCTATTGATCCGGTTCGTTTCATTGGAAATCATTCAAGTGGTAAGATGGGTTTTGCAATTGCAGAGAAACTAAATGCTCTTGGAGCTGATGTAACTCTAGTAAGTGGACCAACATCCCTTGCAACCCCAATAGGCGTCAACAGGATCGATATTACCTCAGCAAAACAATTGTTAGATGTCTGTATCGATGAGTTTCCTAATTCTGATATTACGGTAATGAGTGCCGCTGTTGCTGATTATACCCCAGAAGAAGTCGCAACACAAAAGATTAAAAAGAAAGAGGATCATTTCTCAATCGCTTTAAAAAAGACAACAGATATCCTAGCGACATTGGGGCAATTGAAGAAAGACGACCAACTGTTGGTTGGCTTCGCCTTAGAAACGAACAATGAAATTGAAAACGCAAAAGATAAGCTTAAGCGAAAAAATCTAGATTTCATTGTCTTAAACTCCATGCAAGACAAAGGAGCAGGATTCGCTCACGACACAAATAAGGTAACTGTAATAGATCAAACAGGCGAAATTATTCATTTCGATCTTAAATCGAAAGACGCCGTTGCTACAGATCTTTGTGACATAATCGCAAGTCAAATACAAAGCAAATAATTCAATCTATAAATTTGCTATCCTAACCTCTTTAGGGTAATAGTTATTTATTCTATTTCCTAAAACTTTAATCCATCCAATAGCTAAACCTTTATATTTGATAATGCACCATCCCTTTTTAACTTGATCAAATACATCAAGAGGGATCGATTCTTTTCTCAAATAATCTCTAGCCAGATCTAGATTCAATTCTATCGCGTTAATCTCTCCAGATAAATGAATGCTCAATGCCAAGTCATGGCTCGGAACCAATTCCTTCCCTAACCACTTTCCCACAGCTGTGCCCGCATTCTTCAAATACAATACTTGTTGAAATGCTTTTATTGCCAATTCATGTTCCTTTGAAGAGATATGTATAGTATCGTGATGAACTAGTGTTGCAAAACGATCCGAATCCTTCACCCAAGATGTTAAGGCATTTTTAGGAACGGGTGACTTTTCAACCTTCAGTTTCTTCAATGAAAAGGTAGGTTGAACCTGCTTCATTTTCAAGATCGCAACAAAAAAGCCCTCTCCTTTCACTTTATGCGGATAAAAACGATAACCAGTTGCCTGATGTCTTAATGACAAAGTCGTTTCAATACCCCAAGACGGATCTAAGGAAACATTCACTGATTCCATTTCAAACTCATCTGAAAGCCAATCTAATATCATTTCATTTTCCTCTTCGGAATATGAACATGTTGAATATATCAAATAACCGTTCGTCTTCAACGAAACCAAAGCCTCCGACAATATTCGTTGTTGCCGTTCGCTGCACAACTTCACGTTCCCTTCAGACCACTCATCTATCGCATCCTCGTCCTTCCTAAACATACCAGACCCTGAACAAGGGGCATCAATTAGCATCAAATCAAAGAATCCAGGTAAGCGATTAAAAGCAGACGGATCATTATTGCTCACCACTGTATTAGCGGTCCCCCAGCGCATTAAATTTTCTTGAAGGACAATTGACCTGCTTTTGATGATTTCATTCGAGAGAAGCAAGCTATCCTCGTGCAAAAAGGAATTTAACAAAGTAGACTTCCCTCCAGGAGCTGCGCAGACATCAACAGCCATAATTGCCTCCTTATTTAGCTCTAATTCTTCTATAATATGCGCAATAAACATGGAAGATGCCTCTTGAACATAATAAGCGCCGGCATGAAATAATGGATCAAGCGTGAATTGTGGCCTAGCAGGTAAATAGTAACCCTTATCACACCAACCAACCCCCTCAGAAAGATAAAAATCCAATTCAATAGGTTTGAATGGATTTATCCGAATAGTAGTGATCTGACTTCTATCTTCATGTACCGCTATAAAAGCGTCGTTGTCGAAGGTGGGATTTTGACTAAGTCGTTTAATAAGGGAATTCGGAAGGAAATTACTCATGCTTTGCTAATAAATCTGCGTAAATTTACGGAAATTGTCTTTTTTCAAAACAACAATGAGAAATTTTAAGAAATATTATGTTATACCGGCGAGTCCAGAAGAGATATACCGAGCATTAACAACAGAAATAACGATTCGATTATGGACTGGTGATTTAGTGGAAATAGATCCACAGGTTGGTGGCGAATTCTCATTGTGGGATGGCGCCATACAAGGTAAATTCATTAGCCTTGAACCCTTTGAAAAGATTGTACAAGAATGGTACTTTGGAGAACAAGAGGAACAATCTATTGTGACCATAAAACTCCACGAACATAAAAAGGGAACATCCTTTGAAGTCAATCATGTCAATATCCCCGACGAAGCATTCGATGAAATTGCCGACGGATGGACTGATACTTATGTAGGTTCTCTACTAGAATTCTACGAAGAAGACGAAATAAGCTAAGTTTAGATGTTAGATATTAGACAAATGTCGATCTCTAAATACAGTTGACCGTTTTTATACTTTTCTTATCTATAATGCAATTATAGTTGAAAGTGGTTTAGGAGATAGCATTCTCTTAAACCACTTTTTTTTTAAAACTCCATGGGACTATTCGTCCTAGGGAATCGTGGTTCCTTATCTTATTCTACTGTGCTACTGCCTATTTACATGGAAGACATTAGATGTTAGATATTAGACCTATGTTTTCGACATCTTTAAATAAGAAAAACATCTACTCTCTACTATCTTAGATTTTAGATATAAGATATCAGACATTAGACCGATGAATCAACATCTCCACTAGACAGATACCAGCAATCACGCCCTACATCTTATATCTAATGTCTTATATCTAATGTCTAACATCTAATATCTATAACACAAAAAAGCTCGTCATCTTTCGATAACGAGCTTTTCGTATAAAAATAGGCGCCGACCTACTCTCCCACCTGTTACGGCAATACCATCGGCTCTGGCGGGCTTAACTTCTCTGTTCGGAATGGGAAGAGGTGGACACCGCCGATATAGGCACCTGAATATCTTTATGTTCTATACTTGATTGTTCAAGTACAGTAACAATGACATGTTATTGAAAGAAAAGATTCAAAAAGAGAGAGGACAACAGACTATCTGCATTGGAAAGCTTCGGGCTATTAGTATCACTTGGCTTTGGTCTTTCAACCTTTACACCTATGACCTATCAACGTCGTCATCTACAACGACCCTATAAGGAAGTCTCATCTCGTGGCTAGTTTCGCACTTAGATGCTTTCAGCGCTTATCTATCCCGGACGTAGCTACCCTGCCGTACACCTGGCGGCATAACAGGTTCACCAGCGGTCCGTCCAACCCGGTCCTCTCGTACTAAGGTCAGATCCACTCAAACTTCCAACGCCCACAACAGATAGGGACCGAACTGTCTCGCGACGTTCTGAACCCAGCTCGCGTGCCACTTTAATGGGCGAACAGCCCAACCCTTGGGACCTTCTCCAGCCCCAGGATGTGACGAGCCGACATCGAGGTGCCAAACCTCCCCGTCGATATGAGCTCTTGGGGGAGATCAGCCTGTTATCCCCAGAGTACCTTTTATCCTTTGAGCGATGGCCCTTCCATACAGAACCACCGGATCACTATGTCCGTCTTTCGACCCTGGTCGACTTGTTGGTCTCACAGTCAAGCAAGCTTATGCCATTGCACTCCTCGTACGGTTACCAAGCGTACTGAGCTTACCTTTGAAAGCCTCCGTTACCTTTTTGGAGGCGACCACCCCAGTCAAACTACCCACCAAACAATGTCTCCCGCAATGCGGGATTAGAAACCGAATACAGAAAGGGCGGTATTTCAAGGTTGTATCCACGATTCCTAGCGAAACCGCTTCACATACTCCCGCCTATCCTACACATCCTGTACCCAATTTCAATGTTAAGCTATAGTGAAGGTTCATGGGGTCTTTCCGTCCCGTTGCGGGTAATCGGCGTCTTCACCGATACCACAATTTCACCGAGCTCATGGCTGAGACAGCGCCCAGATCGTTACACCATTCGTGCAGGTCGGAACTTACCCGACAAGGA
The DNA here is from genome assembly GCF_009557615.1 of Sphingobacteruim zhuxiongii. NCBI lineage: Bacteria > Pseudomonadati > Bacteroidota > Sphingobacteriia > Sphingobacteriales > Sphingobacteriaceae > Sphingobacterium > Sphingobacterium zhuxiongii. The sequence goes on from NZ_CP045652.1 coordinate 4,217,991, forward strand.
ATTTCGCTACCTTAGGACCGTTATAGTTACGGCCGCCGTTTACTGGGGCTTCGATTCAATGCTTCTCCTTGCGGATGACATCCCCTCTTAACCTTCCAGCACCGGGCAGGTGTCAGGCCTTATACTTCATCTTTCGATTTCGCAAAGCCATATGTTTTTGCTAAACAGTCGCCTGGGCCTTTTCACTGCGGCTTCTCCATCGCTGGAGGAAGCGCCCCTTCTCCCGAAGTTACAGGGCCATTTTGCCGAGTTCCTTAGCCATGATTCACTCGAGCACCTTAGGATTCTCTCCTCGACCACCTGTGTCGGTTTGCGGTACGGGTATTAATAACCTGAAGCTTAGCGGGTTTTCTTGGAAGTCTGCTTACCTGCACTATCAGCGCCCCCGAGGGTTTGCTGTACTATCAGATTTCAGCTAGACCGGCGGATTTGCCTACCAGTCCAATACCTACGTCCTTCAACGAACTATTCCGTCAGTTCGCGGCAGTGTCACTACTCCGTCACCACATCGCAGTTATTAATAGTACGGGAATATTAACCCGTTGTCCATCGGCAATCTCCTTTCGGATAAGCCTTAGGCCCCGACTAACCCTGATCCGATTAGCGTTGATCAGGAAACCTGGGTCTTTCGGTGGGCGGGTTTCTCACCCGCCTTATCGTTACTTATGCCTACATTTGCTTTTCTATAAAGTCCACCACAAGTCACCTTGCGGATTCACCCCCTATAGAATGCTCCCCTACCAGTACAATAAATTGTAATCCATAGCTTCGGTAGTAATCTTGATGCCCGTTTATTATCCACGCCCGGTCGCTCGACTAGTGAGCTGTTACGCACTCTTTAAATGAATGGCTGCTTCCAAGCCAACATCCTAGCTGTCTGGGCAACCGGACCTCGTTAGTTCAACTTAGACTACATTTTGGGACCTTAGCTGATGGTCTGGGTTCTTTCCCTCTCGGCCTTGGACCTTAGCACCCAAAGCCTCACTGCCGGCCATATCTAACAGCATTCGGAGTTCGTCTGGATTTGGTAGGATTTGACTCCCCCGCACCCAATCGGTAGCTCTACCTCTGCTAGACTCAATGCCGACGCTGTTCCTAAAAACATTTCGGGGAGTACGAGCTATTTCCCAGTTTGATTGGCCTTTCACCCCTACCCTCAGGTCATCCGGAAACTTTTCAACGTTTATCGGTTCGGTCCTCCAGTACATGTTACTGCACCTTCAACCTGCCCAAGGGTAGATCACAAGGTTTCGCGTCTACCTCATCCGACTATGCGCCCTATTCAGACTCGCTTTCGCTTCGGCTCCTTGACTTAATCAATTAACCTTGCCGGACAAGAGTAACTCGTAGGCTCATTATGCAAAAGGCACGCCGTCACAGAACTTGTCTGCTCCGACCGCTTGTAAGCACACGGTTTCAGGTTCTTTTCACTCCTCTGTTCGAGGTTCTTTTCACCTTTCCCTCACGGTACTGGTTCACTATCGGTCTCTCAGGAGTATTTAGCCTTACCAGATGGTGCTGGCAGATTCCCACAGGATTTCTCCGGTCCCGCGGTACTCAGGATACCACTATGTCTGTATTCTTTACCTGTACGGGGCTATCACCCATATCGCGCAGTTTCCCACCTGCTTCCAGTTCATAGCACAGTACAATATCGTGGTCCTACAACCCCCATATTGCCGTAACAATATAGGTTTGGGCTCTTTCCCGTTCGCTCGCCACTACTTGGGAAATCATTATTATTTTCTCCTCCTACGCTTACTTAGATGTTTCAGTTCGGCGCGTTCGCGTATTATACAATATACCTTCAGTATATTAGGTTGCCCCATTCGGAAATCTACGGATCAATTCGCATTTGCCAATCCCCGTAGCTTATCGCAGCTTATCACGTCCTTCATCGCCTCTGAGAGCCTAGGCATCCCCCGTGTGCCCTTATTTACTTTCTTCACACTATCACCCCTTTTGCTAAGTGATAGGTTGCTTTTGCTTGTTCTACAAGTAGAACAAACTTCTGTTGTCTTCTCTTGTGTCTCTTTTCTTTCAATATGTCAAAGAACTCTTTGTCTTCATTAGTGATTCAGATCTTAGTAGTTAGATATTAGATATTGTATGTCTTATAGACACTCTATCTAATCCCTCTTTGCTAAACACCCTCATCTTTGATGACTCGTGGAGAATAACGGATTCGAACCGTTGACCCCCTGCGTGCAAGGCAGGTGCTCTAGCCAGCTGAGCTAATTCCCCGTCCGTGTGTTGATGGTAGTCCCGAGCAGATTTGAACTGCTGACCCCTACATTATCAGTGTAGTGCTCTAACCAACTGAGCTACGGGACTAGCTTATCTTTCTCATCTTCTCTAGGACCTCATCCCAACCTTACGGTGGGTGGGTACTTTCTTCTAATGTGTTTCTCTTTTTTCTTTTAAACGATCAATTGTGGCGCAGACGAGCCGGAATCAGGCTCTAGAAAGGAGGTATTCCAGCCGCACCTTCCGGTACGGCTACCTTGTTACGACTTAGCCCCAATTACCGGTTTTACCCTAACACGCTCCTTGCGGTTACATGCTTTAGGTACCCCCAGCTTTCATGGCTTGACGGGCGGTGTGTACAAGGCCCGGGAACGTATTCACCGCGTCATTGCTGATACGCGATTACTAGCGAATCCAACTTCACGGGGTCGAGTTGCAGACCCCGATCCGAACTGTGAATGGCTTTTCGAGATTGGCATCATATTGCTATGTAGCTGCCCGCTGTACCATCCATTGTAGCACGTGTGTAGCCCCGGACGTAAGGGCCATGATGACTTGACGTCGTCCCCGCCTTCCTCTCTGCTTGCGCAGGCAGTCTGTTTAGAGTCCCCACCTTAAATGCTGGCAACTAAACATAGGGGTTGCGCTCGTTGCGGGACTTAACCCAACACCTCACGGCACGAGCTGACGACAGCCATGCAGCACCTAGTTTCCTGTCCCGAAGGACGGATGCGTCTCTGCATCCTTCAGTAACTTTCAAGCCCGGGTAAGGTTCCTCGCGTATCATCGAATTAAACCACATGCTCCTCCGCTTGTGCGGGCCCCCGTCAATTCCTTTGAGTTTCACTCTTGCGAGCGTACTCCCCAGGTGGATAACTTAACGCTTTCGCTTGGACGCTTACTGTATATCGCAAACATCGAGTTATCATCGTTTAGGGCGTGGACTACCAGGGTATCTAATCCTGTTTGATCCCCACGCTTTCGTGCATCAGCGTCAATAACGGCTTAGACAGCTGCCTTCGCAATCGGTGTTCTGAGACATATCTATGCATTTCACCGCTACTTGTCTCATTCCGCCGTCTTCATCCGCATTCAAGCACTTCAGTATCAAAGGCACTGCGACAGTTAAGCTGCCGTCTTTCACCACTGACTTAAAGTGCCGCCTACGCACCCTTTAAACCCAATAAATCCGGATAACGCTTGGATCCTCCGTATTACCGCGGCTGCTGGCACGGAGTTAGCCGATCCTTATTCTTCGAGTACATTCAGCTATCTACACGTAGATAGGTTTATTCCTCGATAAAAGCAGTTTACAACCCATAGGGCAGTCATCCTGCACGCGGCATGGCTGGTTCAGACTTGCGTCCATTGACCAATATTCCTTACTGCTGCCTCCCGTAGGAGTCTGGTCCGTGTCTCAGTACCAGTGTGGGGGATTCTCCTCTCAGAGCCCCTAGACATCGTTGCCTTGGTGAGCCGTTACCTCACCAACTAGCTAATGTCACGCGAGCCCATCCATATCCTATAAATATTTAACTACTAAATGATGCCATTCTGTAGTATTATGCGGTGTTAATCCGAATTTCTTCGGGCTATCCCCCTGATATGGGTAGGTTGCTCACGCGTTACGCACCCGTGCGCCACTCTCACCAAATGATAGCAAGCTACCATCTGGATCCCGTTCAACTTGCATGTATTAGGCCTGCCGCTAGCGTTCATCCTGAGCCAGGATCAAACTCTCCATTGTAAAATGAAGTGTAAGATCAAGACTATTTATAAAAAATAGAATTGTCTTTGTATTAATATCTGTTTCCCTGGTTCCGATCTGGTTGAATTGATTTAAAAAAATCTTCTTGTTTCAACTTTCGACTTTCGTCTACTCGCTGCGCTACTTGATCATTATTTCTTAAAGAACTTATCGCTTCCGCATCTCGCTTCTGCTTTTTCTATGTTGTCTGGTGAACGAATTCACTCTTCAAACTTTCATTTTTTGTCGGTGTCAAGCCTTGCGCTTTCCGCCGTTCCCCGTAGTTGGGACTGCAAAGGTAGAAGGTTTTTTTTAATCTGCAAAATTTATTTTAAAATATTTTTTGAGCTTTTTTTAAGTCACATTTTCTAAAGAATAATACCCTAAAATTTGTCTACTTACCTTCCCGATGTCATGGTTGTTTTAACCGTCCCTCCCTTGCGGAGTGGTGCAAAGATAGGGACTTTAATCCCATACTTCCAAGACCTAGCAACGAATATTTTTTAGGCTTTTGCGTAACTCGCTATAGATGTGATGGATAAATTTGAATAAAAGGCCTAAAGGAAAGGGATAATCGGACAGAAACAGCCGTTTTGGATACCTAAAGGCGGATTAGTAGCGCTGTTGTCGCTAAGACTTGTATCCAGCTTTTGCTAACAGAAATTAGTTAAAATAGCCGCAAGATTGTTTTCAGGGTCTTAAAAATAAGGGTTGCATGATCGTTAAGGAGGCTAAAAAAGTAAAAGAATATTGCATCGTCGATAAAAAATCGTCCCATTCTCTTCTATAAAACATCCCCTACCCGCTTAAGGATTACAAAAATTAGTAGCTAAAAGCAGAGGTTCAGTAAAACTCAGCCACAGCTCAAGCCTTGAAAATAATCGAAATTGGGTTAAGCTAGGGGTAAGCTAGGCCTAAGGTAGGCTTGAGCTTTATCCTATATCCTATTATAAGCAAACAGAGATTTCAAAAAAATGAAAAAATATTTTGTATTTACGAAAACCTTCGTACATTTGATTACGAAATGATTCGTAGATTAAAGTAAAGAAAATATGAAACCGACAGATAGCGAAATGGAAATTCTACAAGTACTTTGGAAAAAAGGACAGTCTAGTGTCCGCGAGGTATTCGAATCTCTAGAGAAGAAAGACGTTGGCTATACCACAATTCTAAAACTAATGCAGATTATGCATGACAAGGGATTGGTGGAAAGAGACACATCGTCGAAAACACACCTATATATAGCAAAGATTAGTAAAGAGGATACCCAACATCAGTTCCTTGACAAAATGATCGACACCGTATATAATGGTTCAACGTCTCGTTTGGTTATGCAGGCACTAGGCAACGAACGCACCAGCCAAAAAGAAATTGATGAAATAAAGGCCTTTTTACAAAACCTTGAAAATAATTAACCATGGAAAGCTTGATCTATAAAACCATCACAGCCATTGGCTGGAGTATGCTTCACTCGTTGTGGCTTGGAGCTATATTCTATATTCTAATATGTATTAGCATGATGGCCCTCCCAAAAATGCATGCGCGAGGCAAACATAATCTAGCCTTCATTTCTCAAATACTATTGACTATCGCATTTGGCTGTTCCTTTATGTACTATTACCAGATCCCATTTGAGCAGACAGACAGTTTACCGATCAATATGGAAAATATGGCAAGACATATTGGCTATATACCAGACAATAGTTTTCGTCTTGAAACACTGTTCCCTTACTTGTTTGCAATTTATATTATTGGAATTGTGTTGCAAACTACGTTACTCATCAACAGTTTCATTAAGCTCCGTCGAATTAAATACAAAAGCCTACACGGAAGTCCGACAGCATGGCAAGCTAAATTTGAAAAAGCGAAAGCAATATTAAATATACAGGGCTATGTGCCGTTATTCTTATCGGAACGGATTAGCGTACCGATAACAATCGGGTTTCTAAAACCTGTGGTCTTATTTCCCTTCGCCTTTGCTAATATGATGGATATCGCGCAAGTGGAAGCTATTCTATTACACGAACTAGCACATATCAAGAGAAAAGACTATTTACTGAATTTAATAAAGGTTACCATAGAGACCCTCCTATTCTTTAATCCATTCGTATGGGCTATTTCCAAAATTATGGAACGCGAACGCGAACACGCCTGTGACGACATGGTTTTAGAACATGTAGAGAAGCCTATTACATACGCACATGCATTAGTTGAATTAGAAACCTTGCGTCTGGGAAACGCGCATCCATTGAGCATGGCAGCAACCGGAAGAAACAGTTTATTTAAACGTATTAAAAGAATCACCAAAATGGAAACAAATTACATTAGCGTTAAGCAACAACTTATTGCCCTACTTATTAGTTCTGTTGCTTTAGTTGGAATCGCTTGGCTGGTTCCGACAAATGAGGCGAAGGCAGAAGCCTCTACCACACAAACATTATTAACTGCTCCTCGAGCATTAAGTGCATTGCCAGCTTTAGAACTTCAGCAAGACACGACCAAAAAGAAGAAAACCACTCGAAACATCGTTTCTTCAAATGGCGTAATTGAGTCACCAGAGTTGCCAGCGGAAGTGCAAGCGCATTTGAACGCCTTGACTGCCGAATCGAAAACCGTTAGCGAATACTTTAACTCACCAGAGTGGAAGAAACAAATGGAATCCATCCAATCACAATCCAGTTCAATCAATGAGTATTTCAACTCACCTGAATGGAAGCAGAAAATAGCTTCCATGAACGAAGATATTCAAGCACAATTCAATTCACCAGAATGGAAAGAGAAGATTAAGAAGATGTCAAACTCAGGTGAAGAAATCAGTAAGTATTATGAGTCCAAGGAATGGAAGGACAAAATGAAGAATATCGAAGAAAAGAGTAAAGAAGTTGAAGCCTACTTTAACTCGCCTGAATGGCAGAACAAAATTGCGAAAATAGAAAAAGATGCCTCAAATGTTGAACAGTATTTCAATTCGCCACAGTGGAAAGAGAAGATTAAGAAGATTGAAGAACATGGTAAAGAAATCGAGAAATACTTTGACTCACCAAAATGGAAAGCGAAGGTAAAAGCTGAAGAGGAGTTTCGTAGTAGTCCGGAGTTTAAAGAAATTGAAAAGAGACATCAAGAGGATGTAGATGCGCTCCGGAAGAAGAAAGACACACAAGTACAATAATGATCCTCGCCCGAGGATATCAAATAAACAGTTCGTTGTTTAGTTTAGTTTAGTCAGGAGCCGCACAAGGCTCCTTTTTTGTTATTATCATTTCCTAAAACGCGACGAGAATTCTTCTAACCGATTTAATAATTTTTGTATCATTGTATGCAAAAATAGCTGGCATTATATGGATTTCATATATTTTATTGACCTTCTAGGAACGATGGTTTTTGCTATATCGGGTGCGATGGCTGCGAACCGCAAGGGTATTGATGTTTTTGGCGCGACCTTTATGGGTTTTGTGACAGCCATTGGTGGCGGATCGCTGCGGGACTTATTTCTCAATATACGACCTGTCTGGGTCGAAGACGATAATTACTTGATTGCAATCTTTATTGGTGTTGCGATTTCCATCTTGTTTAATAGGAGATTAGATAGCTTTGCTCGAACACTCTTTCTTTTCGATGCGATCGGTATTGGATTTTTCACGATCGTTGGGGCTCAAAAGTCGCTGAGTTATGAAAGTAGTGCAATAGCGGCCGTGATGTTTGGGATGTTCTCCGCAAGTATGGGTGGAGTGATTCGCGATACATTAATGAATGAAACGCCCTTAATCCTTCGAAAAGAAATATACGCCTCAGCCTGTTTAGCTGGCGCTATTTGTTACGTTTTGCTACGAATGACCCCAATCCCTGAAAATTTAAATGCATTTATCAGTGCAAGCCTAGTCTTTATCATACGATTCCTGTCGGTAAAATATAATCTTTCTTTGCCGTCAGTTCCTATGGTCGATACGACTCAACAGAAATAAGAATCCTTTCGTCATTCTACAAAACGAAAAAAGGAAGTGTTCCAATAGGAGCAACCCTTCCTTTTTCCTATTCATCCATCCTGTAAATGGAATATGCGTTTATCTCCCCTTTTTCATCAATGGAAATGACATCTTATAGGATACGCGAACTTGCCCTTTTGATATGTTGTCTAGTTTCCCTTTCAACATAGCCTTTTTTAATGGACTTAATTTATCGATAAAGAGCTTTCCTTCAATATGGTCATATTCATGTTGAACAACTCGGGCAGCAAGGCCTGTTAGCTCTTCCTCTTGTTCTTGAAAATTCTCGTCCAGATAATTAATAATCACATTTTCTGGACGCATGACCTCTTCGTTAATATGCGGGATACTCAAGCATCCCTCACTGAAAGCCCATTTTTTTCCAGACTCTTCCACCAGAATTGGGTTTATGAATACTCGTTTAAAGTCTTTTGCTGTTGGATCCCCTGGTCCGTCTTCATCATCTTCTCCAAAAGGAGAAGCATCGATTACAAATAAGCGGATCGGCAAGCCAACTTGTGGAGCGGCAATACCTACACCATTTGCCGCATACATTGTTTCAAACATATTGGCAATTGTTTCTTTTAATTTTGGATAATCCTCATCAATCTCCTCGGTTTTCTTTCTCAAAACCGGATCTCCATAGGCAACTATAGGTAACTTCATTTGAATATTTTTACGGTACAAAGTTATTAATAATTTAGTATTGACATATATTGATATTAAATAGAGTAATTTTGGCTCATGGTAAATGGCGGACTCGTTGCTCTATTGAATTACATTGGATATGGGCTTAAGTTAAATGCAACAATTCAAGAATTTGAACGATATACCTTAATTACAGCGGATGGCCTAGGTTTTGACATTCACTATTACATAGATGTTTCACAAGGAACTGTTGGAGGAACGGCAAATAAAACGATACACATTACTGAAGCGCAGCTTCAACGTCACTCAAAAAAGATATACAATAGGCTCAAAGTACAAGCAGGACATGCGACCAAAGTATACGCTCGTAATACGGTAGTAGCCCGAGTTGACAAAAGGGTTACTCTAGATTTCTTAACCGAGCACCATTTACAGATTGCCATGCCTGGCAAATACCGATATGGATTATTCCACCAAGGTGAATTGTTATCTATAGCAGTGTTTAGCGGAGGTAGACGAATGTATGATAAGGCGGAAGATTATAGATCCTTCGAACTCATTCGATTTTGCCACAAAAGCGATTTCGTCGTAATTGGTGGCCTTTCCAAACTACTTCAAGCTTTTACGAAAGACTTCAATCCAGGAGACATCATGACCTATGTGGATACCGATTGGACGCAAGACTCCTCCTTGCTGAAGATTGGATTCCAAGTCGAAAAAACAATACCGGCGCAACGATTTTGGATTGTTGACAACAAACAAATTACTATTCTGAACGATCAGGAATTAGAAACAGCGAAGCAATTATATCCTGACGGATATCTACACCACAATAGCGGAAGCACAAAATTGGTCCTATCGCTTTAAATGCTTCAAGAATTTACTATATTTAATCTTTAATCAATCGAAATACACTCATTTATGAAACGAAAACTTCGCATGGGCATGGTCGGTGGTGGAAACGACGCGTTTATCGGCGCCGTTCACCGTATTGCTGCCTTTATGGATGGAAAAATAGAATTAGTATGTGGTTCTTTCAGCGTAAATCCAGAGATATCTTTACAATCTGCAAAGGATTTATTTGTTCCTGAAGACCGCGTATATGCTTCATATGAAGAAATGATCGAGAAGGAAGCTTTGCTACCCGAAGGTGAACGCATGGACTTCGTAACAATCGTTACGCCGAACTTCTTGCACTTTGCACCGGCAAAACTAGCAATGGAAAAAGGCTTTGATGTTGTCGTTGAGAAACCGATGACCGTTTCATTGGAAGAGGCTCAGGAACTACAAGCAGTGGTGGAGCGTACTGGACGTACTTTATGTTTAACGCATACGTACTCTGGATATCCTATGGTAAAACAGGCGAAAGCAATGGTTCGAGAGGGACACTTCGGTAAGATTCGTAAAATTGTTGTAGAATATCCACAGGGATGGTTAAGCCGATTAAGTGAGCGAGAAGGAAATGCTGGCGCTGCATGGCGCGCAGATCCAAAGCGTTCTGGCAAATCCTTAGTGATGGGAGACATCGGTACGCATGCTGCACACTTAGCAGAATATGTAACCGGTTTAAAAATTCAGGAGGTATGTGCTGATTTAACCACCTTTGTTGAAGGTCGTTTGTTAGACGATGATGGATCAGTACTATTGCGATTTGAGAATGGCGCAAAAGGCGTATTGATGGCGTCACAAATTTCCGCTGGAGAAGAAAATGCTGTTCGAATTCGAGTTTACGGAGAAAAAGGCGGATTAGAATGGGCAAACGAGGATCCAAACAACTTAGTTATAAAAATGTTGGATCAACCAAGACAACTTTATCGTACTGGTAATGCTTATGCAGCGCCATTTACCTTAAGTAGCTTTGCAACACATAATACGCGCATCCCTGCAGGACATCCAGAGGGACTACTAGAGTCATTTGCGAACATTTATCGTAACTTTGCATTGACGGTATCGGCTAAGAAAGAGGGTACAACCCCAACGGCAGAGGCTCAAGACTTTCCTAATGTATACGATGGTGTACGTGGAATGGCCTTTATCGATACAGTTGTAAAAAGCAACGATAGTACAGAGAAATGGACAAAATTTGTGATCTAAAAACGACACAAGATGTTATAAAATATGTAAATCGGGCGAAAGAAACACTTTCGCCTGATTTGCTTTTAATCCTTATTGGACCGACGGCGTCGGGAAAAACGAGACTTGCGGTAGAAATCGCGAAAGAGTTGGATGGCGAAATCATATCCGCGGATTCCCGTCAAGTATACCGTGGGCTAGATATTGGAACAGGAAAAGACTTAAAAGAATATCGTGAGATCCCGTATCACCTAATCGATATTGTTCCTCCTACTTTTCAATATACGGTTAAAGAATTCGTTAAGGACTTCGAAGAGGCTTATACAGATATTATAAATCGAGGCAAATTCCCTATTCTATGTGGAGGCACTGGATCTTATATACAGACATTATTACAGCCACAACCTTACAGCCAGATTCCTAAAAACGAAACATTTCATGTGGAACATGCACGTTTCACTAAGGAAGAGCTCATTCAGCTAATCAATGCGGAAGAAATTCCAAGTGATTTTCATATTGATTGGCATAGTCATAAGCGTTTGATTCGCGCCTTGGAAATCCTATATTATTTGAGGATAAATGAACCGCCTACCGTATTGAAAGCAAGCTATCCTAGCTTAATCTTAGCTTTATCTCCTTCATTGGACCTAAGAAGAGCAAGAATTGATCAACGTTTGAAATCAAGAATTGATGATGGTTTGATAGCAGAAGTCGAAAGGCTTCTAGCCGAGGGAATTAGCCACGACCAATTACAATGGTATGGATTGGAATATAAATATGCTTCGTACTACCTTATCGGGCAACTTAGCCAAACTGAATTCGAAAATAAGCTACGTACCGAAATCCATCGATTTGCTAAACGTCAGATGACTTATTTCCGGAAGATGGAAAAAGAAGGTTTAGAAATAAAGTGGCTTGAAAATTACGGTTGAAAAATCCATCTTAAGGATAGAATACTAAAGTACCTGCATTAACTGCAACTTCTAGATAGTGAAGCTACTTAATAATACAAAAAAAGGCGACCATAGTCGCCTTTTTCTAAAGTTTAATTTCTTCGTCTTTGGCATTAAAGAAGCGGAACTCTGTCAAATAATAAGATGACATCTCCTTCACTTTAATCCATTTTCCATATTTGAAAAACCATTTTAACCTTCTAGAGACAAAACCTTTGGTAATGTAGGCCGCAATATAAGGATGTACACATAGCGTAACTCCTTTTTCGTTCTGCTCTTGTAAAATGAAGCTTAAATTATTCTCAATATCGTCCAGTAAAACGATGCTGGATCTAATTTCGCCGGTACCATCACAAGCCGGACATTTTTCATTTGTCACGATGCTCATTTCTGGCCTTACGCGTTGTCTAGTAATCTGTACTAATCCAAATTTACTAGGAGGAAGAATAGTATGTCTCGCACGATCACTTGCCATACATTCTTTTAAGAATCCATACAATTCTTTTCTATTGGTTGCTTTGTGCATATCGATAAAATCAATTACCACAATACCACCCATATCCCTAAGCCTTAGCTGTCGGGCAATTTCTTTTGCAGCTTCTTTATTTACTAGAAGTGCGTTATCTTCTTGATTTTCCTTATTGGCAATGCGATTACCGCTATTGACGTCAATCACGTGTAATGCTTCTGTATGTTCAACAACCAGATAAGCACCACCTTGTAAGTTGACAGTTTTGCCGAAGGACGCCTTAATTTGCCTCTCTACACCGAAATGATCGAAAATAGGTTCTTTACCTTTATAGTGTTTAACTATTTTTTCTAGATCGGGAGAAATCTCCTGTATATATGATTTGACCTCATCAAAGATATCTGCATCATTAACATAGATATGAGAGAATTCGTCGGTAAGTATATCGCGCAATATCGTTGAAGCGCGATCCATTTCACCTAATACTTTTTGAGGAGGTTCAGCAGATTTAAGACGTTTGGTAAATAGTTCCCATTTAGAAATCAGGTCGAGTAGATCTTTTTGCATTTCTTCTACCCCTTTGCCTTCAGAGACTGTTCGAATGATTACGCCAAAATTAGCAGGTTTAATGCTTTCAACGATTTTCTTAAGTCTATTTCTTTCGGCGCTTCCCTTAATTTTCTTGGAAATGGAAACCGAACTTGAGAAAGGTACCAACACTACAAATCGACCAGCAATGGATAAGTCTGAGCTTAACCTCGGTCCTTTTGTAGATATCGGTTCTTTTGCAATTTGCACTGGCAACAGCGTGTTACGGCTCAGAATATCCGATATTTTTCCAGCTTTGTCAATGTCCTTTTCAAGTTTCAAACTATTGAGCAGTTTCTCTTGATAACTGCCATTCTTTACTACTCTTGTGAGTTTAAGCAGCGACTGTACTTGAGGCCCAAGATCAAGATAATGCAAAAATGCATCCTTTTCGTATCCTACATCTACGAATGCGGCATTCAGACCGGGCATGATTTTCTTTACTCTACCTAAGTAGATATCTCCTACCGCAAAATTATTGTCTGCTTGCTCTCGGTTTAGCTCAACCAGCTGCTTATCCTGTAGTAAAGCAATAGTCACCCCCTTATCGGGGACTGAATCGATAATTAATTCCTTTACCAACAGCTACTGAAATTAAGGACTATTGTGGACTCGCTCCACAATATAATTTGTCCGGTTAAACAAAAAACCGTTTAATGAAAAAACAATCTATGATGCTTATACCATCATAGATTGTAACCACATATTTTTAAAAATAAACGTTAAACGTTATTTTTTCTTATGTCTATTTTTTCTTAAACGTTTTTTGCGCTTGTGAGTAGCCATTTTGTGTCTTTTTCTTTTTTTTCCGCTTGGCATAGCTTTAATGTTTTTAAATGATTATTACTAATTGTTAATTACTTACTTAGTTCTTCGATTCGTCTGTCGATGAACTGCGAGAGACTAGGATCAGACGCTAATTCCTTACTTTTTCCAAAAGCAGCAATAGCTTCATTCTTCATCCCTATATTTTCATAGCCAGTGGCTAAATAGAAGTACGATTCAGCATCAGGTTTCTGCTCTATTACTGTTTTGAAACGCTCGATAGCTTTATCAAACTGTCTCGATTGTAAAGAGAATAAACCCAATGTTTTATTAGCTTCTAGATTTTTAGGCTCAGCTTTAACAACTTCTTGAAGAAGTGCAATTCCGGCCATCGGGTTGTTCGTACCAGTTACCATGGCTGCTCCCAAACCTGTTTTTGCGTCTAAACTTGCGCCGTTCAATTCAACAGCTTTTTCATACGCTACAATCGCTTGTTGATTCAATGCTTTTGCAGTTGTGCTGTCTTGAAGATTAGTGTAAGCTTTTCGGTAGGCATTTCCAGCTTTTAACCAAAGTTCGAATTTAGGAGAAATTTTCGCCATTTCCTCATACAATAATGCTTGAGGGGCAAATTTTTCTACATCATTCCATTTATCGGCTAATTGTTGGTAGATTTCTACTTTCTCCTCTCCATCTGCTTTATCAGCTTTTGCTTCTAAATCAGTGATTTCATTGAGAATGGCAGGATTGAGGCCACGTTTCGCCGCTTCGGATGCTGCAGCGAGACTGATTTGATTTGCAGGAGCCTCTGTGGTAGCAGCTCCTGCAGTATTTTTATCTTGATCAACTAAGCCCTTCACCGGTCGCAGCACTAGAAATCCCATAACAAGGAGGACAACTGCTACAACAACGATTTGGATTTGCTTAGTGTTTTTCATGAATCAATACTTATTTTTTGTTCCCGTTTTTAACTTTTTCTACAAAAACTTTTGCAGGTTTGAAACTTGGCACAAAGTGCTCAGGAATAATGATTGCTGTGTTTTTGGAAATGTTACGAGCTGTTTTCTCAGCTCTTTTCTTCACTACAAAACTACCAAATCCTCTCACGTACACGTTTTCACCGCCAACCATTGCGTTTTTAACCACCTTGAAGAATGCTTCTACGGTCTCTTGTACATCAACCTTCTCTAAACCAGTTTTGTTAGAGATTTCTGCAATAATTTCTGCTTTAGTCATATCTATATTTACTCTAATTAATCTAAACCCTTGGCATCTTTGCCCTTTTGGGGATGCAAAAGTATTCTTTTAAAATGAGTAATGGAAATATTTTAATGTTTTTTTACCAACCAAATATCTACTATTCAAGTATTTAGTCCTATTTCCCCCAATTTTACATTTCAAAAGGCTCGCAAAGTTACTATTATTTTGTTGACAATCAAAGTTTTAATCGACTTTGAGCAATCAAAGTTTCAGATAGTTGAGATATATCACTTTCTTCATGTAATGCAGATATAACAATTCTATTTAGCAATGGACTACTCGGCAGTGGGTATGGAAAACTAGAAATCACAATGCCATTGTGTAGTAAATGACGATATAAATTGGGGTCTACGGAGGTATAGACTGGGAAATTATCGATCGCGTTGAACCCATCCAATGGAGCAATCAAGTACTGTGCGAATGCTATGTTTTGATGCAATTTATCGAACGCTTCGGTATACAATTGCTCGCCTTTTAGCAGGGCATATATGGAAGCAGGGGCACTTGGCGACGCGCCCATGTATATTGGATGTTGCCTAATCTTGGCGATCGCATTCGTTGATCCCAACACGATTCCCGCGTCTGTTCCCATTCCCTTGGCAAGCGACGCCAGCACTATTACCGATATATTTTCAGAGGATATAGCAGCAAGATCAACTGAAACACCATTTTTACGCAAGACGCCTATTCCATGAGAGTCGTCAAGAATTAGTGTAATTCTTTTTCTACTATCAATGTTTTTAAAGTCAGAAAAATCAAATAATTCCGGCGTTAAATTATCAATAGCGTTGGATATAATAACAAAATCCATTTCATCGCTATGATTGATTTCCTGAATAGTTTTAGCTTTCCATTCCGAGAAACTGCCTGTAATATTTGGGTTATCATTTAACCAAAGCGAAGGGTGCGCGCCAAGAGCATAGTATATTTTATGATCGGCTGCGAGCGATTGAACGGCAACCTGAGCAGCTAAATATCCAGAAGACAGCAATACAGCATCTGCAAAACCAAAACGCTTTGCCATGTATTCTTCGGCTTCTTGATAAACTCCCAATTGAACATTATTCGTTCTCGATGTCCCATTGTTCAGCCCATACCGATCTATTCCCTGTTTATATAATTCAATATATTCTTTATTGTCAAGAAGCCCTAAATAAGCAGTGCCTCCAAAAAAGTTATAAACGGTTTGGTCTATATTGATTTTACGTCCAGTAGGCTGCGAAAGGTTTCGAAAAGATGTCATAATCGATGTTTGAAAAACAAAGGTACGAAATCATCGGATACCGATTTTGACAACTCGTCCCGGCAAAACTACAGTTCAGCCATATTTAATTTCTACTGCGTTTGACAGGGGCTACTTTTAGTAAAAAATAAAACCGATGCGTCTATTTACTCTATTTCTTCTATTTATTTTCCCCATTATCAGTAAAGCTCAAACTGCTGAAATCATCGGCGTAATCTATCAAAAAGGCAAGAAGCCTTTGGCCAACGCCAATATCTATATCGACGGCAGTTATGACGGAGCGAACAGCGATAGTTTAGGTCGCTTCAATTTTAAGACTACTTTGACCGGCGAGCAATTAATTAAAGTATCAGCAATAGGATATCAATCGAAACAGCAATTGATACAAATCAAAGACACGATATACCTAGAAATGATACTGCAAACTGACCAACGCAGTATTGAAGAAGTTGTGGTACGTGCGGGTCAGTTTAAAGTTGGACAACAAGCGAACGCTGTTTTAAGCCCATTAGACATTGTAACAACAGCAGGCAGCATGGGTAATATTATTGCCGCTTTGGACAAGCTTCCTGGCGCTCAGATTGCTGGCGAAAATGGTCGATTAATGGTTCGTGGCGGCGATCCGTCCGAAACGCAAACCTATATCAATGGCCTTCGTGTTGCCCAACCATACACCGCATCAACAAACGGAGTCCCTGTCCGCGGACGTTTTTCTCCTTTTTTATTCAAAGGAACCAGCTTCTCCACAGGAGGATATAGTGCAGAATTTGGAAATGCACTATCCAGCATATTGAACTTAAGTACCGATCTCAATCTTGCAGAACCAAAATCCGAGATCTCGATAAGCTCCGTGGGATTAGGACTCAGCAACACAAGGCGCTGGAAGAATAGCTCATTGAGCATGAACGGAACTTATACCAATCTAGCTCCCTACGTTAAACTCGTTAACCAGCAAATCGATTGGATTAAACCCTACCAACAGGCCAATGCTGAGGGTATTTTTCGGAATAAAGGCGATAAACATTTTTTCAATCTTTACAGTGCTGTTTCCTTCGAAAAGTTTTCTTTCAAAGACTATGCGATCGAATATGACGAAAAAGTAAAAACAGCTATTGAAGAAAAAAACATCTATCTCAACAGCAACTATTTACGATACTTAGAAAACAATTGGAAATGGGAAATGGGGGGAAGCTTTGGATACGCAAACAAAAGGCTTAACTACTACAATTTCCAAATACCAACGCAAGAATACAGCAGCCATTTGAAAACCCTATGGCGGAAGAAACACAATAACCAACTACAATACAGTTTTGGAGCCGAACATTTCTATCAAAAAGTTGATGAGCAATTCAAAGATACTACACAGCAATTCGTCTATGGATTTAAGCGTCAACTACTCTCGACATTTGCCGAGATGCAGTATACCGCCTTTTCCCGACTCTACATTACTGCTGGCGCTCGATACAACAATCAGTTCAGAGCGCAACAATCTCTCGAACCTCGAGCTTCTATTGGCTATGAAATCAACAGCAATCATCAAGTATCCCTCTCGTATGGCATATTTCACCAACAAATCCGCGAGGAGATTGCCAAATACAATGCAAATCTAGACTGGCAAAAGGCGCAACACTACATTTTCAATTACAGTTATAGCCGCAAGAACCAAATGTTGCGATTAGAACTATTCCAAAAGGATTACAGCCAACTGCTACAATATGATAGCGCGACCCCAAACTACCGCAGCAACTTCCAAACTAATGGTTATGGAACCGTCCGCGGTGTCGACTTATTCTGGCGAGATTCCAAAAGCATCAAGAATTTCCAATATTGGATTTCGTACTCTTATACCGATGCCAAAAAACTTGAAAGAAACTATCAATATGCCGTCCAACCGGACTACGTAGCAAAGCATTACTTTTCCATCGTCACTAAATACTGGTATGCACCAATACGATCTCAACTAAGCTTAACAAACACTTATATTTCTGGACGACCTTTTAACAACCCCAATGAATCCGGTTTTATGCAGTTTAAAACGTCTGGACGCAATGATCTGTCGTTTAGCTGGTCTTACTTGTTAACCCAACAAAAGATTATCTTCTTCTCCGTGACCAATATACTAGGCAATGAGCCCATCTATGGCTATCAATATCGTTCTACACCAGATCAACACGGAAAGTTTGCAGGAGAAGCCATTCGACCTAATGCCAAGCGCTTTGTCTTTCTAGGCTTCTTTTGGACGATTAGTAAAAACAGAAAAGACAATCAATTAGATAACTTATAGAAACGATTCATCCAGTAGAATCAACAGTTCATCCGGATTGATTTTCAAAATCAATAGAAATCGTGGAAATTTAAATCATACTTTAAAAATCGAAATCACATGAAAACACTACTTATCACCTTATTTAGTTTGTTCAGCATCATTTGCTACGGACAAGGAAATTACGAGAAAGCAATGTCTGATGCCCTTCAGTCATGGAAGGAAGGCAAATCAACAGACGCTATGTCGAAATTTGAACGCATTGCACAGGCGGAAAAAGACAACTGGATTCCACGTTACTATCAGGCAATGGTGGCGAGCACAAGCTCTTTTCAAACACAAGATGTCAAAGAAAAGACAAAATTGATTGATGCTGCACTTCAACTAATTCCAACACAAAGTGAAGCCCTTAATGCAGAATGGTATGTATTGAAGGCCATTACCTTAACGGCACAACTAGTGATAGACCCAATGACTACAGCCATGACTTTATCGCCACAAATTATTGAAGCCTACGAAAGTGCATTAGAACTAGAACCTAACAATCCTAGAGCGCTATCGGGTCTCGCCGAATTCCAAATTCAATCAAAGAAATACATGGGTGGCAGTACCGAAAAGGAATGTAAAGATTTGGAAAAAGCAGTATCTTTATACGCAGCAGAGAAACATGAAACCGCATTTTATCCAAGTTGGGGTAAAGAAAGCGCTGAAAGTGCACTAGCCAACTGCAAAAAGTAAATCAAATGAAATACTTCCTGAAGTCCCTTTTATATACTGTAATTATTACCTCAGTCCTCTACTTTCTATTCTCTGTTTACTACATGGTAAAAAGTGGAAGTAAAGCGATTGAAGATGGCCAACAGAATGCATTGATTGCGACCTTGACCTATAGTATTCTATTGGGACTTTCAGGCACTTATACGGCCTCCTTTCTCCAAAGAATCATTCCGGGCAAAAACAAAATGCCCCAACGCTTCTTGGTTTACATGCTCATCACGCAGATTATAGCCCCTTTGGTCGTATTCTTTACCACATGCTTCTTTCAAGTCTTTATTTACAAAAAATCCTTCGCCACCTTTGTTTCGCAAATATATTGGGTCAATTATATTATGCCAACCGTTATCGCGATGCTAATCGGTTCGGGGTTCTACCTTTTTGGGATCTATATGGAGCGAAAGAATGCTCAATTGGAAAAACAAAAACAGATTGCGGGTGAAGCGACAGCACAACTTGAAACTTTAAAAAATCAAATAGATCCCCATTTTCTATTTAATAGCTTGAACGTGCTAATTGGTCTAATTGAGGAGAACAAAGAAAACGCAATTATTTACACCCAATCACTATCCAAAATATACCGCTATATCTTAGAGCAAAAGGATAAAACGCTCGTTCCTATTAAAAATGAACTTGATTTTGCGAAAAATTATATTGCCTTATTGACATTGCGTTTCGAGGATGCTATTCAAGTGCAAATGCACTGCGATGATATCCAAGAAGAAATGCAGACAGTTCCTTTAGCCCTACAATTATTGTTGGAAAACTGTATCCAACATAATAAGATTAGCCAAGAACATCCGCTAAATATCAGTATTCGAATAGAAAACAACATCTTGCTGGTAGAAAACAACTTGCAACCAAAAACACATGTGGAAAGTTCAACAAAAATTGGCTTGAGAAATATCCGCGAGCGTTACGCGATCATAAGTCAGAAAAACATCGAAGTTATACAAACCCCGGAAGTATTCCGGGTTGAATTACCTATTTTATAGCATGAAAGATCAGATTGTCGTGATTATCGAGGATGAGCGTCCTGCAGCACGTTCCCTTCAAAGGAAGCTTGATACACTCGGCTATTCCAACACAATCCTTTTGCACTCGGTTGAGCATGCAAAGAAATGGTTTGTTGAGCATCCTGAACCAGCCTTGTTATTCTTAGACATCCAGCTCTCCGATGGGCTGTCCTTCGAGATATTAGAAGATTTACAGCTTACATGTCCCGTAATCTTCACAACAGCATATGACGAGTTTGCATTGAAAGCATTCAAAGTAAACAGCATCGATTACCTCATGAAGCCAATTGAGCAATCAGAACTCGCGAAGGCATTGACGAAATATGAGAATAACTACAAAAAACAGAGTCCTATCGTAGACGTTGAACAATTAAGAGCGCTGCTGCACCCAACGGCAAACAATTACAAGAGTAGATTTAGTATCAAGATTGGACAGCAAATTAAACTGCTTACAACCGATGAAATTGAATGTTTCTTCTCGGAAAACAAAGCAACGTATGTTTTTTGCAAAGATGGGAATCAATATCTAATGGATTATACTTTAGATCAGTTAGAAAATCTACTTGATCCAAAAGCATTTTTTCGGATTAGCCGCGGATATATCATACATGTTAAGGCCATAAAGAGCATTTCTATGCACTCTAATTCTCGACTAAAGCTATATTTCAATCGTTATGCAAATCCGGAGGTGATTGTAAGTCGCGAACGTGTTAATGAGTTCAAGGCCTGGATTGAATAGTTCAGCTTCTTAGTAAAGATGAAATTTCAATGGAATGTTTACACCTACTGAAAAAGTGAATCCATCAATCGGTTTGAAATCTTTCTTTGTATTGATGTCAAAACCGTAACCTGCAGCAAACTCGAGTAAGTTAAACACCCCTATTCCCGCCTTGGCTGTTGCTGTATACGGAGTGATTTCCCCTTTTAAAAAGGGCCATACAGCCACATTATTCAAATAATAAGTCATCCCAAACTCGGGGATTACGGTTGTCTTATCCATCATCCATGTAAAATTCGCACCACCATCGAATTTCAAATATTGTGATTGATTTAGCGCAAACAATCCCCAACCAGAAGCCTTTAAGAAGCTACCACTTTGATATTGATAACCCACGGACGGGCCAAAAATCCAACCCGTTGCTCTTTGCTTCTGTGCACTCGCCTGACTAGTGAATAGTAACCCTACGATAAAAAGATAAATCGCTCTCCTCATGTTTATTTGACTTTACTGCAAGATAGAATTTTTAGCTTACAATTCTAAGCTAGATGGCCTCCATTACTCGATCATAGCTCTCCCCCAACTTGAGTCGAAGCCTTTGTTTATTCTTGTTAATCGCTTCGATGGAAATACCGAGGACGTTTGCCGTTTCTCGAGCTGATAGCCCCAATTTCTGCAACAGAATAAACCGTATATTGTTTTCACTGAGCTCGGGATACCCTATTTTGATCTGTCTACAATAGTCCGGATGTACCTCATCGAAAGTCCTTTTAAAATTCTGCCAACCCTGCTCCGTCAAAGCATGAGATTGCAATAACTGTTTCAACTTCCCGTTTTTTTCTTCTATTTCCGCGAGGTTTGATTTATTGATTTTGGCAATTTCTCGCTGTAATCCTTCAATCTGTCTATTCTTCTCGGTCATATAGCGAAAATGATCTTCCAGTGTTCGATTTGCCTGCTCGAGCTTTTGATCTAACAGCGTTTTCTCCAATCGATAGCTCAACACCTTTTTTTCATAGCGATGATGCCTAATACGCATCTTCCGACGAAAATCGATGTAAGCGATAACCACAATACCTATAGCCATAAGGAATAAAGCTAAATACATCGTCCGTGTAAAACGTGCTTGCTTATCCTTAAGTGTATTCATCTCAATCTCGTTGAGATAACGCTCCTTCGCGACTAATACCTTCGCTCGTTGTATAGACTGTGCATCTTCTCCAAAGCGAGCGCTATCTAATAGTCTACTCAAATTTCGACGGATTAAAAGTTCCTGTTGAGCGTCGCCTCGCTCTTCAGCGAGTTTTAACTTTAATTGTTCAACTTCAACTAAGAAGTCGCTTTGATAAACATCCTTCGCGATTTCAGCTGACAAGCGCTTTAACAAGGAGTTTGCACTTTCAACCTCGCCATTTGCCAACAATACATTTGCCTTAATAATCTCGGCGTGATTCTTATTCTTGAGATCAGAGCTTTCGATACTCAGTTGAATATCTTGTTCGACGAAATACTTGGCAGAATCTAATTTCCCTTTTCCTAAACTTATTTGCGCAAGCATTCCGTTAACTCTAGCTAGTCGAGCCTTCGCTCCTATTGCTACCGAAAGGTTCTTTGCATCGTCAAGATAGGCTAAAGCGCGACTAGTATCTTTTTCTAACAAATAACATCGGGCAAGATTATCAAGAATGGAGGCTTTCATCACCGAAGAATCCGCAGCTAGATACGCAGCCTCTTTCAGATAATGAACTGCATCCCCATATTCACCAAGCGCATAAAAAAAGAAGCCTAGAGAACGATAGGATTCATCTGGCGCAATCTGTTCATTACTTGGTATTTCTTCAATATTAAAAGATGCTTCCATAAAGTATGGAAGAGAACCTTCCAATTGCGAGAATTGATATCTATACTTCGCCAACTCGACTTGTAGCCACAGCATCAAGGCATCATCCTCCTCATCTACTGCAATATCAACTGCCTGCTGAAAATATCGATTGCTAATTTCATTAACATGTCCGATTTTACGACTCGTACCTCGCCCCATAAGCGCATAGTAAACAGCCGTTTGTTGTTCTTTATTTACTTTGAGTTCCTTTTGACGCAAAGGTTTCAGAAAATTCTTTAGTGCAATAGTGTCCTCCGCAAGCTGATGTTCCTCTTGAATATAATAGGCCAAAGCGCTCCTATCGCTGTTCTTTTTTACTTG
This sequence comes from Sphingobacteruim zhuxiongii, assembly GCF_009557615.1. Lineage (NCBI taxonomy): Bacteria > Pseudomonadati > Bacteroidota > Sphingobacteriia > Sphingobacteriales > Sphingobacteriaceae > Sphingobacterium > Sphingobacterium zhuxiongii. The sequence continues at coordinate 4,240,941 of NZ_CP045652.1, forward strand.
CGCATGTAGCTCTTGTAAAAAGACCAACAATTGGATCATTATTACCCAAAAGATTGACAATCGTCTAGTCATGATGGTTCTCTCCGAGTTAGGCTCGAGTTAGTGTGTGAATGAGTACACAAGCTACGATTTACCAAATGCTAGGCAAATATTTTGCCTTAGAACCGACTATAAAAACCGAATTGTAAACTATGAACTACAGTCACTATTCGAATGGAAAGATGCTCAAAAAAGGAGCCTAGGTTTATTTCTTCTAAAAATCAGGTTTTGTAGCGATGTAAACTCCCCGCATTTTCGTAAATTAGTTCTAATCGTTAACATACGCAAACGACTATCAGCTATGAAAAACCTAAGTTCTGAACGCTCCACGGAGCTGCTCGCTATACTAAAAAAACGCTTTGAAAAGCATCCCGAACGCCATCCTGGACTGGAATGGCAAGCTATTGAAGACAAGTTTAAAGGAAATCCTTCCGCGATTAATGTTATTTCTGCAATGGAAGAAAGCGATGGCGAACCCGACGTAATCGGGCATGACCCCGTAAAAGGTACCATTACTTTCGCAGACTGTAGCCCAGAGAGCCCGAAAGGAAGGCGAAGCGTTTGCTATGATCAAGCGGCTTTGGACTCGCGAAAGGAGCACAAACCCAAGCACAGCGCGGTATCCATGGCTAAAGAAATGGGGATTGAATTAATGGATGAAGCACAATATGCGGCGCTTCAAGCGCTAGGTTCCTTCGACAATAAAACCTCTTCTTGGTTGAAAACACCAGAAGACGTTCGAAAACTGGGCGGAGCGATCTTTGGCGATTACCGTTATGGCCGTATTTTTACCTACCATAATGGCGCAGAATCTTACTATGCAGCGCGCGGATTCCGTGGTATTTTGATCCTATAAACCAAACATTCTAAATTCATGATTCGCATATTCCTTCTTGCTTTTTTTTGGATCTTAAGTTTCAGTACCTTTCAAATACTTGCACAGCAAAAACCATCAGATATCCAGTTTACAAGACAGGCCGTTAAACGTATCATTTTTGATGAAGGGCAACAAATTCCCCTAGCATCGCTAGAACCGAACGCAATTGTTGGAATGAGTGCGATGCACCCTGATTTGTCGAGCGATAGCAGCCGCTTACAGGTTAGTTTGTCGAAAGGACTTTTACAGTTGAAAGGGAAAGACGAGCAATCATCCAGATTATGGATGTCAGGCTTCAATCCATTTGCCTGTTATAGTATCAACATTAACGATTTTTTGGGGAAGGGTTACTTAGGTTTCGAATTTGCAGATCCAATGCATAAAAATCGTTTCCAAATCAGTATTGTAGGCGACAACAACCAATTAAATTCGGTACATGTTGAAATAGAGAGGGAAGGAAAACTGCTATTGGATAGTAACCTCATACAAGCGGGTAAAAACAAAAAACTCAATGGCAGTAAGTTAATCTTACAAATGCTAGGCAGTGGGCTTGTTCTTTATTTACAACAGGAGGAACTACCCCTTGTCATTGCACAACTCGATTATAGTAACTTTCTCGATCTGAGAGACAAAAAGTTGATACAGAGCATGCAAACGGCACTATATAGCAGGCTTTCACAGGGCGAAATTCAAATTGAGCAAGCGGCCATGTTCCTGAGTTCAGGAATGGGTTTAGCAGATATCCGTGCTATAACCTATGAGAATGGAGACCCTTTTATCGATCAAGGGCGTCTTTGGTATACCATGACAGTTCGAGGTCGTGCCCTTCCGCATCACCTACAAGGCGTTTTTAGTATGAACCCCAGTACATTTGACATTAAATTTGAAGGAATCATAGTGTTCGATCGCTCTGACGGCATATTACGTAATGAAGTCGCCTCTCATATTTTTTATGATCGCAAAGCAGCAATTTGGCGCGGTATTACAACTGGATTTAGTGCATATGCAAATCCACAAAAAGAGAAAAAGCAGCTTTTAGCCGTTGAAAGCAAGAAAGATCCGCGCTTTGGGTATTCTATAATGCAAGCAGAGCCATTTGGTCAGGTTGGAGATATTGAAGATCCGCATATTCTCTACGATGAACAGGCGGGAAAGTGGCGGATATTAACCTGCGAGAACATACAGGGCTATCAAGCGATCATGCTGGAGTCAGATGTATGGAACAAGCAATATAAACGTATTGCGGGTCCTGTACCGCATAATTCAACCGGTACATCTATTCAAAAAATCGATGGCAAGCTATATTGCTTTTCCGGAAGTTCTGCGCGTGAAATATTTATTTATAGTTATCCAGATCTTAAAGAGCAAGGTACCCTAAAAATGGATCTTCCTCCTTGGGATAAAGAGGCCAATACAAGGACATGGCCTAATGTTCTGCAATTACCTCCGGGCTATCCGATGAAATATATTGCATTAATGATGGATAGGTTTAACTATCCAGGTATGAAGGGACCAAACTGGACTTATGGCGCGCTATATCTTTATTACGGCTACTAACTTAGGCTTTTACACCAACTTTCTCGCCAATTTTGACTAAGGTTTCTATTCTTTTTGCTGAATATTCTATGATGTCAGCATCAGGTTTTATGGTTCCTTTTTTGAAGATTTGAACAACCGTGGAGCCCCCATATTCGAAATACCCCTTCTCTTCGCCACGAAGAAAAGAGCCAGAATCATAATTTCTTTGTACGATCTTACCGACGAGCAGTGCTCCAACTTCGATGTGTAAGACATCGCCAAAGTTCTCCGTATGCAAAACCGTTAGTTCACGGTAGTTTTTTGCAATTAATGCACGGGTCTCTGCCAACGCTAGCGGGTGTACAGAATGCAATACGCCTTTAATCTTCACAACCGGATCTTGTGTTCCGTTATCAATATAACCGTATCGGTGGTAATCGTTTGGAGCTAATCGATAAACAAAGCACCAACCGTCTTTATACGCATCAGCAAGAGCCTGATCCTTTAATAGCGCCTCCAAATTGTACCAATAACCTTTAACAGGAATGCTACTATTCTGTGCTAAATCAAAAATCATTAAACGCGAGTCTGCAGGAGAGATAAGATGTTCTGGCGTCTCATCAACAGGTCGAACACCTTCTTTCAGCTCCCGAATAAAAAACTCGTTAAAGCATTTAAAGGATTGAATAGGTTCTTTAATTTCATCAACATTGATATGATAATGTTCAATAAATTTAGGGATTTGTCCAAGGCTCTTGGGCGAATTAACGTGTCGCGCATAGGCTTTGGAAACCATCTTCTTATTCAACAATGACTTCGTTAAGGCTCTGCCTAAAGTATTTTTATATAAAAATGCCAAACCATTTACTTTGTACGTATTCTCGTATTCAATTGCTTTAGTCTGTCTATTATATAGCTGCGGAACCTTCATCTGATAAAAAATTAAAGCCCAAATTTAATAAATCACATTCAATTGTGAACCATTGAAAAAAATCATTGTGGCTGTAGCAAAAATGAAGGCGCCAACGTATGGAGAATATCAACTAGCTTAAACGTTATGAATCAATTATTAAAATCCTGTTTCCCACTATTAATCAGCTTGATTATAATCTCCTGTTCTAAATCAGATCTGCAATACGAGTCTAAGTTCGAAACTAGTTTCCGAACCTGGCAAGACTTCAAAAAAGAAAGTAATAATAGCTATAGCTATACAACACGATCAGGGAGCTGGACAGGCTGGTCTTCAGAAATCACGACAACCGTTGATCAGGGAAAAATAAAGAAAATAGTCTACATCGTCCCAAAACTATCAACAACCAACAGACCTGAGGGTGGGTGGACATTAGCATCTTTCTCCGAAGCACTTAAGAAAATGGGGTATACTGACGCGGAAATAAAGAAGCATGAAGAAGATCGAACTTTCGAAAACATAGAATGGACGGAAGATGAATCAAACTTAGGCGAACATGGAAGCACTTTACAACGCACACTAGACGATATCTATCGCTTGGCGAAAGAAGATTGGCTAGTAAAACGTAAAGGCGTCACAAACTACTTGGAGACCGAAAACAACGGTTTAATTTCTAAGGTGGGAAAATACGAGGAAGGATGTATGGACGATTGCTTTATCGGGGTTGATATCGCTTCCATTGTCAAAAAATAAGATTGTTTCCATGCTTGATTCGCAAGAGCCAAAGCATGGAAACAATCCTCATTATCTCCATCTCTATTTTTTTCCGCCTCTTAATATCGCTACCAACAGTAGGATAAATACCGCCGCTCCGACAACCCATACCCATGGTTTCATGAAGATATTCCCATCATCTCCTTTATCAATATCCACATTGATATCCAAACCTTTCTCTTGGGCAAAGGATTGAGCCGTCATCAGGATAAACATGATAAAAGCAAGCGGTCCCATTTTAAACAACATTTCTCTTTTCATAGTTCATGCAATTTTAAGTTTATAGGATAATAAACACGGCTATTTGCTAAATGTTTGGCTATATAAATCGATTTATAGATTCTTGATTATCGACCAATCAAGAATCTATATCTCCAGTTGATAAATCAGTAGAACTTTATCTTTTTTTTGCATTCCGTCAATACTTTCGGTTTGATTATGGTGGAAGCCTTGTCTTATCAATTATTTGCTGATTCTAACTGTGCTTTTTCAATCAAATTTAAGGCAATCTGTAACGCATTAATTCTACGTTCAAGTAAAGTTTGTTGAGAAGAATTTTCCTTTAAATTAGGTAGTGCTTTTTTACATTTGCTTAGAAGTGACATAATTGCAACTTTGGCTTCATTCAATTCTTCTTTTCTATGATTCATTTTTTATAGTTTTTCGTATGTTGTTTATTACGCACAAGCCGAGCTGAAAAAAAATTGTTTTTCAGCTTCCATGATTTCCTCTTTGTTTATTTTTATTTTGTTGATACTACAATGATTTTATTGTTTCCAATTAAGACTTCCATTTTTGTCAAACATTTCGATAGATGGATTCCCTAAACTGTCAACCTTTAAGATAATTCTTGGTACCTCATTGGCATCTTTCATAATCAGAGCGGCATTTCCGTTTTCTGTTACCAGGTTAATTCTATTAATATTGTGACCTGGTTTGCCAGACAAGTCTTTGTCATTAATAATCAAACCGGCTTTAAAATAACTATCTTCTTTATTATCCTGAGCGAGAACACCAATAGCATCGGCATTTTGATAGTCTAAAGCTATAGCATTTAAATTTGTGGTTTCATCATCAGTTATGGCAATCCCCCCTCGTTCATCACCGTGTTTATCATAAAAAATAATCCCTGCCGGATTAACTGCCCTTTGAAATGTTTTACCATTGATGATGGGAGGCGGAATATTATCCATATTGGAAATTACGATTCTGTTTTTTCCGGTTTTGTCTTTAATGTTAATCCTTTCAGCGTCCATAAATCCATTTGAGCCATTTAGTAGTATAAAACTTAAAGCGATTAAGAGTGCGATATTGAATACGACAAGTGTATAAAACGGAATTTTAAAAGTTTTTGATGTTGTTTGCATGGTTTAAAAATATATTTAGATTGATGATGTATGCTGTTTTTTTATCCTTCGTATATGTGAAATTCTGTTACCGTTATGAAATAACCATCGGGGTCCCTGAACGAGAATTCCTGTCTGCGTGAATTTTTATTTAGGTGAATTTCTTCTTCAATAGCCCATTCGATTTCTTCGAGGTTATGCTTCACTTTCTTCCAATCAGAAGTCCTAAAATAAAGTAACAAGCCATTTCCTGCTGTTAAACTTTGGTTTCTCATCGTTGGGTGACCGTCCCTTTCCCAAGCGCGCAGGCAAAGCACAATTTCATTGTCTTTATTCGTCAGAACGGAAAATGGACTCTATCGTGTACTATGTTGAACCCAAATATGTTACTATACCATGCAGCACTTACTTCAACATCTTTTACGGCAATCATTGGATCAAGTTTTGTCATTTTGTTTTCTATTTATTGTTTATGGCGTATGTTAATTGTTTTGTTAAGCTTTAACAGCAGGCATAATTTTTAAAATATAATAAATCAACGATTCCTGAAAAGTGTCATCGTAAGTTTGAGAAAGTATAGTTGGAGATCAATCGACAGAATATTATTTTGTTGGTCTATATGTTGATCCAGCCGAGAGAGGGAACAAGACTTTAAACTGTCATTGGTCATAAAGCCCCTTGAGGATGCTAGTCCCCCTCTCTTATCCTTATTCAAACTTGCTGCTATTAAGTTCTTTTTGACTCCCGACTTAATTATCTGTTTGGTGTTTTTAATATGCTTCTTAGCCGATGGTTTCGCCAATGGAACTTTAACCTCAAGGGTAAGGTAATCATAAAAATGATCACCGAAGGTCGGGGCGATTTTATTTAGTGCTAAATCTTTGGCTCTGTATTTACGCACTAAAAATGATTCCTCCTTCTTTTTTGTTGTGAGCCAATGTTTGAGTGTTTCATAAGAGCGGAGTCCTTTATCTGCCATTTTTTCGAAGCGCTCGATAAACTCGTCAAATGCATACAAAATGGTATCTTTTCCTTTTTCAGATTGCTCTTGCTTAGCCTTTGCTTCCGTCTTTCCCAGGTAGGCATTCTTTACCATATCGGGTGTTACCCGAGCTACGTGAGTTTGTAAAGCATTGAAATGCCGATCTAAATCAACCTGAGGTTGAATAATTTTGGAGTTTATAGTCTTGTAAGAAGGCTCTGTTTTTTTTACCCGCTTGGATTTAATATCCCAGTCTTTTGGGTTAATTTTTACTCCTAGAGATATCTCCTTAGAAATACCACAGATGGTCACTCGGATGTACAAAGGTGTTACATCATTTTACGCGTGACTTCTGCGTATCCACAGCAGAAGCTCCATGTTTTGTTTGATTTTCATCATCCCACATTAAAAGGTTAACAAATAATTATTTGAGAGTCCTTTTGTCCAAATCGCCTCATTAAACCCGTCTAATTCGGTGACCTTAATTTACTATTTAAAATAAGTCACCGAATAGGTCACCGAATTGTATGCTATAGAATGATATTAAATGAATCGCTTTTTTGTAAAAATCGCAGAAAACAGAGGCGTTTAATGCAAAAAGGCGCAATTTCTTGAGCCTTTTGTGACCCCGCTGAGGCTCGAACTCAGGACCCACAGATTAAGAGTCTGTTGCTCTACCAACTGAGCTACGAAGTCGTTTGATGTGTCAAAGGTACAAGACATCACAAAAAAATCAAATAAAATATCATCTTTTTTGAGCTTTTCTGACAATCTCATTATTTACCTAACCAAACGCTTTCCGAACCTTAACCCAACTTCCCCAAAAAAGACGTATCCCCACCTACACAATTCCTTTGAGATTGCTTCGGACCTCAACCCTTCGTGTTCAACAAAAATCCGCAGCAGCACAATAAGTGCCTGTATTCAACAATTCTAAAATCTTTTTCTTTTCAAAAACTGCTCTATTGCAGATTTTAACGGTTCATACGTTGTTTCATATTTTTCTATCTTTCCGTATTCTTCTTTGCTCAAGCTCAGATTTGATTTTTCAAATACTTCAAGGACTTTAATCAACACCCAAGGCGATTGCTTTAAGTCAAAATCTGCGAACAACGCAGATTTCAATGATGGATAAATGAAAGTAAATTATGATGGGAAAAATTGTCATCGCCCTGCTGTATTTGCAAAACGAGTTGTACATCATCCTCATTATCGTTCGCGTTTCGATCGAATCGATGCATCATTTTTTATTTAGGACTGGTTATAAACTTCGCGTTTCTTGATCTCTCTTGAGTAGAAAGGTTGAGACAAAGTTTATATAAAATTTGATAAATACAAGAATTAATTCGATTGAACAAACCCCTTATTGGAAGAAAACGAAATAGTAAATGTACTCATGCTGTAAACTCAAATTGTTTAAGATTTCCCTCATTTCTCGAAAAAATAGCAACCAGGCAACATTTTTACGCCAGCATAAACTTAGAGTTAACAATAACAGCCTCTAATAAACATATTTTTAACACAACTATAACAACTTCTTATCAGTGAATCTATGTTTAGTTAATATTCCTACTCTAGTTTTGAGCCATAATTAACATAGATATGAATAATAAATACTCAACAAAACTTTTTCTGCTCATTCCACTACTGATCTTTAGTTTGTTTTCTCAAGTCTTTGCACAGGGAACACAAGCTTCTATCACCGGATCCGTACGTGATGAATCGGGCAATCCAGTTACCAACACGACTATTCGCGTGCGGAATGAATCGACTGGATTTACAACTACATCAGTCACGAATGAACGTGGAAACTTTGATATCAAGCAGCTACCCCTAGGTGGTCCATATAGCGTACAAGCGAATCATATGGAAAAAGGAAACGGTTCTGCCTCCGGCATTATGTTGAACCAAGGTGACGTTTCACGCGTCAATATCAAGCTGATATCTTCAAGCACATCGCTCGATGTCGTTGAAGTGACAGCCTCATCCTTAAAGAACTCCAAAGACTATTTTGGTGCGGCTACGGCATTTTCTTCCAAAGATATTAAGTCATTGCCTGTTAATGGTCGTAATTTCACCACCTTAACAGATCTTTCTCCTTTAGCAGCGGGAGGCTCATTATCTGGACAATTAGGTTCTTCGACGAACTTTACCATCGATGGTATGAATGCTAAAAACCCGACCTCAGCAGGAGCTACTACAGCACGAAGTGGCGCTCCATATTCCATTTCTATGGAGGCGGTTCGGGAATTTAAAGTGGTGACCAATCAATATGATGTTACCTTTGGGCGCAGTGGTGGTGGAACCATTTCTGCGGTTACCAAATCTGGAACAAACACCCTATCGGGTTCCGCATTTCTATTCGGTCGCGCAGATTGGTTGACGAGCAACTATGATATTCGCGGAAACAAACGTATGGGTAGCTATTCCACCTATCAATACGGTTTCTCGCTAGGCGGTCCGATTATTAAGGATAAATTACACTTCTTCGTCGTATGGGATAGACAACAAGACAATCGCTCTTTACTTATTGCCGATTTAGGTTCTCCTGCTGATGAAATTTTATACAAGATCAACAAGACAACCTTAGATAATTTCGTCAATATCGCGCAGAATAAGTACGGTGTTGCTAAGCAGGCACAGTATGGCTCGATTAATAAAAACAGAACATCAGACGCTGCATTTCTACGTTTAGACTACCAGATCAACGAGAAAAACCTCTTGACGATCCGCAATAACATGACCTATGACTATAATCCATTGGGTCTTGGCGATAACACAAGTATCAATCTTTTGGAGTCTTACGGTAATGACAAGAACTTTGACAATAGCTTCTTGGCAACGCTTCGTACGGCGATCTCTCCACGTGTAACGAACGAGGTTAAACTACAACATTTATATGTTTATCAAAACTCGACACAGGGCGATCAAATCGGCAAGAATTATATTCCTCGTGCAATCGTAGAAAACGTAGCTTCCACGATTGATGGAAAGGAACTGGCGACAAATCTTCAAATCGGAGGTCATCGTTTTGCTCAAGAGAGTTTCAAGAACAATGTATTACAACTAACAAATAATCTATATTGGGATACAGACTTCGCCAAATATACATTTGGTTTAGATGTGATGGCAACTAACTCTAAATCAATTTACGGATCGGAAGTGAATGGCCGTTTCCACTTTACGAGTGATAAGAATGCCGTTCCTCCAATCAGTGCTTTGCAAAACTTTGAAAACTTAAAGCCATATCGTTACTATCGTGAAGTTCCATTGAAAGATGATATTGCTGTACGTGGTACGATTATGAACTTCGGACTTTACGGACAGTTAAGAAAGAACATTGCTGCAGGTTTAGAGATGACTGCAGGTTTAAGAATGGACTATGCCGCATATCCAAAGGCAACTTTCAATCAACTGGTTTATGATGAACTAAAATTGAGAACAGACAATCAATTGAGCTCATTCATTCTTCAACCAAGACTTCAATTCTCTTGGGATATCAACGAGAATCAAACGGATTACTTGCGTGTGGGAGGTGGTATCTTTGCCTCTGACATCAATAATTACATGATCATCAACAATTTGACATTTGATGGTTCTAACTTGGCAACTGTTGATGTTCGCGGAGATTTGGTTCCAACACCGGATTTTAATGCTTATCGTAACGATCCTAAAAGCATCCCAACATTGAAAAGTCAACAATTACCGACAATTAACTTCACTGGCAAAGACGCTAAAGTTCCGACGGTATACAAAGCAAACTTATCTTATACCAAACTCGTTACTGATCGTTTTAAAGTAGGTATTACGGGCTTCATGACTTTGGGAAGAAATAACTATACCTATATCGAACGTAACTTAGTTAATGATCCATTCTTCCGATTAGCGAATGAAGGCAATCGTGGCGTATACGTTCCTGCAGATAAAATCCCAACAAATGGTCAACCAGATTGGAAAGACGGTCGTGTATCAAACAAATTGGGTCGTGTATTAGAATTAACAAGCTTAGGCAAGGTAAATCAATATGCGGTCGTATTAGATGCAACTTACCAATACTTCAGAGATGGTGCAGTTAGCGCGAGTTACACGTGGAATGACACAAAAGATAATACGTCTTTCAACGGAAACGTAGCGAACACGGCTACTTTAGTACAGCCTGTAATGGATGATCCGCGTAACTTAAGTGCTATAACCTATTCAGACAATCAATTCCGTCATAAAGCAGTAGTTTATGGTACAGCGCCAACATTTTATGGCTTCCAATTCGGTTTCCGTTTCACTGGTGTTGCAGGAACACGTTACACGCTCCGTTCTGGTGGAAATACCAATGGTGACTTTGTAACTTCAGATAATGACTTAGCATTTATCTTCGATCCAAATAATGCAAACACTCCAGATGCAATCAAGAAAGGAATACAAGGGATTTTAGACAATCCAGAAGCTGCACAAAGCATGAAAGACCTGTTGACAACATACTCAGGTCGCATTGCTGAACGTAATGCTGGTATCAATGATTTCTTTGGAACAATTGATTTACGTCTATCTAAGAATATACGTTTCTACAAAACACATGGTCTAGAGTTATCAATGGAAGTTTTCAACTTTATGAACATGCTAAATAAAGAGTGGGGAGTTAACCATGCTCTAGGAAACCAAGCGCTTTACAAAGTCGACGGGTTTAACAAGGCGACACAACAATATAATTATTCCGTAAATAGCGTTGGTGCTAAAGGATTCTCAGGAAATCCTTTCCAAGCGCAATTCGGAGTTCGATATGCATTCTAATTCAATAATATAATCAACCTTAGATAGAGAGCATCCTTCGGGATGCTCTTTCTTTTTTTCGACATTACCTTTTTTAATATCTTAGCTATGTCTACGCAATCATAGCCCCGCTAATAAGGGGGGATTAACTAAATCGCACACGAAAACTTAGCTCAATGAAAACAATAATCTACTATCGTCACATAAAACGGTATGCATCGTTTCAAAGGATAGTTTTCGACCAATAGAAAATCTGGTTAACAATGTTTAGTATTATGCTATGAGCGACGCGTTTTTAGATTGACTAATCAAATTAATGGACCTAGTGACGGTAGTATAAAAACGAACTGATAGTCAGCCAACTAGAATTAAACAATTAAAAGTGTATTTTTTACACTATGTAGAAGAATGCTATTATTTTTTATCCTAACTTTGCATCAAAATTGAATGAAATGACAAGCATATCTCCCAGCAGTCAACTGATAACCCCTTCCGCAAAGAGTAGAATCCGTTTGGCTGTTGCTTTATTTTACTTTGGTCAAGGTTTGGGTTTTGCCTCATGGGCAAGCCGCATTCCAACGATTAAGACCGCCCTAGGACTATCAGAAGCCGAATTAGGAACAATTCTTCTCATGCTTCCGATAGGACAGTTGATAACAATGCCACTATCTGCAGCCTTAGTCAACCGATTTGGGAGTAAAGTAATTTTACCATTCGCAGCAATTATCTATGCGTTGATTTTAATTCCAATCGGGCTATCACCAAATGCTTGGTATTTGGGTGCATCATTATTCTTCTACGGTGTTGCAGGTAACTTATGTAATATATCTGTGAATACACAAGGAGTTCTTGCCGAAGATATGTATGGCAAATCCATTATGTCTTCATTCCATGGAGCTTGGAGTCTTGCTGGTTTCACCGGCGCCTTAATTGGATTGCTGACAATCAACTTTGGATTTAATACTTTCACGCATTTTATTGTGATTGTAGCTCTATTAATCGGTAATATACTTTGGAATAAATCATTCTTAATTCCGGAGGAAAACAAATCGGAAACGGGCGCTAAAAAAACGAAGTATAAACCTGATGGACTTATCATTCAATTAGGTATCATCGGTTTCTTCTCTATGGCAACCGAGGGAGCGATGTTTGATTGGAGCGGTGTATACTTCCACGATGTGGTACATGCACCAGAGAAATTAGTCACTTTAGGCTATGCCTCTTTTATGATTATGATGGCAACCGGAAGGTTTATTGGCGATTATATCATCAGCAAATTCGGCAGACAGCGAACACTACAAGTTTCTGGTATATTGATGTTTGTCGGTATGTTGTCCTCAGTCGTATTTCCAAATCTTTGGGTCTGTACTTTAGCTTTCATGTTGGTGGGCCTTGGTGTTGCGTGTAACGTCCCTACAGTATATTCAGTAACTGGAAAGCATAAGACAATCCCTGCGGGCGTAGCATTAGCTATGGTATCTAGTATATCATTCCTAGGCTTCTTGATGGGTCCCCCATTAATTGGTTATGTCGCCGAACTATTTAGCTTACGCTATTCTTTCGCTCTATTTTCTATTTTTGGCTTCTTAATGTTTATTATGACAAGTCGCCTAAAAGTTTTTAAAGATCAATAATTAAGGCTTCACGGCCATTAACTTGGCGAGTTCCTTCTTCGATATTTTTAACACTGTACCATGCCGAATTCCGTTCGGCATGTTTAGTTTATCGGAATTATCTTTCCAGGTTTTCAAGTCATTTGATTGGATAACCCCATAATGCTTGTCTACATATTTATCAAAATAAATTGTCCATATGCCCTTATCAAACATTACTGTTGGCCCTTCTGCCCAATAATCACCAGTAATCGGACTGCTCGCCTCGCCATAAGGCCCTTCCAGTTCATCGGCAAACGCCAACTTTAAATTTTTCGCCGCAGGCTCTCTGGTTTCATCTTTAATAACCATCATCCATTTACCTTTGTAGGGTAATATCGTTGCATCAATACAATTGAAGCCTGGATCATAGAGCAATTGTGTTTCTGTAAAAGTTTTGAAATTCTGCGTTGTGGTATAATACATTCTATGGTTATAAGCATTATCCGCTTCTATCTGCGTCTCTGGAAAAGCACCTGTAATCGTTGATGCCCAATAAATCATATACAGATTGTTCTTTTCATCGTATGTGATCTCCGGTGCCCACGTATTTCGAGTATGATCTTCATGTTCCATAACCGGAATATACGTTTGCTTTGACCAGTGAATCAAATCATCCGAGCTAGCATAACCTATTCCCTTTTGCGTCCAGCTGACTGTCCATACCATATGAAATTTACCATCTCCTCCTCGAATAATACATGGATCGCGCATCAATTTGTCAGGACTTAGTTCCGGCGCTAAGAAAGATTGATCGTTCTTAAGTGATGTCCACGACATCCCGTCTTGACTGTATGCTAAATGCAATCCATCTTCCCCATTACCTTTAAAATAGGAAAAGACAAATAACGAGTCTTGTATCTGTGCGCTAACGATTGTTGTAAAAAGACATAGGCATCCCAAGCATAAGGATTTAAGATTCATGATTTCGGTTTTTTAGGTTGATTAACAAATGTAATCAAAAGAGCGCTGAAATGAAATAGCAGAAAGAAGCCTATTTTGCTCGCTATCTTTTGCTTTTCCATCTTAAGAAATTTTTCATTTATGCTATACAATCAATAAAATAAAACCTTAAATTAATAGCATTAACTGAATGGAATAAAAATGAAATGGATTCTCGTACTGTTTACTTTATTAAGCTTTAGTACTAGCCTAAATGCGCAGGATAAGGATAAGCAGTTTGAAATGGCAGATAGCCTTAGCGATGCAAAAGAATATCATAAAGCATTAGTTATCTTCGAGAAGCTCTGTGAAGAAGAGCCTAATAATCCGACCTATTTATCACATGCGGGCATTACCTATTTTCGCTTAGAGCGGTTTGACAAGGCTAAGGAAAAGTTCCGATTAGCCGTTTTGTATTCACAGGATAATGAGACCCACCTTTCCAATTTAGCCGCAGCCTATAGCAACATAAATGAAAACCAGAAGGCGTACGAATATGCGTTGAAAGCTATGAAAGTAAAGCCCACTAGCTTGACGGTCTATAATGCAATGGCTAATGCCAACAATATCTACAAATACGATGAGACCTTTCGTATTTATAAACAATATCCAGAGTTAACGACCGAAAACAAGTTTAATTTAGTCCTCGGTTTAGCGCATTACCACACTCTTAATTTTGAGAAATCGGCTTCTTATTTCGATGCGTTTCTAACGAATCAAGATGAATCTGATCTGTTAATGAAGCAAGAAGAAAACACAAATTCTTATCTTTTCAATAGCTATGTTGGGCAGTTAATCAGACAAATTGTATATAAACAGGGAGATAAAGAGGCATCGATGGCTCGTCTTACCGCACTGCGCAATGAGTCCTACAGCGACACGCAGTCACAGCGCTATGAAGTGCGAATTTTGGTTTTATTAATGATTACTCAATTGCTGGAGAGTCCAGAGTTTGACTATGGAAAGGAGTTGCTGTTAGCTCGGCCTTCGGCACAAATGAAGCTTTCAGTCGCTGACTTATCAAGCAAGTTAAACGAAGTGAACGACAAGTTAAAAAGCACATTAAACGAATCATTAAATAAGAAGGATCCTAATGGTGAAGATTTTAGAGTTTTCTTAGCTTCTGGTGGGAATCTTGATTTATTTTTAAAAAAATTAATTTCTGGCAATATCCTATAAATGAATGGAAAGAGAATCATTTGAACAATCAACCAACAAACGCTGGATATGGATAATTCTAGGGATAGTGATACTAAGCTGTTCCGGCTATTGGTATTATTTCGGCGGAGGGAAGAATAAGTCGCAGCCTACCCCTGACGATGTAGACGCATTGAAAACCCCACCCGCTATTGTCGATACAAGCTCGCCACCGGTTACAAATATCACGAAAGTAGTACCAGAATCCTCTGGCGAGGAGGGCATTTACTTCGAGCGTTATCAGATTATTGAACAAGGAGCTATTGGCGTAGAGGAATCTACTGGAAATAAGTTTGCACAGGCTTTTGGAACGCTTGTCTTTAAAGATCCTGAACGCAGTACCTCCCAAGAAACATGGGCTTATCTCATCGAACCTCAAGTAGGAAAAGCTTATCCGACGGCATACATGTTCGATGAAAAAGAATTAGTCCCTACGTATCAATTCGATGACTATAAAAAGAACTTTTCTCTATCGCCCTTCAATATTATTCGCACCAGTTATAAACAACTCATTCTTCAAAATAACCGCTATAACGGCAATGATTATACCATCACACAGAATGCTGAGCGTGCGCAATCAACTTATTGTACTGGTGATTTCGACAATGACGGAATACAGGATATTGCTGTCGTATTAGACAACAATGAAAAACAATATAGTCGCTTGTTGATATTGAGTTATAATGAAAAGACTGAATTACCCTATGTCGCATTCTCAGAAAACTACTCTGATAAAATGCGGATTAATTCTTTTAAAAAAGGGTCGAAAATTTATCTGTCGGAAATTTCCAACGGATTTAGCCCCGCTCCCACTGATGGAATAATCTTACGTGGGGAAGATGTAAAACTAGCATTGGTTTATGATGTGAACTTGCAAAAGTTCAAAAGTTATTTTCAAGAGTAAAATAGTACTTAAGTCTAATGGTAAGAAAGATTTGGTCAAGGTATGTCATCCTAAATTGGAAGTTTGGCTTGTTATTAGTTTTGCTAATTTGTATCCCACGTTTTTACTTGGTTCTCAGTGCAAACAAAATTGGCAACTATAGCGCCATTGGCATCATCATGTTAGTTTCATTTCTTATTCCATTTATATTCCTCAATCCTCAAGGATTATGGACGATTGGTTGGCGCAAACCTTCTAATTATTTTAACCTAGCACTCGCATTTATTAAGGGCTTACTCTTTGCTTTCTTTTTATATTTTATTGGATATTTTCTATTCAGTGATAGTATTGAGAACTGGTATATCTATATCGGCAAGTCGTACAACATCCCGTCGGACATCTCATTGAATGATAAAACGAGTTTATTTCTCATCATGGCAAGTACAGGCATGCTCTTTAGTCCATTTGGGGAGGAAATGTACTTCCGAGGAATTGTACACGAATGCTTTGCGAATTCATTTGGACACTCATCCGCATCGAGAATAGATAGTGCTGCCTTTGCACTAACTCATTTGGCACATTTCGGAATCATATATTGGCAAGGAACATGGCAATTCCTGCCAGTTCCTAGTCTACTTTGGTTCGCAGCCATGTATTCTGCAAGTCGACTTTTCTATATCTCTAAAATAAAAACAGACTCTATTTTCGGCGCTATCGCATCCCATGCAGCATTCAATTTCATGATGATTTACTGTATTTTCTATCTGCTCTAAACAAAAAAAGATAGACAACACCGTATGCACTATCTTTATCTAATTATCGCTTGATGCACCCTTATTGTACTCTGGTCCCCTCACTTTTTCTCCATCGATTCCTCTTAAATGTTCAACTAACGCAGAATAATCACCTTTGTAAGTCGCTTGTGTAACTTTACTTTCCTGAATCGTAAAGTTTAGTTCACAGAACCAAGGACCATCAGTACCTGAAGAGCTATAATCGTAAGCAACTAGTTTCCGACCATCGTTCAGCGTTTGACTGCGCATTGGTGGACCAAAAACTTGATACAGTTGGTCTTCGTCTTGCCCCTTCCATTGGGCAATCGATCTATCAAAATCGGCAAAAGTAACACAACTACTTAGAAAAAGGAACAGCAAAGAAATGCCGATAAGACTTTTTAAATTTTTCATATACGGAAAGCTAAATTAGTTGCTTAGTAAGATTGCATAATCTCCAAAAGGTTTAATAATAATTCACAGTTTAATGAAAAAATCAGTGAAGAAAGCAAGCTATTTTGATTTCAACAGATGAGTTATGCTAATGGGTATTAGGAGAAAGCCATTAGAATAAGTTTTTAGAAAAAAAATGTATCTTGTTATTGGATATTGAATCCAATAACAATCTGACCAAAAAAACAAGTCTATTATGAATTTCCTCAAACAAATTGTTTGCAGCAACTTCCTTCCCTACGTTAGTCTTTTAAAAACACATTACAATAGTAAGCTAATGGTTATGGTTCTGCTAATTGCCATACTTCCATGCAAGAGCTTAGTTGCGCAAGAAGCCGACCGTTCAATACGATTAGATAATGGGAAAATCTCAATTGAAATCAATAAAGAAACAGGCGCTCTCGAGTCTATTAGAGATAATAGAAGCGACAAAAACCTACTGGCAAAGACAAATGATAAGACCTCACTTTTCATTGTAGAGGGATATCAGGGAAAGGCTAAGCTAACTTTTGACGCAAATGCCGCTCGTAGTTTCAACTATATCGAACATAAAAACGATCGTGAGATTCAATTAATATGGTCAAATTTTAACTTCCTTAACTCTGAGCTTAAAATCATTGCTACTATTAATTTAGAAAAAGAAACGCCTTTTTCTTCATGGAAAATAGCTGTGGAAGGTTTGAAAGAGATAAAGTTATCTCAGTTGACTTACCCAATTATTAGCAATATAGCTGATTTAGGGAAAGAGGAGTTGGTAATTCCCGAATGGATGGGCAGTCTGACCAAAGATCCAAGATCCTATTATGCAAAGAACCTCAAAACAACTTTAACACTGAATTACCCCGACCACTTAGCCATGCAGTTCTTTGCATTATACAATCCAAATGAAATAGGGTTATATTATGCATGTGATGATTCACTGGCCTATGCAAAGAAAATGGTTATCCGTCTGGATCAAAATAAAAGTTTAGGTCTTGAAGCTGTCCATATTCCGGAGTTTTCTGAGAACCTTAACCGCTATGAGCCAAGCTATTCAGTTCGCTTAGGAACATTTAATGGTGATTGGCAGGATGCTGCTGAAATCTATGCGCAATGGGGAAGAAAGCAATGGTGGGCGAAACAGAGTCGTTTAAAAAATGCTAATGTTACCGAATGGCTAATGAATACGGGTGCTTGGGTTTGGAACAGAGGGCGTGCTACGAATGTGCTTGACCCAGCGACAACCTTAGGAAAAGAACTCAAACTTCCTGTTAATGTCTTATGGCATTGGTGGCACGGCGGCTCCTACGATGATTCATTTCCTGATTATTTCCCTCCAAGAGATGGGAATAGCTTTATCTCAAAAATTGATCAGGCCAAGAAGAATAATGTGAACGCCTTAGTTTACATGAATCAACTTAAATGGGGATCCTCAATGCCCAGTTGGAATGAAGAAAAAGCTTATTTATCCGCCTCGAAAAATATCGATGGACAACTAGAAAGCCACATGTACAACATTTTCACAAAGAAGTCACTAACATACATGTGCTTAGCGACCGATTTTTGGAAAGCAAAATATGCCAGCCTCGTTGACAGTGCCATTAATAAATATCATGTATCTGGAATTTACATGGATCAAACATGTCTAAGTCGCGTCTGTTATGACCCAAATCACGATCATCCAGTCGGTGGAGGAAACTATTGGATGAAACATGTGAAATTAAGAGATGAACTAAACCGATCTCAACCTAAAAGTCCAAAGGAGGCTGCTTTTGCTGGCGAAGGAGCCGGAGAAGCTTGGTTGCCATACATTGATGCATTTCTTACACTTGGCGTGAGTAAAGAGCGCTACGCTGGCGTAAATGGGCCGGAGACTATACCTTTATTCCAAGCAGTTTATCATGAATACGCCGTAACTTTTGGAAATTACTCATCGCTCTTAACTCCCCCATACGATGAGATGTGGCCAAAAGAGTTTGCTCCAGAAAATGCTGAAACATTGTTAGACCCTCGTTTTAATCGTCAGTTTTTAATTGAACAAGCCCGTTCTTTTGTATGGGGTATGCAACCGATGATTGCAAACTATCAACCTTTTCTGAAGAAAGATAGAGCTAAAGAAATGGCCTTTTTCAGTGATGTAGCAAAGGTTCGATATAGAGCGCTGAAATTCCTATTAAACGGTCGTTATATGAAGAACTTAAAACTAAGTGTACCAAATTCTGTGTATGATATGTCAAAGCTTTCTATATATGCTGGCCAGAATGAGAAAGTTACAGCCTTCAGTAATGAATATCCAAATGTATATCAAGGCACTTGGAAATCTAGCGACGGCAATATTGGTCTATCGCTCGCAAATATCCAAGAAGATACATATAAGTTAGTTCATCAGGTAAATGCAGCTGACTACGGGCTTCCGAATAATGGAACCATCTATATGATTGAAGCAAAAGGGAAAACTAAAGTCGGAAACTACGTAAATGGGAAAATTAATCTGGACGTCGAGTTGAAAGGAATGAGCGTATGCGTTATCGAAATTGGTAATTAGAACGTTATTATCAGCCAGCGGCAAAACCTTCAAAATAACGACAAGCCTCAACTAAAAGACATTGTCACCTTAGCTTATGTGCACGAGAAGTAGATAGAGACTAATCGCGAATAACACCGCGGGATTAACCGTTATTTATGGCTTTCTAAGAAGCAGTCTTCTTATGCTCAGTAAATGTACAAATATGATGATTGGAACGATAAAAGTTGGCAACCAACTAAAAGGAAAGTGTAGCATGGCAATATTCGGCTGTTCAAATGATATTCTTTGTAGTGGTGAGGGTGCCGATAAAAAAGCAAGAATAACAACATTGAGCAATAAACCGAGAGAAATAATATTCCAAAATAAATTTAATGCTCTTAGGTACTTTCTTTTTGATGTATTTAGATAAACCATGAGCGGAACTGTTAGCCCAGCAAGAATGTCTAAATTACTCCCACTAAATGTTATTAATCTAGGCACCAATTCATAGAGGGAAAGTAAATAGAGGGCTAACTCCACTGGAATTCTGATCAAGTGTATATACAGAAGCATCTCTAGCGATAAACTATCCATAAATTCCCTTCCTTTTTGAGAGACGAATGTCATCGTGATAATAACAATCGTAGGGAGAATTCCATACAATAATATTTTTGGTGGAATCGATCTCGTATCCATGCTATAGATGCCAACTAGGCTCAATATCACTTGGAGACACAACCAAAACACCAAGATAAAAGTAATTTTCCCCGCAATCTTTCGAATCTTCAGCGTGTCTGATGCCCGAATTACTCGAACTAATAAAAAAAGCGTTGCTAATGTGCAAAAAGAAAATAATAGGGAAATATAAGTTGGCAAATTATCAATCATTCTAATCTAATAGAACGACAATTTATACAAACTTAAACCGTTATCACTTTACATATGGCAAGTATTTTCTAAAAAAACATAGCACAAGCAGCTAAAAAGTCAGCTTTTATTATCGTTTAAGCTGAGATTTGAATACAATAACAATCTGCTACTGGCATAAAAAAGGCAAACTAAACAAATCGCCCTTTAAAAAACATACTCGTCGATTTTGCGTAAATACTTTGGCAATTATAATCTGTAAAAAGTGCCGTTAATGAAGATATTGTAGGCGCTCAACAAATTTTTATGTCCGCATGAATCTTATTAAGCATAGATATTTCAAAAATCTATATTAAATTAGTATTAAAGGATCATCCAATACAGACTAACTAAAACTCTTTCTTCGTCAAGATAATGGACCAATTTGATAAGATCTTCAAGCGATATTTTGTTCGGCTATGCTCTTATTCCCACTCAATCATAGGTAGTGAAGGGGTTGCTGAAGATATGGTACAGGAAGCTTTTATCGTCTTATCCCAAAATAAGGAGGTCCTTCAAAAACCTGAGATATTTATTAAGAGCTTTCTCTATACCTCTGTACGAAATATTTGTTTAAACCACGTGCGTCGAAGGAATCTTAGCTACAGATTTAACCATGAAACAATCAATGACGGATTAGACCATGCTGACTATTTAAATGACTTGATTAAGGCAGAAATCTTTGGAGAACTTCACAAAGAATTATCAAGGTTACCAAAACAATGCAAGAGAATCTGTGAATTAATATATTTAGAGGAAAAAAGTTATGAAGAAGTTGCAGATGAAATGGATCTAAGCATAAATACAATTAAGACCCAAAGACAGAGAGCATTAAAATACCTCAAATCAAAATTTACCGCAAGCCTATATTTTTTATTTTTTATTAAAATTTTATACCTGATTTACAACCACTTATAAAATATATAATAAAAACCGTCCTATTTATTCACCCTTTTTTTCTTCCCAAGTTACCTATAGTCTGAATTATGATATCAGAAGACAAAATTCTTTTGGCAGAATTATCTGCAGAAATTGTGAAAGGCATTGAGCTCACTGCTGAACAGGAGGCTATTTTCCAAAAATTATTGGAAAAATATCCTGATTCAAAGGCTGTAATCGAATCAATCTTGCAAGATGGAAGATTAGAAATTCCATATGAAGTTGGGAAAATCAATGTAGAAAGTGAGTTGTCTAGATTTCATGAAAACAACCCGAAATTATATAACAATCCTAGATTCACGATATCCAAATTGAGCTGGTTAGTAGGGACTGCTGCCGCAGTATTGATTGTCTCTTTTTTCCTCTTCCAACGGCCTATTTCTAAGAAGGATTATGTTGTTGAAGACAAGGTTTATGGACAGCATAACGACATCTTGCCAGGAAAACCCGCTGCAGTATTAGAAATCGAGGGAGAAGAATCGATATCATTAATCGACGTCAATGGTAACAGAACCCTAAAACATGGACTGGTTGCCAATGGAAGTACTTTGATTTATAAAAATATAAATCAGCATTTGAACCCGCTTCATACCCTTAAAATACCAATTAGAGCAACCTATGAAGTGATCCTAAGCGATGGAACTAAAGTATGGATGAATGCAGATTCGAAAATAAAATATTATGCCAATTTCTCTAAAAATGAGCGACGTATCATTTTAGAGGGACAGGCTTATTTTGATGTTGCAAAAGATCGAGATCGTCCATTTATCGTAGAAAGCAATGGCGTTTCTGTACAAGCTGTTGGAACTGAATTTGATGTCAATTCATACTCCAAAAATCTCAGTGTAAAACTAATTGAAGGGAAAGTAAAAGTCTCCGCACGAAAGGGTGAAGTAAGTCTAAATGCTAGGGAAGAAATTCAAATTACGGGAACCCAAATGAAAGTTGTACCCATCTTAAATTTAGAGGAAGCCCTAGCGTGGAAAAATGGCTATTTCTATTTCGACAATAAGAACTTGGATCAAATCCTGAATGAGGTCGAACGCTGGTATGGTGTCAACATCAAATACAACAAAAATATTAACCAAACGCGGTACTTTGGAAGCATTTCCAAACATAGCTCACTAGCAGAAGTTTGCAACGTACTAAAAGATCTAACTAACTATAATTTCAGAATAGAGAATGATGATTTGTACATAGAATAATGAACATGTTGTCCATATCTAACTAACCTAAAATAAGGAGGCAAAAAAAGAAAAGAATTACCACATTTTAAGAAAGAAGCAGAGGTACGGCAATACCCCTGCCCAGTTTACATAGCTTAATAATAAACCATTAAATCTTCAGCAAATTATGAATAAATCTTTTTATTCGAAAGACCTCCTATGCTTCAAAAACAAGGATCGCCTTTTGAAAAACCTAATTAAAATGAATCTCACTGGACTATTACTAGCAGCATCCTTCATGGTTTCATACGGTGCTACCCATGCTCAGGTCACAATGAAAGGTAAAAATGTGAAGGTTGCACAGGCCCTAAAGACCATTACCGAACAAACCGGATATCGATTTATTTATCAGGAAGGTCTATTAGCGAATGCTAAATCAGATGTCGACTTTAAAAATGTGACTTTGAAAACATCGTTAGATAGACTCCTGAAAGACAACAATTTCGATTTCACGATCCACGAAAACACGGTTGTAATCAGGAACGGGCAATCGAATACAACGGCTGCTGTTGTTGAAAGTCAGCAGTTGACGATGAAAGGTAAAGTTGTTGATAGTCGATCTGGAACTCCAATTGCTGGAGCGACGGTCACTGAAAAAGGCACATCAAATGCTGCCCAAACAGACGCTCAAGGAAATTTCAGTCTAACTGTTTCCAATAGTTCGGCGCTCTTCACGGTTCGTATGTTGGGCTATGATCTAGCCGAGGTTAAGTATTCTTCGACCGCAGCTGAAATTAGATTAGAGTTTTCAGAATCGGACCTTGAAGAAGTTGTGGTAGTCGGATACGGTCAACAGCGACGCGGTGATTTAACAGGATCAATAACCTCATTAAAAGGTGATGAATTAACGAAAGGTGGTGCTATAAGCAATGTTGGTCAGGCACTACAAGGTAAAGCCGCGGGGGTTGTAGTTACTCAGAATTCCAAGGCTCCAGGAGGAAGTATCTCCATTCGAATACGAGGTGTAAACTCCATCAGTAGTACGAATGAGCCTCTTTATGTCATTGACGGTTTCCCTAGCAATAATGGTGTAAATATTAACCCTGATGATATTGCTTCCATGGAAATATTAAAAGACGCCTCTGCCACAGCTATTTATGGTTCACGCGGTGCCAATGGCGTTGTATTAATTACTACAAAACGTGGTAAAACG
The DNA here is from genome assembly GCF_009557615.1 of Sphingobacteruim zhuxiongii. Taxonomy (NCBI): domain Bacteria; kingdom Pseudomonadati; phylum Bacteroidota; class Sphingobacteriia; order Sphingobacteriales; family Sphingobacteriaceae; genus Sphingobacterium; species Sphingobacterium zhuxiongii. The sequence continues at coordinate 4,264,760 of NZ_CP045652.1, forward strand.
GGAGAAAATAACATCGCTTATACTGGATACGTTGGCACGCAGAAGCCATATAATCCTTTCAAAATGCTGAATGGCCAAGAGTACATGCTAATGGCAAATGCATTATATAAAGAAATTGATGGCCAAGAAAACCAGGAATACGGTGTATATACAAAATCGCAATTGGAGTCAGATGTAAATACCGATTGGATAACAGCGACGACAAGACGAGGTATATTACAAAGCCACAACCTTCAGTTTAATGGTGGTGGTGAAAAAACCAAAGTACTGAGTAGTATTGGCTATTTTGATCAAGCAGGTATCTTAAAAAACACAGATTTTTCACGCATTTCTGGTCGCGTGAATGTGGATCAAACCGTAAACGAATACATTAAAGCTGGCGCAACGATATTTGCGCAAAGAGAAAATTCAAACATCCAACTTTACGATGGTAATATACTGAATTCCAATGTTCTTTATGGAATTTTAACATATGACCCAACTGTTCCTGAATACAATTCCGATGGAACTTTCGGTCGTCCTCCTGGAGGTAAAGGAGATAATCCCTTAGCAAACTTGATGTCAAGGACCAATGATGTTCAACGCGACAAATTGAATGGAAACTTGTTCCTAGAGGTAAAACCGATAAAAGACATCACCATCCGAATGGATGCAGGGACAGAAATTACCAGAGATGAATTGGGGTCTTATTTAAGTCGCGAATCTTATCAGGGAAGTATCGACGATGGTGTTGCAAGGGTTGCCGATTACAGCTTAACGCACAACCTTTTTGACCTATTCGTTACCTACAGCAAAACTTTCAACGAAAAGCACAATTTTAGTGCAATGGGAGGCTATGCTTATGAAAAGTTTACCAATAACAGAAAAGGAATTGATGTTTATGGGTTTTCAACCGACCTTTTCAAGTATTATAACTTGGGTGCTGCCTCAACAATTACTGGCGTTAATTCTTATCGTTCAGAAAACATGATGGCATCTTTCTTCGGTCGTGTGAATTATTCATTCGATGACAAATACTTAATTACTGCAACCGTTCGTCGTGATGGCTCTTCACGCTTTGGATCAGAGAACCAATGGGGAACTTTTCCATCTGCCGCATTTGCGTGGAAAGCAATAAATGAGTCCTTTATGAAGGACCAAACCCTTTTTACGGACTTCAAAGTTCGCTTTGGATATGGTAGAACAGGTAATGAGCGTATCGCAGATTATGCATCTTATGGTTTGGTTAGCAATTCCCATTATACATTCGACGGAAAAACAAATAATACAGGAACAACACTAAATCCAAACTCCCCAGAAAACACGAAACTTCGTTGGGAAACCACATCCCAATTCAATGGTGGATTAGATATGGCATTCTTAAACGATCGCCTAGCGCTTACTGTTGACGCTTATTATAAGAAAACCTCGGATTTATTGATCAAGGTTACTCTTCCATTCTACACGGGATATAATTCTGGTCAAAGCAATGTTGGTTCCGTTGAGAACAAAGGTTTAGAATTTGCATTAAATAGTAAGAATTTCGTCGGCGAATTTACTTGGGATACGAAGCTAAATATTTCAATTAACCGAAATAAGGTTTTATCACTTGGTGGACAGAACGAAATACTATTGACGTCTTCAAAACCAATTGGAACAGTCTCAGAAGAATCATATGCGATCATCAGAGAAGGTCAGCCCTTAGGCTCTTTGTTTGGATATACTTACCTCGGTGTCATTCAAGAAGGCGAAAAATACAGCCCTCAGCCAAATTCAAAACCTGGCGATCCTAAATTTAAGGACATGAATAACGATGGTACAATAAGCTCGGCGGATCGTGCAATTATTGGTTCAGCTTATCCAAAAATGACTTTTGGACTAACGAATAATTTCTCCTTCAAAAACTTCGACCTCACAGCATTCATTTATGGAAACGTTGGTAGTGATCTACTAAATATGACGAGAATGAATATGGAGTGGAAACGTACTGAAGAAGCATTAAACCGTTGGACTCCACAAAACAAGGATACTGATCTTCCTAGAAATGGCTTCTTCTATTCCAAATATGGGGGCTATATCAACGATCACTTTATTGAAAACGCATCGTTTTTACGATTAAGAAATCTAACCATAGGCTATACGGTACCATTCAAAACCAAGGCAATTCGATCATTACGAATCTATGCGATGGGTGAAAACTTATTTACGATCACCAAGTATAGCGGTTGGGATCCTGAAGTAGATACCAAGGCTTATGAGAATGATGGCTTAGTGAAATACAGTGGAAACGCACAAACGGCGAATGCTGGTGCAGGTCTAGACTTTAATTCATATCCATCCATGCGTTCATTTACATTTGGAGTTAGCGCAAATTTCTAATCTAAATACAATTATGACTATGAAATATCTTTCAAAGAATAAAAATAAATCAATAGCTATCATCGCTTTTGCGTGCCTGTTCAGCGCAATTAGTTGCACTAAATTGGAACCAAAACTTTATAGTGATCTAACGACCAAGAACGCGTATTCGTCGGAGAGTGATATCGATGCAGCTCTGACAGGAATTTATGCAAGCTTATCCCCTTATCCTGGCGATGCATACCTATATTATGCGGGTTATTTAGTTATGATAACGGACTATTCAACTGACATGGGGTTTTCGACGGCTGCTGGTGATCCGACCAAGATGAGCAACCTTACTTATGATGACAACAACCGTTATTTCAAATTCAACTATCAGAACATGTATCAGGTTATCAGCAATGCGAATTCGCTGCTATCAAACATAACCGATGTTGCGATAGGAGATGCTAAGAAAAAACAAGTTATAGCACAAGCGAGATTTTTAAGAGCCTTGTCGTATATGGACCTTACGGATGCTTTCGGACCTGTTCCTTTAATTACCGAAGTTCAGAACCCATCCGAAAGTTATAATCTTCCACTCGCATCGGTGGAAGAAATCGAGGCGCTAGTTACGCAAGATTGTCAGTATGCAATCGACAACCTACCGGAGAAATGGTCTGCGGATTTAGGAATCGGTCGCGCGACCAAGGGCGCAGCATTAACCCTACTAGGCAAGATGTATATGCGATCACATAAATATGATAAAGCAAAACCATTAATCGATGAGGTGCTTGCGTTAAGGTCGAAAGGCGTTTATCGCTTGAATCCTGATTTCAAAAACGAATGGTCAGACAATAATAAAATCGATATGGGCTTAATATTCGGAATCCTACATGAACCAACCTTAAATGGAGGAGAAATTACGAACCACTTCGGTCCATCAGATAACAGAGAAGTTCCAGATAGATGGCAATACTACGGTGTTTCCTTACAATTTTGGAGAAAATACAGCGACCTAGATCCTCGAAAAAAGTTCTTCTATTATGACTATGAAGGCTTAGCTCCCAGAGATAAAAATACAACTCATGGATTCTTTTATATGATGCCGAAATTAGGACAAACAGCGCCGCCTAGCGATACTGTAAAACTGTTACAAAATGTGGCTACCAAGAAATATTCATACGATATGACGAACAATTCATACCTCGATGGGCGTACTATCCAAGTATTTAGAATTGCTGATGTTATTCTTTGCAAAGCAGAAATTGAAAATGCTTTAAATGGTCCACAAGCGGCACTACCTTACATAAATGAAATTAGAGCACGTGCTGGGGCTCCGGAATATGGAATAAACGCAAACTTCCCTGTTCCAGCATCTAAAGAAGCGATGATCGATGCATTAGTTGATGAGCGTGGTTTTGAGTTTGTGTTTGAATATAAGCGTAGACAAGATTTAATTAGACTGGGCAGGTATGAGAAGGTAACAAACGAATATCTACAGTCGAGAGGCTTAAAACCTGTTGCAACGCCGGCTTTACGGTACTTCCCTTATCCATTGGACGAGGCTCGTCAACATCAAGAAATGTCTAGTGCTAACGCGAGTAGAATTCCGAACTAATTTATGAAACTTAAAATTATAGCTTTCCTAATAATAATTGTAGTAATCGCCCTAGGCGTTTACTACAATTTAAGTCAACGGGTTGAAATTCAAGAAATTTCACTAAACTCTCCAGACAACCAATCAATCAAAGAAGACATACACATAAAGCTTAGTGCTCCAGCTCCCCTGTATATCGAGTATTGGAAAGACGGAGATTCCGAACGGTTCAGAACTCCATTAACAGATTCCAAAGACGATCATCTAATCAACTTACTGTTGCTAGAACCTTCAACAAAATACAATTACCAAATTGTGATTGATAAATGGTTTCCAGTTAAATCTAAGCAGATGAGCTTCGAAACCAGAAAGCAATCTCCTTGGATGGTTCATAAATGGATAAAAGAAAAAAATCCGCATGATCCAAAAGCATTGGGTGATGATCTGATTATGCTATGCTTCCGAGGATATCCCGGCAACATTTCAATTGTCGATGGCAATGGTACTGTAAGGTGGTATTGGCAAGACGACAAAATGGGGGTTAGATTAGCGTCCTTAACGCCTAGAGGAACAATTCTAGCATTATTAGCGCCAGCAAATAAAGATGAGTTCAAAAAAGAACCCAATAAAAACAATGGTAAACCGCTACCTCAAGGTTATTATCTACGAAGCGGACGCTTAGGATTTATGGGAGGTACTGAATTGGTTGAAATATCTCAAACGGGAAAAGTGCTATGGCGTTGTAATTTGGAAGAAAAAGGTGTTGTAATGCATCACGATGTTCAGATGAACAACTTAAATGAAATATATGCCGTTGTACGTGATTATAAAATTGATGATCGCCCAAATTCCAAAAAAGATACGCTTTGGGGTGATGCAATTGTGCAGATAGATAGTTTAGGAACGATAAAACATAAATGGTCTCCATGGACGGATTGGGATCTTAATAAAGATACACGTTTAGATAGTTTTAAACATGATCGATTCCACTTCAATACCATCGCTTTTGATAAAGACGGAAGCTATCTTACCTCCTCGCCGATCGAAAACCAAATCTGGAAAATTGATCCGAAAAGCGGTAAAATAATCTGGAAACTCGGTAAAAATGGAAGTTTCAAAATGGATCCCAAGGACTACTTTTACTTCCAACATGCGCCGCACATAACCAAAGACGGCGACCTCTTGCTTTTTGATAACGGAGATTATGCGCCACAAGACACGGCAAAACTTCAAAAACGATCTCGGGCGATTGCATTTAGACTCGACACAAAAAATATGGTAGCGACACGATCGTACCAAGCCCCTTTACCAATAAAGCAATATACAGCCCGAATGGGAAGTGCTTTCTTATTGTCAAATGGGAATATTTTACAAACTAGCTCTAAAACAGGAAGCGCAATTGTTACGGATAAACAAGGGAAAGTCCTATGGGAATTAAACAGCCACTTTATACCTTATAGAGCGGTAGAGGTACCAGAAAGTTTTTGGGCAAAATTTAGAATAAAATCTAATTAACATGAAAATCAACCTAAGAGAAAGCCTAAACGTTATACTGTTCTTCGTCATAGCGTTAAGTATTAAAACAGCATATGCACAACAACAACCTTTTCCACCACAGCCTTTGCGATGGGATCCTGATCAGCTAGGTAATCAAAGAGCTGTTATTCGTGTTGACAAAGATATTCAACTCGTGGAGGCAAATATTCCGTGGAGAAATCGTTGGATGACGCCGGAACAAAAACTAATCATCGTCGACAGTACGACGAATAAACAATTCGAACCCTCATCGTATCTATGGATTAACAATGTTTCTGGAGGTATTACCTTTCGACCCCAATCTGGTAAAGGCATCTATTATATCTACTTCCTCCCTTATGAATTGGACGGCCGCACCAACTACCCCACCGCATCATATCTGAAAAATTCGAGCCCCACTCCTGGTACAGAAAAAAAGACGAACAATTCGAAGGCAAAATTGCTACGCCTTGAATCCGTCGATAATTTCAATAGAAACACAGAAATGGATGTTATCGCTTCTGAAAAAGAAGTAGATGCTATATTAAAACAGTTTAACAATGAAGATTACCTGGTGTTTCCTGAGACTCGGAATAACCCGGTAAAAACGGGAGAATACCTTCCAAAACGATGGACCGAAAAAACATTTAATCATCAGCTCTTAAAAGACAAGGCGGAACGAGGCGGATACCATGCTTTCCAAATCGCAATATACCCTATTAAATCAGACCTAAAGCATATAATCGTGTCTTCTAGTGACCTGAAAAGTCAAAATGGTCAATCAATATCCAGTTCATATTTCGACTGCTTAAATCAAGCAGGAATCGCTTATACAGGCGCCCCTCTCACGAACACGGTAAATGCAACGAAAGGGAAAGTGCAATCTTTATGGTGCGGTTTTAATATTCCAGAAAACACGGAACCTGGACTTTACAAAGGAACGCTAACTATAAAAGCTGAAAACAGCGAACCGAGAACCGTTCAATTGGAACTAGTCGTTGATAATAAAAACCTAACCAATAAAGGATATGACGAGCCATGGAAAATGACTCGATTACCTTGGTTAAATTCTACACTGGCACACAGCAATACGATTCTTCCCCCCTATACCGCTATCCAATTAAAGAAGGATTCTATTTTATCAATCCTTGGACGTGAAGTTATTCTTTCTTCATCTGGACTCCCAAAACAGATTCGCACCTACTTCAGTCCAGAAATGACCGAAATATCTGATGCAAAGAATGACATTTTGGCTAAGCCAATTCACTTCAAGTTTATACAGCAAAACGGTAAAGAAGAAGAATTCAAGAATAATGGATATCAATTTACGCAAAAAGAAGAGGGATTACATCGATGGATATCTCAGCTCCTTAGTCCAAACTTACAGATTGACTTAGATGCTCAATTAGAGTTTGATGGGTTTATGCATTATGTCGTTAAAGTTCAAGCACTCAACGATATTGATTTATCTGAAATTAGTCTAGAAATTCCATTTAAAAAAGAAAAAGCAGAGTACTTAATGGGATTGGGACAAAAGGGTGGATATAGGCCATCAAGTATCGATTGGAAATGGGATGTCGCACATAAGAATCAAGATGGCGCTTGGATCGGTACAGTGAACGCAGGATTGCAATTCTCGCTTCGCGATGAAAACTACGAACGACCATTGAACACCAATTTCTATCTTCAAAAGCCACTAAAATTACCGACATCATGGGGAAATGGAAACAAGGGAGGGATAAATATTAAGGAAATTGACAATCAGGCCATCGTCAAGGGCTATAGTGGTAGTCGACACCTAAAGAAAGGCGATGTGCTATACTATAATTTCAATCTCCTAATTACACCATTCCACCCGCTACAGACTGACGCGCAATGGTCGGAGCGCTACTATCACGCTTATCATCCGGTTGACTCAGTTAAGAAAAGTGGTGCCAATGTCGTCAATATCCATCATGCAAATGATCTAAACCCTTATATCAACTACCCCTTCATTGCGACCAAAGAAATGAAGAACTACATTGATTCTGCACATCACGCGGGCCTTAAGGTCAAAATCTATAACACCGTAAGAGAGGTTTCTAATCGTGTTTATGAACTTTATCCTTTACGAAGCTTGGGACATGAGGTATTTTCTGCAGGACCCGGAAAAGGATATTCTTGGTTACAGGAGCATGTCGGTCATGATTACATTGCAGCATGGTATGTTCCAAAATACCAAGATGCGGCGTTAATCAACAGTGGGATGAACCGCTGGCACAACTACTACGTCGAAGGAATGAATTGGTTGGTTGACAACATTGGAATAGATGGTATTTACTTAGACGATGTCGCATTCGACCGCATCACGATGAAGCGGATTAAACGCGTCATGACCAAAAACGGACATCCAGGATTAATCGATTTGCACTCCGCAAATCAGTACAACGAACGCGATGGTTTCAATAACAGTGCAAACCTATATATGGAACATTTTCCGTACATTAATCGTCTCTGGTTCGGGGAATATTTTGATTATGAAAAAAATAATCCTGATTTCTTCCTTACAGAAGTGAGTGGAATTCCATTTGGTTTAATGGGCGAAATGTTACAAGATGGAGGGAATCCATATCGTGGAATGATCTACGGCATGACAAATCGTTTGCCCTATCAGAAAAGTGGACCACAAGGACTGTGGAAGGTTTGGGACGACTTCGGAATCGTAGGTTCAAAAATGATCGGTTATTGGTCGCCAAATATTCCTATCAAAACAGATAGAGCCGATGTGCTAACTACAGTTTTTCAAAAAGATGGAAAAACTATGGTTTCTATAGCTAGCTGGGCAGCTAATGACGTACAATTTAAACTGAAAATCAATTGGGAAAAGCTTGGACTAGACCCTAAAAAGGTAAAAATTAAAGCTCCATATATAGAAAATTTCCAAGAAGCGAAGAACTTTGATCCTCAATCAAACATATTGGTTAAGAAGAATCAAGGTTGGATACTGATCATAGAATAATAACTAATTAAATTATGATTAAAAGCAACAGAATAAAGTCTCTCACTTGTATTGTTATCGCATTTTTGTTTGCGGAGCACGGACTTGCGCAACAGGCAACGAAGGTTGAAGAAGGGCTAGTAAACATGACGACCTACCCTTATTCGGATCCCGATCCTGTGGCCTCCAATCAAAAGCTTTATCCTTATTTTCGTTTTGACGGTTTTTCAAACGCTCCGGTTCAGAAGAGTTGGAAAGTCGTCTATTTGGAAAATGACTACATCAAAGTACAGATAATACCGGAAATCGGTGGCAAAATATGGACAGCCTACGACAAAGTCAATAAAAGGGACTATCTCTATAACAATGGCGTAGTTAAGTTTAGAGATATCGCTATGCGCGGCCCTTGGACTAGTGGCGGAATTGAAGCGAACTACGGCGTTATCGGACATACGCCAAATACATCCACCCCAGTCGATTACTTAATTCAGACTAACGCTGATGGTAGTGCCAGCTGTATTATTCACACCTTAGATTTACTTTCTAGAACCCGCTGGACATTAGAGATCCGATTGGAGAAAGATAAGGGGTACTTCACGACTAAATCATTCTGGTCAAATAGCAATCCCGTTGAACAGCCATATTATACCTGGATGAACTTAGGTATTCCAGCGGCCGATGACCTTCACTTTGTTTATCCCGGACACAAATATATTGGGCATGACGGCGAACAACACAATTGGCCTATAGATGAGCAAGGAAGAGATCTTTCGACCTTTACAGGAAATGCTTTTGGAGATTCGAAGTCTTACCATGTATTAGGTGCTGCCAGCAATACTTTTGGTGCATATTGGTCTAATTCAGATTTTGGGATGGCTAGGTATGCCCCGCGGGAAGACAAGCTCGGAAAGAAGATCTTTCTTTGGGCGCAATCTGGTGCCGGTCAAATTTGGGAGGACTTATTGACGGATAATAGTGGTCAATATGTAGAAATACAAAGCGGAAGACTATTCAACCAAAATATGGGGCGCAGCAGCGAGACGCCATTTAAGCAGATTGGCTTTCAACCCTACCAAACAGACCGTTGGGAAGAAAGTTGGCTGCCCTACCATGGTATTGGTAAGGCAACAGCAATTAATCTTGTTGGGGCTTTCAGTTTGACGCAAAGTGAACAAACATTAGAAGTCCGTATAGATCCAAAACAAAACATCAATGACTCATTAAAGGTTTATAACCGAACCTTTAAGCAAATTGGTGGGACAAGAGTTGACGCAAAAATAGGAACTCCTGTGAGCGTAAAGCTTTCGATAGAAACCGGAGAATCTCCAAGTTACATAGTACTCAATGGAATTCAATTAGACTTAGAACAAGACAAATATGCTTTAAATAGACCTGTAGAGTTAAAAGTTGAATTAAATGAAATTGATTCGCTTGCCTATCTTGGTCGAGACCTCTTAAGATTCCGTCTTTACAATCAAGCGGAACCTCTGATTCGGAAAGCATATGAACTGGCTCCAAACAATTCCACCGTATTAAGTTCCATGATCAAGTTACATTGGTTTCGGATGGAATACGAGAAGGCCTTAGTGTATGCTTCAAGGTCATTGGAATTGGATACTTACGACGCTGAGGCAAACTACTACTACGGTCTAATCAATGAAAAGTTGGGCAATGAATACGATGCTAGAGATGGTTATCAGGTTGCAAGCATGGATGCCGCTTGGCGAGGATCCGCATTTACGGCATTGGCTCGAATATTTTTCAAAGCAAAAGACTTGATAAATGCAAAAAGCTATGCGGAGAAGGCGTTGAATTTAAGCAAAGACAACATTGAAGCTCTTCAAATTCAATACCTGACCTCAACCCTATTAGCGGATGATTCCTCCAAACAAAGCAGTAAACTTACGCTTGAGACCATAGATCCGCTCAACCCATTTTTAAACTTTGAGAACCTCTGGCAACAAAAGACCGTTGAAGCTGAAAAACAATTCCTAGCAGGCGTAAAACAAGAGATGCGAATTGAAGCGTTTTTGGAGTTGGCAATATGGTATAACTCTTTAAACCTCTTCGACAGAACAGCAAAAATATTAGAAGTTGCCCCTAAAAACACAGAAACACTTTACTGGCTGGCATGGCTAAAAAGAGATACACCCGAAGCACAGACCTGGCTAAATCAAGCGGATAACTCAAAGCCCGAATTTGTTTTCCCTTTTCGGGAAGAAAGCCAACCGGTCTTTGTTTGGGCTACGCAAAAAAGTGGGAATTGGAGATCAACCTACCTACAGGCTTTGTTGTTCAGATACAGAAACCAAAGTGATAAAGCTTTAAGCTTACTTCAAACCAGTCAATCTGAACGTGTTGATTTTGCTCCATATTTTGTCGTTCGGGCGGAACTTGAGTCTAACGTTAACCCAAAACAAGCGATTGAAGATTTGAAGCTTGCTGCAAAAATGGATTCCAAAGAATGGCGATATGGAAAGCTGCTATCCAATCAATATCGAATACAAAAAGAGTATAAGAAAGCGCTGGAAATCGCGTCCGACTATTACAAAACTAACCCTCGGAATTACATCTTGGGAATGAATTATTGTAAGATGCTGTTATTAAACAAAGATTTTGTTGAGGCAGAAAACGTGTTAACAAACCTTGAAATCCTACCCTTCGAAGGAGCAACAGATGGTCGTCGATATTATGAGCAAGCGAAGTTAATGGCCGCATATAACGCTTTGATAAAAAACAACACAAAACTTGCAAAGAAGAAGCTAGACGAATCTCGTCATTGGCCCAAGAATCTTGGCGTTGGTGAACCGTATCCAGACGAAAAACAAGAGGTTCTTGCAGACTGGCTGGAATCTCAGTTATATAAGAAACAAGATCCAACAAAATACAAGACGCTGTTGGAGAAAGTTAGCAACACGAAATCAGTCAGATCTCCTGTGTTTTTATTACTAAGAGCAGAAGCAAATAATCTTTTGGAGAAAAAAGATTTGGCAAATAAAGATCTGTCCGATTTAATGGGGCGGTCTTCTAAATTCACGACTAATTTTCAAGATTTAAGCAATGAGATAAAAAGTGGAAACATTCAAAATTATTGGCCAAAATTATTAGAGCTTGTCTATAATCAAGAAGATCAAAGAATATTTTAGAGATAAGCTGTCTATTAAACGGTTATATGAAATGATTTGATTGAACTGCGTATTCAGAGGTAAGAACCTCAAAGGTATAAAATCAGAAACGCCGAAGTTATTAAGACTTCGGCGTTTTTTGTTGTAAGTGTAGCCCCAAGCAGAATCGAACTGCTATCAAATGTTTAGGAAACATCTATTCTATCCGTTGAACTACAGGGCCGAGCAACAAAACTACTATTTTAATAAAACTGTGCAAACAATAATTTTAATTGCCTGAGGATTTTTTCAATACGCAGGACAAGCTAAATAAGACCGCCATACAACATCGAAAAAAGCCTTCCCTCTCATTATCAAATGATACGGATTTGTGATATAAATCACAATTATATGTGACCCCCAGCTCATATAGACAAAACCAATAGTTAATAAAGAATATCAATATAAAGACGGCTTAAAATTATGTACCTTTGTTGCACAAAAGAAAAGAATAATATTATGAGTTTTACAGGTAAAAATTTCCCGAACATTACAGTTGATGCTATTGACTATTTAGGTGATAACTTCACTTTAAATTTATTTGAGAAAGCGCAAAAAGAGAATAAGAAAGTTTTGTTATTCTGGTATCCAAAAGACTTCACTTTTGTTTGTCCTACGGAATTACATGCATTCCAAGAGGCGGCCGCTGAATTCGAAAAAAGAAATACAATTTTAGTGGGTGCATCATGTGACTCTGCAGAGGTACATTTTGCTTGGTTAAACACTGAAAAAGATAACGGTGGTATTGAAGGTGTTGAATACCCTTTAATCGCTGATACGAACCGCAACTTGTCTAGCGTACTTGGTATTTTGGAGATGAAAGAAATTGAGCACCCAGAGTACGGTACATTAGTAGAAGGTTCTGCAGTATCTTACCGCGCGACTTACCTAATCGACGAAACTGGTAAAGTATTCCATGAATCAGTAAACGATATGCCATTAGGTCGTAACGTTAAAGAATATATCCGTTTAATTGACGCTTACACTCACGTTCAAAAACATGGTGAAGTTTGTCCTGCAAACTGGGAAGAAGGAAAAGAAGCTATGAGCGCAACACGCGACGGAGTAGCATCTTACCTATCAAACAACTAAGAAACGCACGAGAAAGAGGAGGCGTTCAGTCTCCTCTTTTTTTTAAACTATACAAAAGGAGCTACTATGTTACAAGAACTAACAGAAGACAATTTACAATCAATCATCGAAAGCAATGAAACGGTGATGGTTCAATATGCTGCCTCATGGTGTGGAAATTGCCGCATTATGAAGCCTAAGTTTAAAAAACTATCTGGCGAGAACGAGCAGGTTACTTTCATTATCGCAGATGCGGAAAAGTTTCCAGAGTCTAGAAAACTTGCAAACGTAAATAACTTACCTACTTTCGCAGCTTTCAAAAACGGCAAGTTGGTAAACCAAGTACAAACAAATAAAATCGAAGGATTAACAGACTTATTAAATGAAGTTACCAGTAATTAAACACCTTACCGAGTTTATTGCCGAGAACGACGTAGATTTCGTTTTAGAAACTATCGAAACCTTAGAGGCATTGACAGAAGTTCCATCCTTAAAAGACGAAGAGCTAGACGTAATTGGCGAATTGATTTCCAATATGTACGGTGCTGTAGAAGTAAGCAAATTAGTACAAGACGGAATGCCACAAAAAGAGGCCTTAAATACCTTTATGAAGCGTGTATTAGGATCCATCGACAAATAAACTCCAGCAGACTAATTCTCTGCTCCATTATATTTATTATTCTTTTCCACAGAAGCCTTGTTTATAACTTGGTTTTTGTGGAAAAGTTTTTTTATAGGCTCTGCCCATTTACATTGATTTTATAGTACTTTTATAATCGTTAAAGGTTAGACCCGAAGCAAATCATCCTGCCGAATCGAACCGATAGGTTTTATGACCAGGGTTTGAAGTCAAAGATTTTTAATTGTTGGTAAAAGGAATCAAATTAGTTTTGATTCCTTTTATTTTTTACAGAAACTTCCTTATTTTTAAGATATGATGCAAAGAGCGCTATTCCTAGTCATTCTATACCTATGTTTGTTCAGCAGTTTCTCTTACAGTCAGCAAAGCTATTCATCCTCGCTGATTAACACCAAAATAGACAAGCTTTCGACCTTAGGCACCGTTTTATATTTTGCCGCACACCCCGATGATGAAAACACACGTTTAATTGCGTGGTTGGCAAACGAGAAGAAATATCGAACCGCCTATCTTTCATTAACTCGTGGTGATGGTGGTCAGAATCTATTGGGAACAGAACAGGGAATCGAATTAGGTCTAATCCGGACGCAAGAGCTTTTAGCCGCTCGATCAATAGATAAAGGAGAGCAATACTTTAGTTCTGCTTACGACTTTGGCTTTTCAAAAACCCACGAAGAAACATTTTCTTTCTGGAAAAAGGAAGAAACACTACGTGAAGCAGTCTACCTTATTCGGAAATTACAACCCGACGTAATCATTAATCGCTTCCCTCCCGACAGCCGTGGTGGACATGGTCACCATCAAGCCTCAGCTATTCTAGCCAAAGAAGCATATGAAGCCGCCGCTGACCCAAATAAATTCCCTGAACAACTAAAAGAGTTAAAACCCTGGAAAGCGAAGCGATTACTCTGGAATACCGCGAATTTTGGAGGAATGAACAATACCAATGAAGACCAACTCAAAATCGATATAGGCGCGTATAATCCTCTATTAGGTTACTCCTATGGCGAAATTGCTGCCCTGAGTCGTTCGCAACACAAGAGTCAAGGATTCGGTGCTGCTGCTGGACGAGGGAAATCTTTGGAATATTTCGAACATGTAGCAGGAGAAACAGCAAAAGCAACCTTATTCGACGGAATTGATGTTAGTTGGAAACGTCTTGGTGAATCAACCGCAGCTATTGAGCAAAAAATAAGTAGGATTCAGCAAAGCTTTCAGGCTTCTTCGCCGGAATCTTCTGTGGATCCACTGCTCGAACTACACGCTTTAATTTCAAAACTTAAGCCTTCAATCTATAAAACACAAAAATTAAAGGACATCGAGGAATTAGTAATTGCTTGTTCTGGTTTATGGATCGAATCAACCGCATCTAAGTATAATTACGTTGTAGAGGAATCTGTTCCCATATCAAATGAATTGATTGTTCGCAATCCTAAATTAAACGTTCTTATAAAAGAAATTAATGGGAAATCTATCAATCAAGAGCTTTCCTGGAATGAAATAAAAAAATATGAGGGTCAACAGCAATTCAGCCGCTGGACACAACCTTACTGGTTAGAAAAACAACACAGTTTAGGGAAATTCGAGGTAGATGCTAAAGATTACGGAAACCCCGAAAACGCTAATTTACCATCGAGTCACTATGTTTTAGTAATTAATGGAACCACGATTTCTGTTGATAGATTAATAAAATATAAGTACGTCGATCCTGTGGAGGGTGAGATTTATGAGCCAATTAGCATTAGTCCGGTTATCACAGCGACTTTCAGCAACCCTAATATGTTAATTCAAGCGAACGAGAAAAAGCAATTCACAGTCGTATTGAAGAACAATTCCCCACAAAAACAACAGATTGAGTTTTCCTTCAAGCAATCGGACGATTTAAATTTGTCTCCAAGTAACTTTAGTTTAAGCTTTGAAGGCAATGAAGAAATAAAGAAAACAATTGAAATTAGTAACACAAAGCAAATTCCTTCCGCAACAATCGAATTACTTGCTAATGGAAACCCTGTGAGTGCTTATAAACGTCTCGAGTACCCTCACATCCCTCCGATAACTTGGTTTCCGCCTACTGTCTTAAAAGTTAAGGCATTATCATTAAACAATCCGGTAAAGCGCGTTGCTTATATTGAGGGAGCCGGAGATTTGATCCCAAGTTCCTTAGAAAATATCGGCATTCAAGTCGATGTGCTCTCCGAATCCCAAATTAGTACTGCTATTCTTAACAACTATGATGCTGCCATCTTAGGCGTTAGAACATATAATGTAAGCAAATCCATCGACCGATGGTTTCCAGCGCTATTAGCCTATGTGGAGCAGGGTGGGACAGTTCTAGTACAATATAATGTGAACTCTCGAATGGGGCTTGAAAAACTCGGTCCCTATCCTTTCCAAATTAGTAGAGCCCGTGTAACCGAAGAGGACGCTAAAGTGAAGTTTATCGATCCAAAAGATCCTTCGCTAAACTATCCAAATAAAATTACTTCTGAGGATTTTAATGGTTGGATACAGGAGCGCGGATTATATTTTACAGAGGATATCGACGGTCACTATCGCACCCCTTTGTCCTTTGCAGACAAAAACGAGAAGCAACATAATGGATCCTTATTGCTTACTAAGTATGGAAAAGGTAAGTTTGTCTATACGTCGCTAGCCTTTTTCCGACAATTACCGGCCGGTGTGCCCGGAGCTTATAGATTATTTGTAAATTTGCTGGCAAAAGAAGAATTATAATAAGAACATATAATGGAAAATCAGATCGAAAACTCTAACGGAATCAACGCAAAAGGAATTATCTTATTAGTTGGTGTTGTATTAGCTGCAATTACTGCTTGGGTTGCAACAGGTACTTTTCTTGGCGTAATAAAAGGTACAGTTGCTGGGTTAATCTTCGCTATTATCTTTATCTCGGTTATATTACCGTTCAAAAAGCATGACAGATAGGGGACTCCCCCCTTTCGTACGAAACTGGAGACAATTCTATTGGATTATTGTACTCTGGCTTTTCGTATGTATTGTCCTCATGTATTTTTTCACTAGATATTTTGGATGAGTAATATCGATTGGATAGTACTCATCCTCACCTTGCTTTCTATCGTACTTTACGGACTTTATAAAAGCAAGAACGTCAAGAATATTGACGGCTACATCCTTGGTGACCGCTCACTACCCTGGTATACTGTAGGTCTTTCTGTCATGGCGACGCAAGCCAGTGCAATTACCTTTCTTTCTGCTCCTGGTCTAGCTTATACCTCCGGAATGAGCTTCGTTCAATTCTATTTCGGATTGCCACTTGCCATGATTGTGCTTTGCGTCACTTTCGTCCCTATCTTTCATAAACTGAAGGTATATACTGCCTATGAGTTTCTTGAAAAACGATTTGATGTAAAAACAAGGGTATTAACCGCCATCCTCTTCCTTATTCAGCGAGGAATATCAACAGGGATCACAATTTTTGCGCCCGCAATTATCCTATCAACGATCCTACATATAGACTTAACCATAACAACACTCTCCATAGGTGCGCTTCTATTAATATACACTGTTTACGGAGGCGTAAAAGCGGTTTCTTACACCCAATTATTGCAGATGTCTATCATATTTGGTGGATTATTACTTGCTGGAATACTCGTTGTACACTTATTGCCCGCTCATATTGGATTTTCAGAAGCACTTCATATTGCCGGAAAATCAGGAAAAACAAATGCAATTGACTTCACCCTAGATTTCGAGAATCAATATACTGTCTGGACAGGACTAATCGGAGGTTTCTTCCTACAGCTTTCTTATTTCGGCACAGACCAAAGTCAGGTTGGGCGTTATCTTACTGGCTCCTCTATTCGAGATAGCAGGTTAGGCTTGCTCATGAATGGCCTTTTAAAGGTGCCTATGCAGTTTGCTATTCTTTTGATAGGTGTACTTGTCTTTGCCTACTATCAATACCATACACCGCCTCTATTCTTCAATGAGAGCGAGACAATAAAGTTAGAGCAAAGTATATATAAAGAAGATTACAAAAACATCTTAGCACAACATGAGCTACTCAGCACGGAGAAAAAGCTTGTTGTCGACGAATTGACTGACGCTTTAGCAAAGAATGAAGAGGGAAAGATCGATGGAATACGAGAAAAACTTGGAGGATACAATACGCAGGAAAAGGAACTTAGGGCAAACCTAGTCGACCTGATGAAGAAGAACGATAGCTCCGCAGAAACAAACGATAATAATTATATCTTTTTAAAATTCGTTACTGACGTGTTCCCTAAAGGCTTGATTGGCTTACTAATTGCAATTATTTTTCTTGCTTCAATGGGTGCAACCGCCAGTGCCATAAACTCGCTTTCATCCACAACTGTTATCGATATCTATAAACGTTTTGTGAGGAAAGATGCCAATGAAACACATTATTTAAATGCATCACGCCTTGCTACTGCGTTCTGGGGGCTTTTTACGATCGGCATAGCCTTGTATTCTAGCAAATTGGGAAATCTACTCGAAGCGGTCAATATCCTAGGCTCGCTTTTTTATGGAACCATTCTCGGAATTTTCCTTGTCGCTTTCTATATTAAACGCATTGGAGGAAAGGCCGTATTTCTCGCCGCCATTATCACAGAAATAATTGTTTTTGGAATCTGGAGATTAGATGTCGTTGCGTTCCTTTGGTTGAATTTGATTGGATGTGTACTTTTAATACTTATCGCCTTCGTATTACAGAATCTTGTAGGAAAAAAGAAGGACACGCCGCCACTTCCACAGTAATCATTTTTGAAAGTCTCCTAATAATACTTTCTATACAAATCGTATAATATTGCTTTATCGCGGTCTGTTAACACGCCAGTTAAATCCGTTCGCACATACTTCTTTTTAAAAGCTCGAATAACTGCTTCTGGATTCTTCATGTCGTACCCCATCAACTTCAACGCATCATAAGGGTTAAAAGTCACGGGAGCAGGCATTAAATATGATTCATTATACCATATTCCAAAACCTCTAGCAGCTAATTTGTCCCAAGGGAAAAGAACATTTGGATCGTCTTTGCGTCCAGGCGCGAAATCGCTGTGCCCAATGAAGTTTAATTGCGGAATGCTATATCTGTTCTTCAAGGTATCCAATAAGGTCATGAGCGCGCTAATTTGGGCCTCGGGGAAAGCATCAAACCCATTATTATCAAGCTCGATCCCAATTGACACAGAATTCATGTCGGAAATTTGTCCCCATTTACCACGTCCAGCATGCCATCCTCGCATATAATCATTCAACATTTGTACAACACGGCCATCACGACCAATTACATAATGACTACTGACCTTTGTATGGGGAAGCTGGAACGTACGAATTGTTTGCGCAGTGCTATTTTGTGAAGTATGATGAATCATCACATACGAAGGTTTTCTCCAGTCATAGTGAATTGCTTGCGCAAAATCATATTCTTTATGTATTCCAGTATTAAATAGCAACCTCGCCTGTTCATCAGAACTTAAAGCAATATTGGAATCAATCGTATTTTTCTGGGAGGATTGCTGATTAATCTGTTTATTCAACGATACTGTATCCTTTTGAACTACAGTATTCTCAACAACATCGGAGGGTTTTATGACAACAGTTTGCGGATTCTGTAGGACGGTAGTTTTCTTGGTTGTCGAACACGAAACCAAGAAAACTAAACCCAACCCTACAATCCAAAACCTTTTAATCTTTAACATTCAATCTATTTTGGTAAGTTTAGAAGCAAACCTACTGCCAAAGCTTGATTCCACTGTACGGCTCCATCCATCGCAGAGTCATAAAGCACTGTACCACTTAAAGATACATTAATTAAAGAAGTTACTTTTGCAGAGAAGGTAGCGTCCAAACGGTGCGCTGGATCATTCATATCTTCGTAGTCTGCGAATAAGTTGTAACGCGCTTTCAGGTTTAAATTTTTCGTTAAATTACGGTCTAAATTTGCGGTCAACTGGAACGCGAGTTCATTGCTAAAGTTTTTATCTTCTTCTACACCATATCGTTCACCAGTTCCTTTATTGTGATCGGAAGAATTAAAATACTCCCCATAACGCTGAAAGTAAGCATTTGCTGAACGAGGTTTAATTCTTTCATCAAGGATAACTGTTTGACGTGCGGTACCTGTACCAAATCGTAGAGAGAAGGTATTGTCCGGCTTATATTCCAAACCCAGTGATTCTGTAAAGTAACCAGGAGACATAAATGCCGAAACTACGCCTGTGATGGTATCTTGACCTTCGCTACCCTTTCCATAGGTATAACGGCTATCAAATTGCGATTCAAACGTAAATGAGGTATAGACCGCCCAGCTCTTAGATAATTTATATGAAAGCTTATTATCCCAGAAAACACGGTCATTATTTGGTTTTGCCAATTGACCTTCATTTCTAATCTTACCGTATTTGAGATCAATCTCCGTGGTGAAGTTGAAGTTATTCTTTGTATAGTCCGACTTGTGCCAAATCAATCCAACGATTGCCCAAGAGTTAATCCCTCCTAATTTCCAGTTTTCAGAAAATGCCGCTTGATTGAAATTGACTCCAACCTTACTCCAGTGCTTCCAATAATTAACTTCTAAATCCAACTTGGGAATCGGGACATTAATGTTTTTCACATTGAGGGCCTTCCCCTCCTTCTTTTCATTGATTGAGCTATCTGGTCTAACGCGCAAATCTTTCAAATCTTGCGCATTGGCTATCGTAAAACCTAGCATCAAAAGAAAACATGGTAATAGGTAGAATTTTATCTTCATATTATTTTTTTTGGTTAACATCCAACTTTATATCAGGCAACTCCCGCAAAGGTCGCAAATTTGGGTGTAGTTTAAATACTTCGTACTTACTTTTTATAAATTGAACCAATTGATAATGATTGGCTTTTGACACAAATTCGTAAGAGGGTCTAAATAAACGCATAAATACTTGCAACTGTTCACCTTCTAATCCTATCAAAGACCGTACTAAATCCGGCGAAAAGTAAAAATCTACGATATTCTCTTCGTGGATTCGTTCGATATGCTGTGTAAATCGTCTTGCATTTTTGGCCTCACGACTAACTAAACTATAAAGAGCATCAATACTTACCCCAGCTCCAGTAGGCCCAACCGAGAAGTAGTCTTTAGGCGCAGCAAGATCAAAGGCTTTCTTATAATCTCTTTTAATATCCTTTAGCATATCATCCGGAGAACGGCGCCCATACACTTGAATGGGATCAATCTTTTTTACTGCAGGTTTCAAAGAAACAATTAAAGCCTTTTGATTCTCAAACGTTAGTGTGTCGCCAACGTACCCCAGTTTTCGAATAGATATCCTATCCCCTTCTTGAGCCTGAATATTAAATTCACCTCGATTATCGTTAAAAAGCAAAACATTAGTATTCAGGTTTTTTATTTGGACTTCCCCTAAGCGCTGTTTCGACTCGCCATCATATACAATACCAGCAACTGCCGTTTGCGCGTACAGCTTACTGTTCCAAGTCAATAAAATCAGAAAAAATATTGCTATTAGGTTTTTCATCCTAACTTCAAAACTACGTCTTAGAAGAATAGGTTGCTAATTTTTAACATCTTTTAATGAGGCATGTAACTATTTTGATACGACTAGAAGCTGACCCACATAAACGCTATCGCTTGTTAAGCCATTGGTTTCCTTCAAAAGGGCAACCGTCGTTTGGAATCTACTTGCAATATTGGTTAACGTATCTGATGCTTTAACCTCATAGATCTGCATAGCTACTGGTTTCTTGATCTCTTCTTTCTGCACAGCTGGTTCAGCGATCGTTTTCTCTTCAATAATTTCCTCGACACGCTCCGCTCGAGCAATAACCTCTACTGGTCGTTCAGCTACATCATATTGTTGTAGGTTGTAACGTTCAATTAAATCGATTAATAGTTCGGGATAACGTGGATTTGTTGCGTACCCAGCCTGTTTCAGTCCACGTGCCCAACCTTTATAATCATCTTTCTTTAATGTAAAAAGACCTTCATATCGCTTTCTAAGTAGAAATTGGGAGTGATCTTTAAATGACTGTTCGGGGTCGTTATAAACACGAAAACAATCATTAACCGCATCATCCGGTCGAGTAACCGATTTGCCAGACCAAGTGCCGCCACATTTAATGCCGAAATGGTTATTAGCATTTACAGCTAAATAGGAATTTCCATTCCCTGATTCCAATAATGCTTGTGCGAGTTTAATACTAGCCGGAATGCCATATCGATTCATTTCCTCGATGGCAATACCTTTATATCGGTCGATATAAGCTAGTCCTGATGTAGATGTTGCTGGCTTCTTGTTGGGATTTCCAACTTGATTAGTCCCCTGTGTCGTCCCTCTATTAGAATTAGGTTTCTGGAGGACCGTAGAACGTTTCGTTCCACATGAAACAAAAAATATGGCCAATATTAAACTGGCCAACATTAATCTCTTTATCATTTTGTTCCGTACGATTAATTCAGATTTATCTTCTCGTCGTATTTCTCTAAGTTATATCTATCTATGGTAGAAATTACCTTACGAGTCCAATCTCCAGTTTCAGAATAGCCAGATCTAGCTATACCTTTAACCCAAGCTTTGTAATCATCGGATTCATGCTTCTCGAATAAAGGTTTCGTTGCCTTTCTTCTTTGCAACAGTCCGACGAAATCACGATAAGAGTCCAAAACGGAACCATAGCCTTTATAAGCAGAGCGAATCTTCGTACTACTGTTTTTCCCCTT
The DNA here is from genome assembly GCF_009557615.1 of Sphingobacteruim zhuxiongii. Classification (NCBI taxonomy): domain Bacteria; kingdom Pseudomonadati; phylum Bacteroidota; class Sphingobacteriia; order Sphingobacteriales; family Sphingobacteriaceae; genus Sphingobacterium; species Sphingobacterium zhuxiongii. Next base: position 4,286,765 of record NZ_CP045652.1, read on the forward strand.
TATCCCAAAATGGTTATTAAGGTACTTAGCAATACGACTATTCCCGTACGCACTTTCATGAATGGCAACAGCTAATATAACTGATGCTGGAACCCCTGTTTCTCGCATTAGACGTTGCGCAGATGTACTGTGCTTCTCTATATACGATCTTGTTGTGTAGTCTTGCGCATGCAAGCTTAAAGTTGTAATTACGGTAAGTATACATACCATAAAAATCTTTCTACAATGTTTTAGCATAAACTTCTGTTTAGTTTAACACTACTTCTTGCGTAGCACAAAAAGCCCGTCACGTATTGGTAGAATTAATTTTTCTACCCTATTATCACTCGCCAGTGTTTTATTTAATTCTATTACTTGTTTTGTCTGACTATCCGGCTTATCATCAAAAACCTTGCCTTTCCATAAGACATTGTCTAATAATATTAATCCTCCGGTCCTCACACGATCAATAAGCTCTTGAAAATAATATAAGTTACGCTTTTTGTCAGCGTCTATAAATATCAAGTCAAATTGTCCCTCAATCGTTTGAATTACGTCTGCTGCGTCTCCTATATGATACTTAATTTGAGAAGCGAAATCGGATTCGTCGAAATAACTTTGAACCCTATCCTGCTGTTCTTCATTTATATCAATTGTATGAAGAACGCCCCCTTCATTTAATCCCTCCGCCAAACAAACTGTTGCATATCCTGTAAATGTTCCAATCTCAAGTGCTAGTTTCGGCTGAACCAATTTACTCAGCATTGCTAACACCCTTCCTTGGTAATGTCCAGACAACATATGCGGCATAGTCTCCCGAAGAAATGTCTCTCGATTGATCTTTTTTAACAATGCATTTTCTTCGTCGGTAGTATCTTCCAAATAGGAATTTAAACGTTCAAATTCTTCAAACATACCGAGCAAAGGTAAAACTTTAGTTTATATAAAACAATTGTTTTTTATTTAATCAGCTGTATATCAACACTTTTACTGGTAACGAAGCAATAAAAAAACCGCCTTTAATGCGGTTTTAATGATGTTTTATATTTTCTGATATTAGTCTAGAGAGGCTGTTATTAGACGTAAAAATTCCGATCGTGTGACGTCATTTTGGAATGCACCTGTAAATGCAGAAGTCGTCGTAACCGAGTTTTGCTTTTGCACGCCACGCATGGCCATACACATATGCTTACATTCAATAACCACTGCAACACCTGCTGGTTTTAAGGTATCCTGTATACAATCCCGAATCTCGTTCGTTAAGCGCTCTTGAACCTGTAATCTACGTGCAAATACATCTACGACACGAGGGATTTTACTCAATCCAACGATATGTCCATTCGGAATGTAGGCAATATGCGCTTTTCCAAAGAAAGGTAACATATGGTGCTCGCACATTGAATACACTTCAATATCCTTAACAACGACCATCTGACTATACTCTTCTTCAAACATTGCTCCTCTCAATACTTCCGCCGCATCGATATCATAACCGTGAGTCAAAAACTGTAAAGCCTTCGCAACGCGTTCTGGTGTTTTAATAAGACCTTCGCGACTTGGATCTTCACCAAGCGCGTCTAATATATCTTTGTAGTGGCTCGCGATGCGTTCCACATGTTTTTCATTGTATTGATCTATTTTGATATAGCCGTCTTGTTCTGCTTCGTCAAAATCGTGCATATAGTTTATCTTCTAGGTATGTGAATTATTCGCCGAAATATTCGACCGAGTTATTTTCTGTTTCATGCAAACGAATAGCATGTAAGATAACATTCTCCTTAGCGAAGCATGGTTTTAGTATATGGAATATTTCCATGGCAATTACTTCAGTGGAAGCCATCTTACCTTTCATAAATTCCACATCCAAATTGATATTCTTATGATCCACTATATCGATAATCTCCGTATTAATGATCTCCTTCATTACTTTAAGGTCAATTAAGAAACCTGTTTCAGGATTAATTTCACCTTTAACTGTAACAAACAAATCGTAATTGTGGCCATGCCAGTTCGGATTTGAACAAATTCCGAAAACACGCTCGTTTTCTTCAGCTGTCCAGTCTTCTCTATGTAATTTATGAGCGGCGTTAAATCGTTCGCGTCGTGTTATATAAATCATAAGACAAAGATAACGTAATTTAATGTAAATTAGCGAGCATCCATTTAGACATATGAAAATTCTAATCGTCGCTGCAACAGAGTTCGAAATCGCGAAATCCATCCCTACCTTAAATGATTATCAGATTGAATATCTGATTACTGGGGTTGGTATGACGGCTACAGCGTTTGCTTTAGGAACAAGACTAGCATCAGAAACATACGATTTACTACTAAATGTTGGAATCGCAGGTACTTTCGATAGATCTCAACCCCTAGGTACCCTTGTTAAAGTTATTCAGGATTCTATATTTGAATTGGGAGCCGAAGACCACGAGGAATTCATACCCATAGAGAAACTTGGCTTTGGTCAATCCAGCTTTTATGAACAACTTCCCGATATCACATTGAAAAGCACTTACACGCGTCTGCAAAGCGTTCCTGGAATTACCGTAAATAAAGTACACGGAAATAAAAATACAATAGAATTCCTTCGCACCATCTTCGTACCTGATACCATTGAAACGATGGAAGGGGCGGCGTTTTTCTATGCCGCATCACAATTGAATACTCCTGCAATTCAAGTTCGCGCCCTATCGAATTATGTAGAGGCGAGAGATACTGAGAACTGGAAGATTTCAAAAGCCGTGGAAGAATTAAATGCGTGGCTTGTTGAATTTATTAAGGAACATCAGTCATAATATTGTGATTATTTCCATTAAACCAGTGCTATGCATCGAAAATAGTGCAGCGGTTCGTACGGATTATTGAGAAAATATAGTATTTTTGCATATCTTAAAAAGACACTATTCCTAACACTGATGAGAGAAATACAATTCAGAGAAGCCCTTCGCGAAGCAATGAGCGAAGAGATGCGTAAAGATGAAACAATTTTTATAATGGGCGAGGAAGTCGCTGAATATAACGGTGCTTACAAAGTAAGTCAAGGTATGCTTGATGAATTTGGCGCTAAACGTGTTATCGACACACCTATCGCTGAACTTGGCTTTGCGGGTATTGGTGTTGGTGCTGCTATGAACGGTTTAAAACCAGTTGTTGAATTTATGACATTCAACTTCTCCTTAGTTGCTATCGACCAAATTATCAATGCTGCTGCAAAGATTCGCCAAATGAGTGGTGGTCAATTCAGCTGTCCAATCGTATTTAGAGGCCCTACAGGAAACGCTGGGCAATTAGCCGCACAGCACTCACAAAACTTTGAAAACTGGTTTGCAAACACACCAGGTTTGAAAGTTGTAATTCCTTCAAACCCTTACGACGCTAAAGGTCTTTTAAAATCGGCTATTATTGATCCAGATCCAGTAATATTCATGGAGTCTGAGGTTATGTACGGTGATAAAGGTCCAGTACCTGAAGAAGAGTACTATTTACCAATCGGAAAAGCAAACTTAGTAAAAGAAGGTACAGACGTTACTATTGTTTCATTCGGTAAAATGGTTCCACGTGTTGTTATTCCTGCAGTTGAGGAATTAGCTAAAGAAGGAATCAATGCAGAGTTAATTGACTTACGTTCTGTTCGTCCAATTGATTTCCCTGCAATTCTTGAATCTGTTAAGAAAACAAATCGCTTAGTAATTGTTGAAGAGGCATGGCCAATCGCTTCTATCTCTTCTGAGATTACTTTCCACGTACAAAAACATGCGTTCGACTATTTAGACGCACCTGTTACTCGTGTTACTTCTGCAGATGTACCTCTTGGTTATGCTCCAACCCTTGTTGAGGCAACTCTTCCAAGTATCGCTAAAGTAGTAAAAGCAGTAAAGGAAGTTTCTTACGTTAAGAAATAAGCCTAAAAGCTATTAAAATATTAAAAGCTACCTATATAGGTAGCTTTTTTTTATGTCTTTTTAAATGGGTTTTATATCGATTGATCAGTCCCTTCGATAATCCCGACATAATAAAAATCTGGTGGAAACAATCTGGTGTCAACGCCCCTCAATTTCCTTATTTTTTATGTACTTTAGTATAAATAAAAATACACTCAACTAACGAAAACTTACCACACAGAAAATAAGCCATGAAAAAACTATTCGTATTATTTCTACTTTCATCTGCCACTTATTACACGCAAGCACAAGAAGTTGAATTTAAAATTAACGTGCCATTAAACAAGGCCTATCAGCAAATATCGGTTATAAAAACTGATGTCGAAGGAGAACAAAGCCTAATTATGGACATGAATATAAAAGGAACCATTTCTGGAACAAAAAAAGAAGCAGGAAACTATTTCTTCGAATCGATTACTGACGCGATAAGGATGGATATGGACGCCGGAATGATGACCATGTCATACGACTCTGAGAATCCTTCAGATGATGAAATGAGCAAGATGCTTGGCGCGGAATTAGGCAAACTTGTTGGCAAGAAAACCCTAATGACCATGAGCGATAAGGGAAAATTACTCAAACTAAAAATGCCAGAAGGGGTTTCTGAACAAGCATCTGGTTCTATGGAATCAATGGGGATGACAGCAAGCTACCCAGATCGCGCGGTTAAACCGGGTGATACATGGGATTCCGAAGCCACAACGGATAAGGTTGTTGTAAAATCCTCAAATAAGTATGTGGAGAAAAATGCTGATGGCTATATCATCGAGTCTACTGGAGACGTCTTAAGTCTAGATGGTCAAAAAGTAGGAACGTTTGTTTCAACCTATACACTTGATGCGGATACGCACTTCACAAAAAAAGCAATTATGAAAATGAATATGGATGCTGAAGGTCAGAAAGTATCTATGGATTACAACATTACAGTTAGTCCAAAAAACTAAAGCATTAAAAAAGCCCGATAGTTTTACTATCGGGCTTTTTTAATTTCAGTTATGCTTAAGATTAAGCGTTGATTTCAGATTTATATTGATCTGCTGACAATAACGCGTCAACATCTGCTGCATTGTTCAATTTCACACGAACAATCCATCCGTCACCGTAAGGGTCCGAATTTACTAATTCAGGTGAAGCATCAATAGCGTCGTTTACTTCTAAGATTGTAGCTGTAACTGGGATAAATAAGTCAGAAACAGTTTTAACCGCTTCGATAGTACCGAATACTTCATTTGCTGCTACTTCTTCACCAACTGTATTGATATCTACGAATACAATGTCGCCTAATTCGCGTTGTGCGAAGTCTGTAATACCGATAACAGCCTCATCACCTTCTACACGAATCCATTCGTGATCTTTGGTGTATTTTAATTCAGAAGGAAAATTCATCTTTTTAATTTTTGTATTCCCCAAAAATAGGATTAAGAAAGGAGATTACAAATTTAAATGTATTTTTATCGTATGAATAAGAGTATCGTTAAACTGGCGAAAATTGCAGAAAAAAGAGACCGTTTAATTATCGGTTTGATGTCCGGAACTTCTTTGGATGGACTGGATATTGCCTTATGCAGAATTTCTGGTTCTGGTACAGAAAGCACGCTTTCGCTAATTCACTTCACGACGATGCCTTATGAAGATCTATTTCGACAACAGATAAGAAAAATCTTCGCTAAAAGACAAATAGACCATCAAATTCTATGCGGTTTGAATGCCTATGTCGCGGAGGTGCATAGCCAGCTTATCCTGGAAACACTAAAAGATTGGAATATCGATCCTACACAGATTGATGTTATCGCGAGTCATGGCCAAACCGTGTTTCACGCTCCACAATCACTTACAGGAGACGTAAGTCTTCCAAATTCTACCCTGCAGATTGGAGATGGGGATCACTTCGCCGTAAGAACAGGTATCATCACCATTAGTGACTTTCGGCAGAAACACCTTGCTGCCGGCGGTGAGGGCGCTCCATTAGCGGCCTATGGGGACTATTTATTATTTAGTAGCGAAGAGGAACATCGAATTTTATTAAACATCGGAGGGATTTCCAATTTCACCTTTCTACCCCGTGTTGGAACCAACCTGAAAGCCTATGCAACAGATTTAGGGCCCGGTAACACAATGATGAACCAGTATATGTTTGCTCATTATGGCGAAGAAATGGATAAAGATGCTGCAGTTGCAGCGTCAGGTCGCGTTAGCTCAGAACTATTAAGTCGGTTGAAAAGTCATCCTTTCCTAAAAATTGACTTTCCTAAAACTACAGGGCCGGAGCTTTTCAATTTAGATTATCTCAATGCCTGTCTTGAAAGCGTGAGTATAACTGAACAATTATATGAGGCCGATGTGATGGCAACCCTAAACAGCTTTTCTGCACAAACTATTGTTGAGGGAATTAAACGAGCAATAGCAGGACTAGAAAAAACAAAAATATATGTGAGTGGTGGTGGACTACATAATCCGATGTTAATGGAACAGTTGGTCGCCGCATTTCCTGGGGCTGTAGCCTCCTTTCAGGAACTTGGATTAGACCCAGATGCTAAGGAAGCCTGTCTATTTGCTGTTTTAGCGAACGAAACACTCTGTGGAGACCCTAAAAATGTTATCAATATAAAAGATTCTCCTGCAGTCTGCATGGGTAAAATAAGCCTACCTTATTGATCTAACGCCGTATGGATAAATTGCTTGAATGGAATCATGGAGGCATAGGTCTCGATAACCTTGTCTAAGGCCTTTGTGGACTCCATTTCTTTTCGGCTAAGGTTCTTCGACAAGATAAAGCTTCTATTTTTTAATATTTCTATATTTTCGTTATCAACAGTATACCCTGCAGGTGGACGCGATAGCCTATCCTCACTCGACATGTTTTCGGCGTTCCAGCCGCCCTTTTCTAACGCCGTAAACAAATCCTTAGCGTTGTAGTCTATCTCTTGTCTAATTGCTTCTAAATGCTGTTTCTCGGGACGCCAATATCCTACGGCAAGAAACGTGTCTTCTGGTGCAACATGAATATAATACTCTGGTCCGGCTAACTTTCTTCCATCAACGGAAATACCGGCCGCAAACCAAGATTTATAAGGGTCCTTATTTTTCGAAAATCGAACATCTCTGTAAATTCGAAACAGGCATTTTTTAGCTGAAATATCCGTATGAATATGCGGGTCTAAATCCGCTAATCGGAGAATAATTGCCTCGATGAATTCAAGAACGTTTTGATGGGCTTGGTCATACTCATTCTTATGTTCTTGAAACCATTCTCTATTGTTGTTTTCTCTTAAACTTAATAAGAAATCAAAGGTACTCTTCTCGATTTTCATCTGTTTTTAGATAAATAGTAATAGTAAATATACGAGTGGGGCAGCAATTAAAAGGCCATCAAACCGATCTAAAAAGCCACCATGACCCGGCAAAATCTGTCCAGAATCCTTAATGCCTAAACTACGTTTTAACATAGATTCCACAAGATCACCTAAAGTGCCAAATACACCGATAACTAAGGCAACACTTCCCCATTCCATCTTGGTAAGAGATCCAAAGTATTGTTGTAGGTTCAGCGCAATTAATACTGCTAAAGCAACACCTCCTATAAACCCTTCCCATGTTTTATTGGGACTGATGCGTTCAAATAGTTTCGTTTTTCCAAAGGCACGTCCAGATAGATAAGCGCCAGTATCATTTGCCCAAAGAATAATTAAGAAGCCTAACGGTATATAGGGATTAAATTTTCCATGAATGAAACCTAACGCGATAAAGAATATAAAAGGAATGGTGCCGTAACAAATCCCAAGTAGTGTATAAGCAATATCATTGAAGGGTTTTTCTCTTTTAAGAAAAAGTGAAGCAATAAAGATAGAAGAGAATAATGGCAATACTAGGGCTAGGTATTTCACATCAATTAAGCCCAAGAAATAGAGGGAAGCCAACACTGAGAGCACCCCAGCGGTCAATAATCCAAGTCCAAATAAGGGCTTTGTTTCTTCTGATTTACAAATTACAAAAAACTCTCTAGCTGCAAAAACAGCAATCAAACTAAAAAAAGCGACAAATACATAGGCATTTAACAAGGTCGCTAAGACTAGTGCAATAACAAAAAATAATCCAGTAATAGCTCTAGTTTTCATTACTTATTTCGTCCTCATCATTAAAACTATCAATTAAGGCTGTTGCCTCTAGCGTATGTTCATTATCCACATAAAGCTCTAATACACCAAAGTGGTATGAAGAGTCTTGCTTATTTAACACCACCGCTGGAATATTATTTTCAACCAACATTTGTTTTACAATCTCTGCCTGTAGCTGGTTTGTAAAAACTTTCACTTTAGTCCAGTTCGAATTCATTTAATCTATTTACTTCTTTTGACTTTTTATAAAAATAATACCCGATAAGCAGTGTAATGATAAAGCTGCTCAGGTAAATTATTGGAGAGTATATTTCCACGCTTTGCAGATCCTCATAAGTCTTTCCTTGCTTATGGAAAAAATACGCGATAATTGTCACGGAGGCATTATTTACAAAGTGTGCAAACACGGGGACCCATATATTCTTTGTCCAAACAAACGCATAACCGAAGATTAAGCCAAGGATCATTCGAGGAAAAAAACCAAAGAATTGGACGTGTATCGCTGAAAATATAATGGCAGTAATCCAAATAGCAGCGTGCTGGTTGTCAAATATTCTATAACATATAGTTTGAAGCGCGCCACGGAAGAAAAACTCCTCGACAACAGCTGGAATTATAGCCATTACGACAATATTTGTGAGCAACAAACTTAAACTATCAACCATCACTAAGTTCTTTGTCAAATCGGCCATTGCGTCTTCTTGAGTACGCATCCAGGTTTCCGCTGATTTAAAGCTTTCAGGCAGGCTCATCTCCATATTCCAACGACTAATTAACTCCATAATAGGACTTGCCGCTAATAAAAAGAGGAAACTTAAGCCAATAAACAGGCCTATTTGTACATTTCTTGCGGGAAAATAATCGATTTGATGTCTTTCAATCCTTTGCAATAACATCGCCGGGAACAAAAATGTTCCGAGACTACTACTTGCAAGCAATAGGTAGAGTAAACCACGATTTGATGTGGCTAAGATCACAGGATTAGACAAACTACTGAGGTCCAGTTTTCCTGATAACCATGCAAAAAGTACGATCACGATAATTTGAGAGGCAAGTGCTCCCACGAAGGTAAATCCCAAGAGTGTCACAAGGGATAACCAGGGCGAATTAGGTCTGTCTGTATTCATCGTTATAATACCTTAGATGATACAGCCTTCCGGTCCACAAGTAGAATCTCCGTCTTGATCATTTAGTAATTGTATTTCTGGGTTTTTATCTTTCCACTCTTTAAAACTCTTTTGTAAAACCTCAACAAAGGAATCCACCGGTTGGGCACCTGATATGGCGTATTTCCTATCAAATAGAAAGAATGGAACACCTCGAATACCAATCTGCCTCGATTCTTGAATATCTTGCTTTACAGCGTAAGCGTATTTTTCAGAAGCCAAAGCATCTTGTATTTCTGCAGCAGTAAGCCCCAAAGATTCCCCCATAGTCTTCAATACTTGCTCATCTTCAATATTAAGGCCCGAAACAAAATGAGCTTCAAACAATCGTTCATTCATTTCCTCGGCTTTTCCCTTATCCGCAGCAAGATGTATCATGACATGGGATTTAAAAGTACTTGCCGGAATATTCGTGTCGAAATTTATTGTTAATCCTGCTTCATTTGCCATTTTAACAACATGTGAAGTCATTTCTTTTGCTTGTTCAATGGTTAAGCCTTTCGATTTACTTAACAAAGAATAAACAGTTTCTCCCGGAACATAGTTGGTTTCCGGATTCAACTGATAGCTTTTATAGACTACTTGGATTTGATTTTTGAAATCAACAGCAGCTAAAGCTTTTTCAAAATGGTGTTTCCCTATATAACAAAAGGGACACATGATGTCAGACCAAATTTCTATAACCATAATCAAAAATAATGTTTTTAATGGCATTCAACGAAAAAGCCCCGCCAAAAAGCGGGGCCATATATTAGTTTACACGGATTGGATCCGCCGGCTTTTTCAATTCATTATAAGGATATGTTTTAATCTCCTCTAATAAAAGCTGTACTGTCCGCTCCAACTGTGGGTCGCGACCCTCTAATAAGTCTTTAGGCATTTGTTCTACAAAAATGTCTGGGGCTACACCTTCGTTCTCAATTATGTAGTTACCTTTTAGATCAAAGACTCCAAAATTCGGAGACGTTACACTTCCACCGTCCAATAATGGTGGATAGCCAGAAATACCAACTAGGATACCCATTGTCGTCCGCCCGACTAATTTCCCTAACTTCTTAAAACGGAACATATAAGGCATCATATCACCACCAGACCCAGCGTTTTCATTGATAATCATAGCCTTAGGGCCAAAGATACCATTACCTGGTGTGGTAAAGCTCTTTCCATCACGAATTCCCCAGCCTGCAATAAGTTCTCTAGACAATAAGTCAATCACATAATCCGCTACAGAGCCACCTCCATTATTTCTTTCGTCTAATAGAAGCGCTTTCTTATCCATTTGTGAAAAGTAATAGCGATTGAATGAGGTATAGCCTTCTCTTCCTGTGTTTGGCATATACACATAGGCAATTTGACCTTGGCTCAATTCATCAACTTTCTTTCTATTTCTTTCTACCCAATGCTGTCTACGAAGAGAGATTTCATTGTTAAAAGATATTGGTCGAACAATCACATCCTTTGCTCCTGATAAGCTTGGTTTATCGTTTACTTTCAAATAGATTTGCTTCCCAACTGTATAATCAAACAAACTGTAGATGTCCATATCTGCAGTCAATTCTTTACCATTTACTGCCAGAATATACATGCCTTCGCGGATGTCGAGGCCCGGTTCTGCCAAAGGCGCTTTAAACTCGGGGTTCCAATCCATCCGGTTGTAAATCCGCTTGATCTTATACCTATTATTCTCTATAGAATAGTCGGCTCCTAATACACCTGTAGATACAGATGGCGCTGACGGCTCGTCTCCTGGCATAATATAATTATGACCAACGACCATCTCTCCCATCATTTCATTTAGTAAATATCCTAGATCTGAACGATGGTTTACATAAGGAAGAAATTTCTCGTACTTAACCTTTACAGCATTCCAATCTAGTCCATGCATGTTTTCTACATAAAAAAACTCTTTTTGCATAGCCCAGACTTCGTTAAAAATCTGCTTCCATTCTGCTGCAGGGTCAACTTGTAATTTTATGTTATCTAATTTAAGTTTACCAGATTCTCCGGCTGGTTTTTGTCCAGCGTTAACAATATAATAGCCTTGGCGTGTGCTATACAGCATTTGTTTGCCGTCAGCAGAAACTGCAAAACTGCCCACATTGTCAACAAGATTCTTTTCTTCAAGCTTGTTTAAATCCAATGCATATAAACTGCCATTACGTACGTAAAGCAACGTGTTTTCTATATTTCCATTGAATCCATATGAACCCGCTGGAATAGGAAGAGCAACAATTCGATTATTGATGTTTTCGTAATCAATCTTCACAGATTTCGCTAGCGCTTTATCTTCTACTTTCGTTTTATCAGCAGATTGCTTTTTATCTTCTTTCTTTTTATTTGTATCCTTCTCTTTTTTGGCTTCCTCTTTTGCAGGAGCATCTGCTTTCACAGTTTCTTCATCACTTTCATTCTTAAAAATAGATGGGCTATCGCTTGACAGAATAAATGCATAAGTGTTATACTCCGCACGTCGATCATATGCCGTCATGTGAAGTCCACTATTCGTCAAGCCAGTACTTGTGCTAGCATTAAATACGACATATTTCCCATCGCGAGTAAAGGTTGGCTGGCTTACTGCACTCATACCATCTGTAATCTGCTGAGATTGTTTCGTATCTAAATTATAGATGAAAATTGCATTTACTCCATTTTTTAGGTATTTGCTGTATGCAATAAGTTTTGAATCAAAAGACCAACTTGGCTGAAAAGGATTGTAAGTTCTACCGGTGTGAGATCCTAAATAATCATCTGCGACCTTAGTTAATTGCTTTGAGTCAATATCAACGTAATACAAGTTCAGGTGAGCATCGCTGAAAAACAATTTCTTGCTATCGGGCGACCAAACTGGCTGAAAATAAAACGCATCTTTACCCAACTTAATGTAAGTCGGTTCGTCCATTGCCTTTTGATCACGCAATACTAATTCATATCGTCCATTTTTATCAGAAAGGTATGAAATCCACTTACCGTTAGGTGACCAAGCAGGATAGCGTTCGTGAGAGCCTGATGAATTTGATATATTTCTAGCGTCTCCTTTCTCCTTTGGAACAGTAAAAATCTCTCCTCTAGATTCAAATAATGCTCGTTGACCTGTTGGTGATATGTTCCATCCTCGGATATCATCATTCATATTGACGTAATGAGCACGTTTGTAGACCGCGTCTGCATTTAATTGAATAGCCAAAGACTTACTTGCCTTACTAGTTAAATTCAAAACATGTATACGACCAGCTTGTTCAAACACAAGTTCATTTCCTCTACCTTGCAATGTTCTCACATCATAATCAGCGAAATTCGTCAGTTTTTCTACTTTTTTAGTTTTAACATCGTAGCTGAATACATTAACGATCTTTTCGCGATCAGAAAGGAAATAGACTTTGTCACCCAACCAAACAGGTTTTACGTCGTTACATTTGTCGCCTGGGACCACTTGTACGTCTTTCGTCTTCGTATCAAATATCCAAATAGATGGCATACCACCTCCTCTATAGCGCTTGAAAGCAACAGCATCACGTTCCGTTGGATCGGTATTCTTAATATAAGCCCAGTATCTTCCATCCGCAGATGGAGATCCTTGTGACGCTTCTGGCATCATCAAAGGTTGATCTAATGTCCCGTTTAACTTTGCTTTGTACAAGCGACTCCCCAATGAGAAATCGAACTCTCTGGCCGTTGTAAAATACACTTCATCGTTTGATATCCACCCACGCAGTACATCCGCCGAAGGGTGACTTGTAACGCGTTTAGGCTCTCCTCCATGAATAGAAATGACGTAAACATCTGTGTTCCCGTCGTAATTACCAGTAAAAGCAATCTGACTGCCGTCTGGAGAAAAAATAGGATTTCGTTCAACCGCTGGATTAACTGTTAAACGTTTTGGATGTTGTCCGTCTTTTTCAGCAATCCAGATATCCCCGCCATAAACGAATGCGACGTGCTGATCACTAATTGTTGGTTGTCTTAACAGCAGAGTCTCGTTAGCAGATTGCGCAAAACCAATCTGACTCGCCGATAGAGCAAGCACCGTTAATAGATTTCTTAGCATATATTCAATTGGTATTCAAAAAATGGGTTAAAAAATTTTCACTAATATAATCTATTTTTTGTCGCCAGAAAGTATGTCAAGCAAGTATTACAAACAAAAAAGCCGGACAATGTCCGGCTAGTATGTTTTTAAAAGAAAAGATTAACCTTCTCCGTTCGCGATTTCCTCATCAACTAATATACGACCACAATGTTCGCAGATGATGATTTTTTTACGCTGACGAATTTCAGACTGTAATTGAGGTGGAATCTTGTTATGACATCCTGAACAGCTATCACGCTCAATGAAAACAACAGCTAAACCATTACGAAATGAATTACGCAATTTGTTTGTTACTTTCAATAAACGATCTTCAATGTTCTTTTCGGCATCTTTAGCTTCATCAAGCAATTGATCTTCTTCCTTCTGAGTTTCAGAAGTAATGGTATCAAGTTCTTGCTTTTTAGCATCTAATTCTCCTTTGCTGAACTCTACATTTTTTAATGTAGCATCGTAAGCTTCTGTTTTGTTTTTAATTTCAAACTCTGCCTCACGAATTCGTTTTTCACAAACTTGAATCTCTAAGCCTTGGATTTCAATTTCTTTCGAAATTGCATCATATTCACGATTGTTTTTTACTTCATTCAGTTGCGCTTCATATTTCTTGATCGCTGTTTGCGAATCTTTGATCATATTCTTGCGCTTCACAATTGAATCCTCTAATTCGTCCAATTCGTTACGAATTTTCTCAATACGTGTATCTAGACCCGCGATATCGTCTTCTAGGTCAGCTACCTCAATTGGTAACTCGCCACGTACCTGGCGAATTTTATCGATTTGGGTTTGAACTGATTGCCAAGCCCATAATGCTTTTAGTTTTTGTTCTACGGTTTGTTCCATTAACTGTAGTATTTTATTGGATTTGTGTCTATTTCCGTCAATAGGACAGCAAAGTTAGCAAATTTTTTCCGAATTATTTCGAATAATAATTCTTGTGTAAATTGTTCACTTTCAAAATGTCCGATATCTGCTATAAGTATTTTCCCTTCAGCGTCAAAAAACTCATGGTATTTATAATCTGCTGTTATAAATATATCCGCTCCAGAGCGTATCGCATCGTTCAATAAGAACCCTCCTGCGCCACCACAGAGTGCTACTCGATTAATTTCTTTACTTAAGGTTGTCGTGTGTCGAATGACTTTAAGATCGAACCGATCTTTCAAAAGGGCTAAGAAATTTTCTTCACTCATCGGTTCAGCTAAGTTCCCGATAGCACCAGATCCTACATAAGAATGTGTGTTTTCTAAATTTATTATATGATATGCAACCTCCTCATAAGGATGAGAAGCAAACATAGCAACAAGTATTTTCCGTTCCTGTTGTACAGGGAAAATCACTTCAATCTTTGTCTCTTCTACTCGCTCTTGTTCACCTATTTGGCCTATAGTGGGATTAGCGCCTGAAAGCGGCCTAAAAGTGCCATAACCCGCAGTATTATAACTACATTGATCATAGTCGCCGATTTGCCCCGCCCCAGCCTCGAAAAGAGACGCCCTGAGCGCGTCAACATGTGTTCTTGGCACGTAGACTACTAGCTTCTTCAAAAGCCCCTCTTTGGGTCTTAATATCGCTTGATTTTCCAAACCAAGTTTATCCGCCATCATGCTGCTTACGCCACCTTGAATATTATCCAAATTCGTATGAATCGCATAAATTGCTATATCATTCTTTATGGCTTTGATAACCGTACGTTCTACATAGTTTCTGCCTGTTAACTTCTTCAATCCAGAAAAAACGATCGGATGATGGGAGATTATCAACCCACAATTTTTTGATATCGCTTCTTCTACGACCGCTTCAGTACAGTCTAAAGAAATTAAAACGCTATTTATTTCCTGTTCAGGATTTCCAACAATCAGACCTGAGTTATCATAGCTTTCTTGATAATTCAACGGAGCGATTTCCTCTAAATATTTTGTAATATCTTTAATCTTCATTGTTCGCTTGATTATTTTGCTGACTCTCTCTCCATTTGTTGTGCGCCAGCAATAAATTTCTATACTGATTAATTTTAAACCAGTACGTGATAAAATAGACAAAACTTACGATCATACCCAGCATTTTCCAAAAAACTGGAAATGGAAAGTTATAAACTAGAAAAGACCATGCATAAGTCATTCCGGCTGACATTGAAGGGTTTTCTTCGACAGGGATTTTACGATCAAAGAACTCATTATTTAAGGAATACGATAATCGTCTTGCGACCTCAAAATTCCAGTAAATATTAAAGAATGGTACTACTAGAAACCAAGCTTGATTGGGTAAAATAGCTTGATTTTCCTTTGATATCAGCTTTAGCGTGTTTTTTATAGTATTGGCGAATAAGATCCAAATGGCCAATACGAAAAGTAAAAATATAATGGCTAATTTTTGAAATTCTGCGAGTAGTTCTGGGGATATTACGTCGGGCATTTATTATTATTTACACTAATTGAATATAGTCTTTTGCATAAAGATACAAAAGATACGCGTTGAAATTATTTATTTAGTTTAGCTAATCTAACTAACCAGCTAAGATTAGGAATATACAAGGCTTTTTATGTAAATCTATGGATTGACTTTTCCACTTTTCAATAGTTTGAGTAACTATAAACTCATCTTTACTGGTAATATCACAAGCTATACATAATTTAGTTTGCGGCCGACATGTTTTAAGTAATTCAGAAAGCATTTGATTGTTTCTAAATGGAGTTTCTATAAAAATCTGTGTTCTCCTCTCCCGCTGACTTTCCTGTTCGATATCTTTTATTTTCTTTGTTCTTGCACCTTTATCGATCGGCAGATAGCCTAGAAAACAAAAATACTGTCCGTTTAATCCAGACGCCATTAAAGATAATAAGATAGAGCTCGGTCCAACTAGAGGTACAACGCGGATTCCCCTCTTATGTGCCTCAAATACGACATCGGCCCCCGGATCGGCAACCCCTGGGCATCCCGCTTCAGACATTAAACCAATATCTTCACCTCGCTGTAAAGCAGCAAACATCTCTTGATAATTTACTTTGTCTCTACTATGCTTACTGTAATCGTGTATAATCAATTGATTTTGCGGAGTACGAATACCGGCTTCCTTTAGAAACTTACGAGCTGTTTTTTCATTTTCTACGATATACTCTTTAATATGATTGATTAAATCCAAATGAAATAAAGTATAGGATACCTTTTCTGCTTGTTCAGCTAATGGTACTGGGATAAGATATAATGTTCCTTTTGACATATTTACAAACCTAGGAATTTAATAATTTATATGAGTACAATATTAAGATTAGACTTTTTCCTTTTATGTCTGCCCGAAAGAATATTATCGCAAAACAATCGATAAAATGAGCCGACTACATCTTAGTAAACAACTACTTATGTAAAATAATTGTAGAAAAACAAACAATAATCAAACCTTAAACAGAATATATTTGTCTGAATTATAAGATTTAATATATTTGACTGAAATGGCAACACAAACCACATCAGGAGTTAAAATATCGGTGGAAGCAGTTTTCCAATCGGAATATTCCAATCCCGAGAATGAACATTTCATGTTCGCCTATCGTATTACGATAGAAAACACGAGTGAGTATACGGTGCAATTAATGCGCCGTCATTGGAACATATTTGATTCTACAGGAGAAACTAAGCTGGTTGATGGTGATGGTGTCGTTGGTGAACAACCTATATTATCTCCAGGAGATATCCATCAATATGTTTCGGGATGTAATCTAAAAACAGATATTGGCTTTATGGAGGGCTATTACGAAATGATTAGACAATTTGACAATTCCGTCTTCCATGTTCACATTCCGCGCTTCAATCTTATCGCTACGTACCGTCTAAATTAAGCATAAAGGTCAATTCTCTGTCTACTTTTTAATAATAGAGAGTACTGTTATAAATATTTAATAATTTTGTGCTTGGATAATTACGTGAAAAACAACAGGTGAGTATATTAAGCACAGAACAGGTTAGCCATTCCTTCAATGACAAATGGCTATTTAACGATTTACATTTTGCTTTGCAAAAAGGTGATCGTGTTGCATTGGTAGGAATCAATGGAACTGGAAAATCTACTCTATTAAAAATATTAGCAGAAACAGTTATTCCAAACAAAGGGCGGGTAGTTAAAGAAAAAGGACTACGTATTGGTTATCTCCCACAAGACCCTAATTTCTCAGACTTCAAAACAATCAATGATTTTATATATTCCGCAGAGAATGAGCAACAACAGCTGATTAAGGAATATGAATATATGATTGATAATCAAGATGTTAGCTCAAAAAAGTTTCTAGACTTAACGGATAAATTAACCGAGTTAAACGCTTGGGAATACGAGAATAACATAAAAAGTATTCTAAACCGTCTCCAAATTAAAAATTTCGAACAACATATTGATTCTTTAAGTGGTGGTCAGAAAAAGAGATTAGCATTAGCGAAACTACTGATAGACGAGCCGGATATCTATATCTTAGATGAGCCTACCAACCATTTGGATATTGAAACAATTGAATGGTTAGAGAAATTATTAACTACAGGCAGCAAAACCGTACTACTCGTTTCACATGATAGATATTTCCTAGATAACATCTGTACTGAAATTAGAGAGTTAGACAAGGGAAATATTTTTCTATACAAAGGTAAATATGCATACTTCCTAGAGAAGAAAGCAGAACGAGAGAGCAACGATATTCTAGCCGCAGATAAGGCCCGAAATCTATGGCGTAAAGAGCTAGATTGGATGCGTCGCCAACCTCAAGCTCGAGGAACAAAATCTAAAGCCAGAATCGAAGCGTTCTACGATTTAGAGGATAGATCAAAAGGACCGAGACAGAAAGATCTTGTTGAACTAAGTGTCAAAGTTTCTCGTCAAGGAGGTAAGATATTAGAGTTAGAAAATGCTGGATTTACAGTTGCAAATAAAACCATTATTAAATCCTTCTCCTATACATTTAAGAAAGGAGATCGAATAGGATTGGCTGGAAAGAATGGTAGTGGTAAAACCACTTTCCTGAACTTGATAACAGCAGCCATCTCCCCTACTCAAGGAACGATTGATATTGGGGAAACAACAAAATATGGTTACTATAAGCAAGAAGGTCTACAAGCCAAACCAGAAGAAAGAGTATTAGACGTTGTTAAAAATGTTGCGGATTTCATAGAAATGAAAAATGGCGAAGTAATCACTGCTTCACAACTTTTAACGAAGTTCCTCTTCCCTCCTGAGAAACAATTTGGCTTAGTGAACAAACTTAGCGGAGGAGAACGAAAGCGATTGTTATTGATGCGTGTATTAATGGCAAATCCAAATTTTCTTATTCTCGATGAGCCATCAAATGATCTAGATATCGATACGCTTAATGTCTTAGAAGATTTTCTAGAACAGTATCCAGGTATCCTTATTCTTGTTTCCCATGATAGATATCTACTAGATAAATTAACTGATCAATTATTCATTTTCACCGGTGAAGGAGAAGTCGTTATTTACAATGGTAATTATGCAGACTTCAAATTGGAACAGGAAGAAGCTTCGAAAACTACAGAGAAGAAAATTGAAAAAGCAAAAGTTGTAGTAGAGAAAAAGCAAAAGCTAAGCTTTAAGGAGCAAAAAGAATATGAGACACTGGAAGTAGAGATCGCAGAATTAGAAGAGCAGATTTCTATACTAACAACAGACCTGTCTACAACAACCGATCACTTACTCCTTCAGCAAATAGCTGAAGATATAGAAAACAAAAAAACTTCGGTCGAGTCAAAGACAGAACGTTGGTTAACTTTAGCAGAACTAGCATAAAGTTCCACGTGAAACAAAAGAAATAAAAATAATAATATTATCGTTCCACGTGGAACAGAGAAATTGAATATGTTTAAGAAATATAACGTCATCGTAGTTGGGGCCGGCCACGCCGGATGTGAAGCAGCGGCAGCAGCAGCAAACCTAGGTTCATCTGTACTTTTAATTACGATGAACATGGGGGTAATTGCACAGATGAGCTGTAACCCTGCAATAGGTGGAGTAGCGAAAGGACAAATCGTTCGAGAAATTGACGCAATGGGAGGCTATACTGGAATCATAGCAGATAAATCTACCATCCAATTTAGGATGTTAAATTTATCAAAAGGTCCCGCCATGTGGAGCCCAAGAACCCAGAACGATAGAATGCGATTTGCAGAAGAATGGAGATGGCAACTTGAATCACTTCCAAATCTCGACATGTGGCAAGACACCGTAAAGGAAGTAATCGTCGAAAACGGAAGAGCAAAAGGAGTCATTACAGCAATGGGTATAAGAATAGAATCCGATGCTGTAGTTTTAACTAACGGTACCTTCCTAAATGGTATAATCCATGTGGGAGAAAAGAAATTCGGAGGAGGTAGAACAGGTGAAAAATCAGCAACAGGATTAACCGAACAACTCGTATCACTTGGTTTCGAAGCCGGACGAATGAAGACCGGAACACCACCACGCGTAGACGGAAGAAGCTTAAATTACGCACTGATGGAAGAACAGTGGGGTGATGAAAAACGAGGAAGATTCTCTTACACAAAAGTTGAACGTCCAACAGAACAACGTTGTTGTTGGATTACCTATACCAACGAAGCAGTACATGAAGTTTTGAAAACTGGGTTTGAAAAATCACCTATGTTTACTGGTAGAATAAAAGGATTAGGACCAAGATACTGTCCATCTATCGAAGATAAAATTAATCGATTCGCTGAACGTGAAAGACACCAAATCTTTGTAGAACCAGAAGGATTCAGAACCGTAGAAATATATGTCAATGGATTCTCTACTTCCCTTCCAGAAGACGTACAATTAAAAGCATTGCAGTTAATACCAGGTTTCGAAAATGCTAAAATGTATAGACCAGGATATGCCATCGAATATGACTACTTCCCTCCTATGCAATTAGATTTAACACTGGAAACACTCCACGTGAAACATCTATTCTTTGCCGGACAAATAAACGGTACAACAGGATATGAAGAAGCAGCGGCCCAAGGATTCGTCGCAGGTATAAATGCGCATCAACGAATTAATGATTTGCATGAACTGATCTTAAAAAGATCCGAATCATACATTGGCGTATTGATCGACGACTTGGTAACCAAGGGTACGGAAGAACCATATCGTATGTTCACCTCAAGAGCAGAACATCGCCTACTACTTAGACAGGACAACGCCGACATCAGACTAACCCCTATCGCTCACAAACTAGGCTTAGTAAGCGACGAAAGATTAGACATCGTCAATGATAAAATAAAGAACTCTGACGCCATCGTAAATTACCTACGATCGAATTCAGTTTCCACAGAATCGATGAATCCTATACTTATTGAAAAAGGTTCTAGTTCGCTTACACAAAAGACAAGATTTATCAATATACTAAGCAGACCACAAATTGAAATTCAAGACTTAGCAAAGGCAGATGAAACTTTAAATAATTACCTGCAACAATTCGACGAAGAAACAATTGAACAGGCGGAAATTAAAGTTAAATACGAAAGCTATTTTGAAAAGGAAATGGAAATTGTAAATAAAATGAAAAAGATGGAAGACAAAGAAATCAATCCAGAATTCGATTACAATTCCCTAAGTTCGTTGTCAATTGAAGCGCGTCAAAAATTACTAAAAGTTAAACCAAGAACATTAGGACAAGCTTCCAGAATATCGGGGGTATCACCTGCAGATATTAGTGTTTTAATGGTACATATGACATAAAATATTGATTATCAATATTTTATATTACATAATTAGTAAAAATAAAATAAGTCGATATCAACGCATAAAAAAGTTTTTATGATTCAGTATTCAAAAAAGGATAAAAGTTTCTCATATCGCCTAAAAAGCGGCTTATTTACAAAATGGCCGTTTTTAATGATTATAATAATCATCAGTCTTAGTTTTTTCCAGTGTGCAAACATGCAAAGACCAACTGGTGGACCAAAAGATTCATTGCCCCCAGAAATATTAAATGAGTCACCTCTTAACTTGACTAAAAATTTCAGATCGAAAGAAATCATTCTAACATTTGATGAGTATATAAAAATCACAAATCAACAAAAGGAATTCACAATATCTCCAGATGTCGAAACTCAACCGCTATACAAAATCAAAAAGAAAAACTTACATATACAATTACCGGACTCCTTAGAAGCAAATACAACATATACTATAAATTTCGGAAAAGGACTAGTAGACTATAACGAAGGTAACCCTCTTCCAAACTATACATATGTCTTCGCAACAGGTGCACAACTAGATTCATTATCTATAACCGGGAAAGTCATAAACGGGTATAAGAAAAATTTTGATTATGCTGAGGACAAAGATGTAAACGTTATCTTAATTCCGACAAGCCGCGATAGCATATTCGGTAAAAAGAAAGCATCATACTACACTTCAGTAGATTCTACAGGTAATTTCGCATTCAATAACCTTAGGGAAGATGAATATCGTATCTATGCGATCAAAGAACAAAACAACGACAAAATATTCAACGGACAAGATGAGTGGATCGGCTTCCTACAAGATAGTTTAGTATTAAAGGAGAATATCCATAATATACAGCTGGAATACACGAAAGGAAAGGCCGCAATCCTCAGAAATCTCGAGAAGAAAATGGAAAAAGATGGTAGTATTCTACTCACCTTTAATCGTCCACTAACTGAGCCAAATCTAAGAATCATTACACCGGCAGATCTCGATGCAAATAAACTAGTCAGGTTCAACGAAACTACAGATACGGCAAAACTATATCTAGAGCCTAAAGAACTAGATTCATTAAATATCGAACTGTCAGAGGCAGGCAAAATAGCGGATACGATAAAATTCAAAAAACCGAGAAATCTTAAGGTCGAAAGAACATTAGAACCAAAATTCAATATAACTAACAAAGTAGATCGCGTCAGACACATTGAACTTCGCTCCGCCTACCCGCTAGCAAGCGTTGACAAAAATAAAATAATACTCAACGAAGATTCTGTTTCAAGAAGAAATTTCCAACTACAACAGGATTCAATCGACAAAGAAATGTATCACATACGTTTCAATTGGCGACCAAATAAAAACTACGAACTAGTTCTCCAAGAAAAAGCTATGATGGGACCTTTTGATGAATTCAATAAAGAATCAAAATTGCAGTTCACATTGAATGAAACAGAAAACTACGGAGATATCATATTAACATTCAATGGATTAGATATTAAAAAACATTACATTGTAGAACTTATCGACGAGAAGAAAACAGAAATATTTGATAGAAAAACACTCTTCGGGGCGACTAAACTATCTTACGTCAAATTCCCAGGGGGTAAGTATAGCCTCCGAATAATAGAAGACAGTAACAACAACGGAAAATGGGATGCCGGAGACGTCTATACACGAAGAAAGCCCGAACCAATATGGTACCTGGACCGTACATTTACCATTCGAGCAAATTGGGAACAAAATGAAAATATAGACGTTAAATTCAATTAACTATTATCCTGATTATTAAACCAGGAACTATAGAGTACATAATTATGCGGTAGACGTTTTAAAAGATCAAGCTGTTCAGAAGTCAATGGCTTGATCTTTTTTGCAGGGACACCTGCGTATAAATAACCTGATTCACAAACCATATTCTCCAATACAACGGCACCAGCAGCAATAATTACATTCGATTCAATGTGCGCTAAATCCATCACAATAGCGCCCATACCAACCAAAACATAATCATCAATCTTACAGCCGTGTACAATGGCATTATGACCAATATTAACGTAATTACCTATATCAGTACCATTCCTCAAATACGTACCGTGTATAGTTACATTATCTTGAATATTTGAATACTCCCCTATTCTAATATAGTTCACATCTCCGCGTATCACGGCATTAAACCAAACAGAACAATGGGCACTGATATGAACATCTCCCACAATGGTAGAATTAGGCGCTATAAAGCACTCCTCCCCTATTGAAGGGTATTTATCTAAAACCGGTAAAATAATAGCCATAAACCCTTTAAATTACTATAAAACAGTATCTTTTAGCAAATCCGCATGATTCGGATGATCTGTCGTATAATGCAGCCCTCTACTTTCATTACGAAGTGTAGCAGATTTAACAACTAAATAAGCCACTTGAATAACATTTCTTAATTCACACAGTTTAACGGATAACTTTGTATTCTTATAAAAAGACTCCGTCTCCTCATGCAGCAAACCTAATCTACGCATCGCCCGCTCCAGTCTAAAATCAGAACGCACAATACCTACATAATCACTCATCAGCTTCTGTGTTTCACGGAGATTATGGGTTACTAATATATCCTCATTAGACAACGCAGTATTCGACTCGTCCCAAGACGGAATACCATCTTGAAAATCTAAACCGGAAAATATAGCACTAGCATTTAAGAAAATACGGTGAGCATAAACTGCAGCCTCGAGTAACGAATTGGATGCCAAACGATTAGCACCATGAAGCCCAGTAGATGAGCATTCACCACATGCATATAGATTCTTTATAGAAGTCGCGCCAAATTGATCAACCAAAATTCCACCGCATAAATAATGGGCAGCTGGAGAAACAGGAATAAAATCCTTGGTCATATCTATCCCTACGGACAAACACTTCTCATAGATATTAGGAAAATGTGATAATATATCAGCCTTCGAACGGTGTGTAATATCTAAATAAACATAATCTAGACCAGACTTCTTCATTTCTGCATCTATAGCGCGAGCTACAATATCACGAGGCGCTAAAGAAGCGCGTTCATCATACTCCTCCATGAACGAGTCACCATTAGCCCTACGTAATACACCACCGAATCCACGGACTGCTTCAGAAATCAAAAATGCGGGATACTCTCGGGGGTTATATAAAGCTGTCGGATGAAATTGTATAAACTCCATATTTCGAACTTTACCTTTAGCTCGGTAAACCATAGCAATACCATCACCAGTAGCAATTGTTGGATTTGTTGTGGAAGAATAAACATGTCCTGCACCACCTGTAGCCATTAATGTTACCTTTGCTAACACTTTTTCCACATTCTTTGTAAGCGTATTTAGCGCATAAATACCAAAACAAGTGATATTCTCAGAACGTTTATCCACATGCTCCCCGAGATGATGTTGAGTAATTAAATCAACAGCAAAATAATGAGTCAATATTTCGATGTTAGGATGAGCATGAATTTTTTCCAATAAGGCACGTTCAATCTCATAACCCGTAATATCCTTATAATGAAGTATTCTATGCATGGAATGCCCGCCCTCTTTTGCCAAATCAAACTCACCAGAATCCTCTTTATCAAAGGAAGTACCGTAAGCTATTAACTCAGCAATGCGATCAGGCCCCTCTTTAACCACGTTTTCCACAACTTGTGGATCGCATAAACCGTCACCCGCTATCAATGTATCTTGAATATGCTTTTCAAAACTGTCAGTCTCGTCAGTTACAACGGCAACTCCACCTTGCGCATATTTCGTATTCGACTCATCCTCATTGGCTTTCGTAACAATAAGGACTTTTCCGAGTGCCGCTGCTTTTAGTGCAAAACTCAAACCTGCTATCCCAGAACCTACCACCAAAAAATCTACTTTTCTATCCAGCATGTATAATCAACTATTATTCTAATTAGGAATCAACAAATTAACAAATAATGTGCAAAACATGTAAATAAGAAGTGAATTAAAATTGAAAACTATTTATTATTCCACATTCAACATCTTTTACACACAAGTATTACCGAAATATTAAGAGAATATCACGTATATATTAACAACTCTCCACAGAAATAAAACTCACAATAAAATATGGAAAAAATAAAGCCGGAAAAAAATAAGAATTGTAAATCAGGACTTAAGCCCTAAAATACTGTGGAGAAAATGTGGAAAAACACATAATAACGAAGAAATAAAACTGAAAATTCTAAACTTATCCCCATTTTCCACACACTAATAAACAACAAGATTCTCTTTTATATAAAATATTATGATTTATTGAAAAAAGGGAATGTGGATTTCGTTTCGATTTCTTTCTTTACTTTTGTGCTATTGATGAGTCAAAGAAATCAGTTTACTTAGAAAAGCAAATGAACACAAGTTTTGAACAAGACCTTTCGGCAAAAGGATTTATTGATGTTGCAGTTGATCCGACGATTGATTTAGTCGCTGAAATCAATCGATTGAAAAAGGAAAAGAATGCTGTTATCCTAGCACATTACTATCAAGATTCTGAAATTCAAGATCTTGCAGATTATATTGGAGATAGTTTAGGGCTGTCTCAACAAGCAGCGAAAACTGATGCAGACGTGATTGTATTTGCTGGAGTTCATTTCATGGCGGAAACAGCAAAGATACTTTCTCCTTCAAAAAAGGTTCTTCTTCCGGATTTAAAAGCTGGATGTTCGTTATCTGATAGTTGTCCACCACATCTATTCGCAAAATTTAAAGAAAAATATCCAGACCATTTGGTTATCACCTATGTGAACTGTACAGCTGAATTAAAAGCATTGTCGGATATCGTATGTACGTCTAGCAACGCTGTTCAAATTGTAGAAAGTTTACCAGCTGATCAAAAGATAATATTCGGACCTGATCGTAACTTAGGGGCTTACGTAAAGAAAAAAACCGGTAGAGATCTGGTCTTATGGAATGGTGCTTGTATGGTTCATGAGATTTTTTCTCAAGAGCGAATTGATGCTTTGCGACAAGAGTATCCTCATGCTAAATTTATTGCGCATCCAGAATGTGAAGATCATATTTTAGCGCAAGCTGATTATATTGGTTCAACTTCTGGGATGTTGAAATATACGATTGAAGATCCTACAGATACCTACATTGTAGCTACCGAATCGGGAATTCTTCACCAAATGCAGAAGTCTAGCCCTTCGAAGACTTTTATACCTGCGCCACCAAACAATATGTGCGCATGTAATGATTGTCCTCACATGAAATTAAATACGTTGGAAAAGCTATATAATTGTCTTTACTATGAGCAACCAGAAATTATTCTTCCAGAGGATATTATTGCTCGAGCGCAGAAGCCAATTGAGAGAATGTTAGAAATTTCAGCGAAGTTAGGTTTATAAGAAAATATATGTTCGATAATAAAGAAAAAACAAACCTCAGTGAATTAGGCGAGTTTGGATTAATAAAACATCTAACCAGTCATATTGAGCTAAAAAATGAATCCTCAGTTAAAGGGATTGGTGACGATGCTGCTGTATTAGATTTTAAGGAATATAAAACCCTAATTTCTACGGATTTATTGCTAGAAAACGTACATTTTGATCTTCGTTATGTCCCACTTAAACATTTGGGATATAAGGCAGTACAAGTTAATTTATCGGATATCTACGCGATGAATGGAATTGCTTCTCAAGTGACTATTTCTATTGGAATGTCTTCAAAATTTCCTTTAGAAGCAATAGAAGAATTATACCAAGGAGCTTTGATCGCTTGTGAGAAATTCAATGTAGATCTTATAGGTGGAGATACATCGACTTCTTCCCAGGGACTTGTTATATCTGTTACAAGTATTGGTTATGCTAAAGAAGCTGAGATAGCCTACCGTTCTGGTGCAAAGGAGGGTGATTTAATTTGTGTTTCTGGTGATTTAGGAGCCGCATATGTAGGTTTACAACTACTGGAAAGAGAGAAGCAAATTTTCTTGGAAAACCCTAATATTCAGCCTGATCTAGAAGGTAAAGACTATATTGTTGAGCGTCAGTTGAAGCCGGAAGCACGCCGAGATGTCATCGAATTATTTCGTTTCTTAAACGTGAAACCTAACGCTATGATGGATATTTCTGACGGCTTAGCTTCTGATTTATTTCATATTTGCGATGCCTCTAAATTAGGTTGTAAGCTTTTTGAAGAGAAGATTCCAATTGATCCTATGACCTACGAAACTGCCAGAGAATTTGGATTAGATCCTACAGTTTGCGCACTTAGTGGCGGGGAAGATTATGAGCTTCTTTTTACTGTTCCTCAAAGCGAATATGACAAAGTTAAAAATCAGTTGGATATTTCTATTATTGGTTATATGACAGCTGAAAGCGAAGGAAAGCAATTAATTTCTAAATCTGGAAACGTACATGAGCTAAAAGCTCAGGGATGGAATGCGTTTTCATAGATATTAAGAATCGTAATATTTTTAAAAAGCCGCTTAGTAATATTTCTAAGCGGCTTTTTTTATCATTAATCACTAAATTAATTTCATATTCTTTACTTTTTTCAATAGATCTATGGTGTTATCACATGAAGTTTTATGCAATAAATTTTTTCGATGTGTTCTGACTGTATGAATGCTAATAAAAAGCTTCTCAGCTATTTGTTCTGAATTGTACGCTTGATCTAATAAGGCGAGTATTTCTAATTCCCTTTTAGTTAATTGGAATTTTTGAGGGCTACTTAATACATTTTCTTCCTGTACGTTATAAACAGATTCCAAGCCTTCGATATCTATAAAGTGTAATTCAGATTCGAGCGTAGTCTTAATCGTAGAAATATCGATATGTTGAATCAACGTTTTTAAAACGCAGGCATCATTTAGCTCGTAAGCAACAGTTTGCTGCATCACGCGGATATAAGATCCAGATTTTTTTCTAACCCGATAATCATGGACTATCTTAAATCTCGTTTGTTTGGCTAAAGGTGTATTTAAACAGAATTTAAGTGCTAATTTTTCATGGGAAATAAAAGTAGGTAGATCTTCTGGATGAATAATTCCAAAGAAATCTTCCATCGTAAATAGGTTTGTATCATATCCCAATACTCGATTGAAGTCCTCTGAAAAAGAAACTATTTTGGTGTTTACACAGTCCAAAATGAAGTAATAGCTATCTAACTTTAGTGCTATATTATCATTAAAAAGACGACTATCTTGTTTGCTCAATTCTTCCAACAGAGATTCAGCAGACTTTACTAATTCCTTCCAGCTCAATAGTTAATAATTTGGTTATCAAATATAAGCAATAGTGTTTATTAAAGTATAACCGTTTCTGTATTTAGTTTTTAAGGGTTTTAAGCTACGGAAGTCCTATTGTTTTTACTGAAAGTTTATCGTTCTATTTTTGAGTTCTATTGTTTTGTATATCCAGTTAAAATTGATGAATTTTAGAATGGATAAAATAATATCTTATAGATATTTATTAATAATATTAATTGTATAGATCTAATAATCAATTGTCTTTTTTTTAATTGATTATTAGATCTTTAATAGTTATAATATCTAAGATAATGATCGTGTAATATGATAATTATAAGGTTTTTATTTTATCTAATATTAGTTGATAATTTATCTTAATTAACTTGTAATATAGTATGTATTCTAGGTTTGAATAACGCCTAATTTATAATCTTGAATATTGGGATTATGCGTTGCTGCTTCAATACCCATCGATATTATTTTACGAGTCTCTGCGGGATCAATAACGCCATCTACCCATAGTCGGGATGCAGCATAATATGGACTGAGCTGTTCGTTATATTTTTGCTCAATATCGTTCAGTAATTTGTTTTTATCCTCTTCACTAAGCGTAATATTTTTAGATTTTAGTGTGGCCTCTTGTATTTGTAATAATGTTTTGCCTGCCGATGCTCCACTCATTACAGCTATCTTGGCAGTTGGCCAAGCATATATTAATCTTGGATCATATGCTTTGCCACACATAGCATAATTTCCTGCGCCATAACTATTACCAAGGATAAAGGTAAATTTAGGTACCACAGAATTGGCCATTGCATTTACCATTTTTGCACCGTCTTTGATAATTCCACCATGCTCAGCTCTCGAGCCAACCATAAATCCAGATATATCTTGGAAGAAAACCAGCGGTATTTTTTGCTGATTACAGTTCATAATAAATCGAGCGGCTTTATCAGCTGAATCAGAATATATTACTCCTCCCATTTGCATTTCAGTAGAGTTCCCTGGTTTCTTCGCTTTTACCACTTCTCTTTGATTAGCCACAATGCCTACTGCCCAGCCATCAACACGAGCTAGCGCACAAATTAATGTCTTTCCGTAATCTTTTTTATACTCCTCAAGACTTCCCTTATCGACAATACTCTTCAAAACCTCTAACATGTTATAAGGCTTTAAACGGTCTTCGGGAAAGTAGTCATATAATTGGTTTATTGAATACTCTGGAGCAACAGGTTCAATTCTCGAGAATAAGGCTTTTGGACTAGCTCCAAATTTATCTACAATATTCTTTATAGCATCTAAACAGGATTCATCGTTTGGGTATTTATTATCTGTGACACCAGAGATTTCAGAATGTGTAGAAGCACCTCCTAAAGTTTCATTATCGATTGATTCACCAATAGACGATTTTACTAAATAGGAGCCTGCTAAAAATACGGACCCTGTACCCTCCACTATCAATGCATAGTCTGACATAATAGGTAAATAAGCCCCACCAGCAACGCAAGAACCCATAATTGCTGCTATTTGAGGAATACCCATCGCTGAGATCTTCGCATTGTTTCTAAAGATTCTACCAAAATGTTCTTTATCTGGAAATATTTCATCTTGCAGCGGTAGATAAACACCAGCGGAGTCTACTAAATAGATAATTGGTAGGTTATTTTCCATCGCAATTTCTTGGGCTCTTAGGTTTTTCTTACACGTTATTGGAAACCAAGCTCCAGCTTTTACGGTTGCATCATTTGATACAACAATACATAATCGGCCTTTGACATAACCGAGGACAACTACAACACCCGCGTTAGGACAGCCACCGTGTTCTTTATATTGACCCTCTCCTGCGAAGATGCCGATTTCAGTATAGGACGAATTTTCATCTAAAAGATAAATGATCCTTTCCCAGGCGGACATTTTACCCTTTTCACGTTGTTTTTGAATTTTATCTAAACCTCCACCTAACAGTAGATTTTCTTTTTTTCTGCGAAGTTCATGAATTAAAGCCTGCATATTGGTATTAAAATAATGTAAATTTATAATGGTTAAAAGAACTTTATTTTATAAATATCATAAAATATAATTTGTTTTTTATAATCTTTGTAAAAAAGATTGAAACCCAAATATAAACTAAAATAAAATAAAATTATGTTTCCAGTTAGTTCGGATGAGCAGTTAATGCTTGTCAAAGAGAGCGCTCGAAATTTTGCCCTCAATCATATTAAGCCCTTTGTTATGCAGTGGGATCAAGCGCAGACTTTCCCTGTTGACTTGTTTAAAAAATTAGGTGAGCATGGTTTCATGGGAATTTTGGTTCCTGAGCAGTACGGTGGTTCTGGTTTAAGCTATCAAGAATACATTAGTATACTTGATGAAATTTCAAAAGTATGTGGCTCTATTGGCCTATCAGTAGCAGCACATAACTCTTTATGTACAAATCATATTTTGTCTTTTGCAAATGAAGAGCAAAAGCAACGTTACCTACCGCGATTGGCAAGTGGGGAATGGATTGGTGCTTGGGGTTTAACGGAACCTGGATCTGGTTCTGATGCTGGCGGGATGAATACAACGGCAGTCGCAGATGGAGATTATTTTCTTTTAAATGGCGATAAAACCTTTATTACACATGCTATTAGTGGTGATGTTGCTGTCGTTATGGCACGCACAGGTGAAAAAGGTGATAAAAAAGGAATATCCGCATTTATTGTAGAGAAAGGAACTCCTGGATTTACCGCTGGAGCTAAAATGGATAAACTAGGGATGAGAGCCTCAGAAACAGGATCTTTATTCTTTGATAATTGTAGAATACACAAAAATCAGTTGATAGGAGAAGTTGGTGATGGATTTGTGCAGGCGCTAAAGTTATTAGATGGCGGTCGAATCTCTATTGCCGCTCTTTCCTTGGGGATTGCGAGAGGCGCTTATGAATGTGCCTTGAAATATGCTAATGAACGCGAACAATTTAATACCAAGATCTTTGATTTTCAAGCTGTTGGTTTTACCTTAGCAGATATGGCAACAAAGATTGAGGCTTCCGAGTTGTTGATTCGAAATGCTGGATCTTTAAAAGATCAGGGTAAAAAGGTTACTAAAGAAGGTGCGATGGCGAAGCTGTTCGCATCGGAAACAGCCGTTGAAGTTTCAAATGAGGGTGTACAGATATTGGGAGGATATGGTTTTACCAAAGATTTCCCTGCTGAGAAATACTTTAGAGATGCGAAATTATGTACGATTGGAGAAGGAACGAGTTCGATTCAACGGATGGTAATAGCAAGAGAAATTAAGAAAGATGTTGAATAATAATAATCCATTTGTAAGTTTGGTAGATTGTCCCCGTGATGCGATTCAGGGGATAAAGTATCCAATTGATACACAACGTAAAATCAATTATATAAATCTATTGATCAAAAGTAAGTTGTTTGATTGTATAGATTTTGGAAGTTTTGTGTCACCGAAAGCAGTACCACAAATGAGTGATACTAGAATGGTATTGGATGGATTAGAAAAAACTGACGATGTTAAGTTATTAGCTATTATAGCGAATGAACGAGGCGCGCAAACTGCTACTGAGCTTTCACAAATAGATTATCTAGGTTATCCTTTCTCGATATCGGAAACCTTTCAACAAAGAAATACAAACTCTAGTATCGAGGAGGCCTTCACTAACGTGCAAGGCATCCTCGATATTATACATGGTAAAAACAATCAGGAGTTAGTAGTATATATATCGATGGCTTTTGGAAATCCCTATGGAGACGATTGGAGCCTAGAGCTAGTGAGTGATTGGATAGGGTCCTTAAAAGAGATTGGTGTAGAACGATTCTCTATCGCTGATACGACTGGTGAAGCTACCCCATCTTCGGTTTCTAGTCTTTTTCGGAAATTAGCTAATGACTTCCCAGATAATAATTTCAGCGTACATTTACATAGTCAGGTAGAAAGTGCTTTGCTAAAAGTAGATGCTGCCTATGAGGCAGGTTGTAGGCAATTTGAAGGAGCTATTTTAGGTTATGGTGGCTGTCCTTTTGCAAAGGATGAATTGGTAGGAAATATTCCAACCGAATTATTAGTCGATCGGTTTCAAAAAGGGGCCTATAATCAAGTACAGTTATTAATGAACGGATTTCAAGACTTAATTCGCAATGAATTATAATTTTATAAAAACGAACAAAGAGGGATATGTCTTCACGTTAACATTGGATAGGGAGGCAAAGCGAAATGCATTTACTCCAACAATGGTAAATGAGATCGCGCATGCTTTAAGCAATGCGGAAGAAGACGAGCTTATAAAATTAGTTGTCATTCGAGCAAATGGTCCCATATTCTGTGCAGGGATGGATTTAAAAACCTATCAAGACCCAAGTCTTGATATTTTGAATACACAAATAGAGAATAAGCAGATTTCTCTTGGAGAAGTTTTTGATAAATTCAGTAAGCCAAGTATTGCGGTCGTTGAGGGTGATGTAATTGCTGGTGGTTTTTTATTCCTATTAGGTTGTACATACGTTTTTGCTAAGGAAAATCTTAATTTTAAGTTGCCAGAAGTTAACTTGGGAATCTTTCCATTTCAGGTTTTAGCAGGTTTATTACGCGTTATGCCCGAAAAGAAAGCACTTCAAATCTGTTTAAAAGCGGAAGCGTTTTCTACTGCTGAAGCAAAAGAATTTGGAATTGTAGATGAATACTTGTCCGATGAGCCATTAAACAAACTAATAGATTCATTTGCAGTTAAGAGTACTTATGCTTTACAAGCGGGATTCGAAGCAGTGAAAGCTATTCGTTTTATGGACGTTAGTGAACAATATAATTATCTTCTAAATAGCCTTAATAAACTTAGGGATAAAGATGAAGTGAAAAAGCAAATAGGAAACCAGTTTAAAAAAGATTAAGATACTTTCTTATTGATGAAGAAGTTATTATAACCTAATCCGACTTCTATATCCAATAGTTTTTGCTGTAACATTTCAAGCACAGCTAGGAAGTTATAAACGAACTGTACCTTATTTTCTGAGTTTTTAGCTATCGCAGAAAAATCTAATGTATTATTGAGTTCTATTAGCTCAGCTATTGCTTTTTTCTGTTGTTCAATAGTATACGGGTATTTAACTACGGTATGTTTTACCTCACGGATTCTATGGGTATAGTTGTACATCATCCGTTCGTATACCATCATTAATCGATAAAGGGTAAATGATGAGAGTTCCTCTTCTGTATTGCGGATAGACTTAGAAGAAATCTTGAGGTCATGTGTTATGTTTCCACGCTCATAATGCATCGAGCGGTTCTCTTCCAATACTTTAAACTCCTCAGATACTTCCTTAAATTGCTTATATAGCAATAGTTTTTGAACTAATTCCTTTTTTAGGTCAATTTCATTCTCATTTTCATCAAGCTCAGGACGAGGTAATAACATCTTAGCTTTGATACGCATCAAAGTCGATGCTACAAATATAAATTCACTAGCTAATTCAATATTTAGCGCCTGCATATGTTGTATGTAGGCTAGGAAATCATCCGTAATTTTTGAAATAGGGATATCGTGAATATTCAACTCATCTCGTTCAATAAAGAAAAGTAATAAGTCAAATGGCCCCTCGAATTGGGCTAACTTAATTTCGTAGTTCGTTGCCTCCATAGAATAATCAAAAATAAGGATTTAATCCTTAATCTTATTGATTTTTGAGGATTTGGAGAAACAATATCCTCGATAAAATTGTATATATATTCCACAGTTAAAAGAATAAATTGTTACTTTGTATCTTATTTTGAAATTTTTCAAGTTATGCAGGTAGAAGCAGGAGAGCTATTAAAGAAAATACAATTTCCAACAGATCTAAGGAATTTAAAAGAAGCTGATCTCGAGCAGGTTTGCAAAGAACTTAGACAATATATTGTTGATATTGTATCCGTTAATGGCGGACATTTTGCGGCAAGTTTAGGCGTTGTTGAATTAACGGTGGCTTTACACTATGCTTTAAATACTCCTTATGATCAGATATTATTTGATGTTGGACATCAAGCATATGGTCATAAGATACTTACAGGGCGTAGAGAAAATTTCCATACGAATAGAATTTTTGGCGGGTTATCGGGCTTTCCAAAGCGCTCAGAAAGCGAATATGACTCCTTTGGTGTTGGTCACTCCTCAACTTCAATTTCTGCGGCATTAGGTATGGCTGTAGCATCCGAATATAAAGGAGAGACTGATCGTCAACATGTGGCGATTATTGGTGATGGAGCTTTAACCGGCGGTATGGCTTTTGAAGCTTTAAACCACGCAGGAATCGAAAAATCAAATCTCTTAGTAATCTTAAATGATAACTGTATGTCCATAGATCCTAATGTAGGAGCTATGAAAGAGTATTTAACAAGTATTACGACATCTAAGAGCTACAATAAGTTTCGTGATGATTTAGTGTCTGTTTTATCAAAAATCTCTAAGAATGGCCCAAATGCATACGGATGGGCAAAGAAACTTGAACAGAGCATTAAAGGAACCCTGCTAAAAAACTCCAATCTTTTTGAGTCTTTAAATTTCCGTTATTTCGGACCTGTTGATGGTCATGACGTAAACAAATTAGTTAAAACGATTGAAGATCTAAAACATATCAATGGTCCTAAGTTGTTGCATGTTGTTACAGTGAAAGGTAAAGGTTATGCCTTAGCGGAGAAAGATCAAACAAAATGGCATGCGCCTGGTCTTTTTGATAAGATTACAGGTGAAATAAAAAAGAGTGTTCCTGATAAACCTCAACCACCAAAATATCAAGATGTTTTTGGACATACGCTTGTTGAGCTAGCGGAGTCTAATGATAAGATTATGGGGATTACCCCAGCAATGCCGAGTGGTTCATCAATGAATATAATGATGAAAGCGATGCCAAACCGCGCATTTGATGTCGGTATTGCTGAACAACACGCTGTTACATTCAGTGCGGGTTTAGCGGCACAAGGATTAGTACCATTCTGTAATATCTATTCATCCTTTATGCAGCGCGCTTATGATCAAGTTATTCATGATGTTGCTCTACAGAACTTAAATGTTGTTTTTTGCTTGGATAGAGCTGGATTGGTAGGGGCTGACGGTCCAACACACCATGGTGCATATGATATCGCATTTATGCGTTGTGTGCCTAATTTGGTTGTATCATCGCCTATGAATGAAGAGGAACTTCGTAATCTAATGTATACGGCACAGCTTCCTGACAAGGGTCCGTTTGTTATTAGATATCCAAGAGGAAATGGAGTGATGCCTGATTGGAAGCATCCTTTTAAAGAATTAACAATAGGTAAAGGTAGAAAGGTTTGTGATGGAGAGGAGATTGCAATTCTTACTTTTGGACACATTGGTAATGAAGCAAGCAAAGCAATTCAGAAACTTTCAGAAGACGGGATTCATCCAGCACATTACGACTTAAGGTTTGCGAAACCCTTAGATACTGAATTACTTCATGAGGTGTTTAAGAAATATAGAAAAGTTATCACTGTAGAAGATGGTTGTCTTCCTGGGGGAATTGGATCTGCCGTCATAGAGTTTATGTCCGAGAATCAATACGATGCGGATGTTACAAGATTAGGTATTCCAGATACGATCGTAGAGCATGGAGAACAACAAGAATTGTGGCAGATCTGTGGATATGATGCTACAGGCATTGAAGCTGCTGTTAGAAAATTAACCACCGGAATAAAAACCGAAAGTTTGGTAGGATAATTGCTATCATTTTTAAGGTTTTACAGAAACTTTAATAGAACAAAGAAGAGAAGCCATAAGGCTTCTTTTTTTATTAAAAGTTTTCCACACTCAAAAACTCCAACTTAATTTTCCCTTTAAAAAATTGTCTTTCAATGGAGGTATTTTCAATGTGTTGAAAACTAAATTTGTCCTCTTTTGTAAACCGAAAAAAGCAGAAAAATTACAATTAAAATACTGAGAATAAATGAATTAGTTTTTTTTTACCTTTTT